>JAOUFG010000163.1 GCA_029858345.1 Phycisphaerae bacterium
GTGGAAAGAGGATGGCGCCAGTTGTGTTCTTGCATTGCGAACATTAAAGTTAACAACGGGCCGCTGGCAACAGTTCTGGAGTTATGTGATGAGGCACGGATGCACACTATCTTAAGCGAACACCCGTGCTTTTGACACGGATTCCGTTCAGCGCTTGTCATTGGCGTTATGACCACCGCAGAGAAGAAAAAAAAGAAGCGCCCAAAATAAAATTTTTTGAAGAAATTATTTGCATGGAGTGACGCGGGCGATATAATTCTATGTGAATGATGCAGGTGCTTAAGGGTTTTCACCCGTGATCAGAACCAATTGAAACGAAGAGAGGCGGAGTGGATGATGAGAGCAGGATGGACATGTCATTAAAGGAGTAATTCAGATTTCATAACACAGTTAAATTGTGCGCTTATTGTATCGTGTTGAGGCGTACTTATACAGGTATCGCAGGAGTCGTGGGCACGGAAGCCCGCGGCTCGTTTTCATTTGGCGAGTATCTTGGTTGCCAGGAATCGACCCTCAAAAAACGGTTTTCGAAAAAGGGACTGTATTTCCCGAGTCCGGAATCCTTTTAATTTTTATCCACCTCAATAAAGCATTGTTTTCGGGTTGAAAAAAACCATATTTATCGGTCCCGCAATTTTTCTTCCGGCGAAATACGCTTGACTTCATCGTTTTTACTACATATCCTGATGACATCACAGGAAGTACCGCAGTGCGGGGCCTGTGACACACCAGGCAAGGATCGCCTTTTTCTTTAAGACAGGACGATGATTGAAATCGAGATGCTCGGTTTCAATTGTTGGGGTTGGTTCCTGAGAGAGAAACGAACACTGAATTTTTTGTTTTTCGGAAAGGGTGATGCTTGTGAGAAAAGGTCCATCCATTTCATGTGGCCGCAGCGGTCAATGGGCGAGAATTATTGCCGGTTCAACCTTAACGCTTGTACTGTCGATGTCTCTGGTTTTATCGCAGCGTGTCTTTGCGAGCCAATCCGACACATCGCATCAAATGACAGCCGGCGGTTTACCGCAAAATCAATCGCTTATGGCAGATGAACCGGAGACCGTTGATGCGAAGGAGAGCCCTGACGATTCCTGGCGGGTTGTTCGAATGCGGGTTACAGCGTATTGCCCGTGCGGCAAGTGCTGCGGGGCGTATTCGGACGGCATTACAGCGTGCAATCACCATATTCAGGATGGCGACCGATTTGTTGCTGCGGATAAACGCTACCCGTTCGGTACCGAGATGATCATCCCGGGATACAACAAAAGCGAACCGGTTGAAGTAAAGGACCGCGGGGGTGCGATAAAAAATGACAAGCTTGATGTCTTTTTTAATACGCACGAAGAAGCTTTGGTATGGGGTGTGCAGTATCTGGACGTTTTAGTGAAAGTTCAATAACGAGAGGTGTTTTTTCTTGACTTGGCGGTGTTTTTTGTGTATATTATATGTGTTGCCAGTGCAGAGTGGCGATTAACGCCTTGTGCCGCCCGCGGTAAGGCACGATAACGGCACCGTGGCAACAGGGAGTGCGGCCCACATATCGTTAAAAAAACGCCGGCCTCCCTTTTTTTATGCGCCTATCGCAACCATTTCCCCAAAACATTCTCCTTGTATCTGCATGTGCAAATCATATAATTGACGGTATGACTGAAGCGAGTGAACATCTGAAAAAAGCCGTTCTCTGGGAACCGTCCGGCGATTTGGTTCACTGTTTTTTGTGCAACTGGAATTGCAAGATCGCCAACGGAAAAAAGGGCCGTTGTTTTGTTCGAAAAAATATTGACGGGACGCTGTATTCACTGAATTACGATAAACTCTGCGCTGCCAATCCTGATCCCGTCGAAAAAAAACCGCTGTTTCATTTTCAGCCCGGTTCCAAAAGTTTTTCCATCGCCTGCCCCGGCTGTAATTTCCGCTGTATTTTCTGCCAGAACTGGCAGATCAGCCAGGCCGATACCGAGAACGTCCTCGAAGGCAGTGCCTATACGCCGGAGCAGATTGTTCGGGCCGCAGTGGATAGCGACTGTAAGAGCATTGCCTATACCTACACCGAGCCGACGGTCTTTTTTGAACTGGCCGAAGAAACGGCAAAGTTGGCGAAATCAAAAGGGCTGGCCAATGTGTTTGTCAGTAACGGCTACATGTCGAAGCAGGCTATCGATGCGGCCAAGGGCTGGCTGGGTGGGATTAATATCGACCTGAAGGCCTTCACTGAACAGTTTTACAAAGATCTCTGCAAGGCCCACATTCAGCCGGTCAAAGACAATATTGAATACATTGTAAAGCATACCGATATCTGGATGGAACTGACGACGCTGCTGATTCCCGGCAAGAATGATTCCGAGGACGAACTCAGATCCATCGCTGAGTTTATCGCCGGCGTGTCGGTGGATATTCCCTGGCATGTCAGCCGCTTTTATCCGCAGTACAAAATGACGGATACCCGCCCAACGGACGGGGCGGTGCTGGAGCGGGCGATGGATATCGGCAAAGAAGCGGGCCTGCGGTATATCTATGTCGGCAATCTGCCCGGTGCCCGGGCCGAATCCACTTATTGTTACAGTTGCGGTACCTTACTGATCGAGCGTGTGGGCTACCATGTCGCCAAAAACGTGATCGACGATTACCGCTGCCCCCAATGCAACGCCGAAATCGCCGGAGTTGAATTATAATTCTGCACTTTGGTTTATAAATCGATGCCTTCAATCAATGACGAACAGCCCATCCCTGCCGTCGTAAAAAGTGTATAAACTTAAAACAAGAGAAAACGATTATGGCAAAACTACTCTATATTCAGGCGTCGCCTCGAAAAGAACGGTCCAAATCCAATCAGGTTGCGGCAGCGTTTCTGGACAGCTACAAACAAACCAATCCGGATGATACTGTCGAAACCCTCAATGTCTTTGAAGCGGACCTGCCGAGTTTCGACGGCTTGACGGTTCAGGCCAAATATACCATTATGCACGGCGCCGAACACACTGCCGAAGAACGGCAGGCCTGGGATGCGGTCGAGACGATCATCGAAAAATTCAAGAGCGCCGACAAGTATGTCATCTCGCTGCCGATGTGGAATTTCGGCATTCCGTACCGCCTCAAGCAGTATATCGATATTCTGGTTCAGCCGGGCTATACGTTCAAGGTCGGCGACAACGGCTATGAGGGGCTTGTCAAGGGTAAGCCGGTGGTGGTGATTTATGCCCGCGGGGGGGCGTATTTGGACGCGGTCGAATACGACAAGCAAAAACCCTACATGGAGCAAATCCTCGACTTTATCGGGTTTGAGGATATCCGCTCGATTGTCGTTGAGCCGACATTGGCCGGAGGCGAAGACTTGGCCCGGCAGGCCGTGGAAGGCAGCATTCAAAAAGCCCGGCAAACAGCAACGCAGTTCTGATACCAATCCAACTAAAAAATGAGTCCACTGCGCGGCTATGTCATTTTTCAAACCACTTTAGAGTCGTCCTCGCGAAATTTCTTACCCTAAAGGGTATTCTTTTGGAACACTTTTGTTTCGGAACCGTTTCGCAGGCGGACGATATTGGTGCGGTGGCGCAGGACTACAAGCAGGGCCATTAACACGGCGATGCTGACCAGCGGCCACAACTGGTTAAAGCTCCAGGATTCGATGGAAATGATGCAGCCGATCAAAATAAACGGAAAACTCACCGCCGCGATGATGGACGACAGCGACACATACCGCCAGATCGCCAGTGTGGTTGCCCAGATCACAAACACCGCAATCCCGCAGATCGTAAAGTAGGGCCACAGCCCCAGCACGATGCCCAAACTGGTCGCGACACCTTTGCCGCCCTTAAAGCCAAGGTACACCGGGAAAACATGTCCCAGCACCGCCGCCACACCGACCAGTATCCACAGCAGGAGATGCTGCGTGGTGGGTTCTTCATTGACCAGGCCAAGCATCGGCACCAGCAGCATCGGCACCAATCCTTTGCCCACATCCAGCAGGAAACAGACCACGCCCCATTTTTTGCCCAGCACACGCGCGGCATTCGTGGCGCCGATGTTGCCGGAGCCGATTTGGCGCAGGTCCTTGCCGTGGGCCTTTCCGATCAGAAAGCCAAACGGCAAGGCACCCAGTAAATAGGCAAAAATGATTAATGGTAAAAATGTTAACATCGCTATTTTTACTGTCCAACATAATTAAAGTTTTGTAAGTCATTTATACGAGTAACTTTCCAGGGGAATAGTCCCCATGGAAAGGAAAAGTCATGGAGCGACGA
>JAOUFG010000062.1 GCA_029858345.1 Phycisphaerae bacterium
GCATCGCGGACCGGTTCCTCGGAATCAGCGATAATCGATCCGTCTCTGGCCTGATTCATCGCCGCGGCAACTTCCTGAAGCATCGCTTTAATCTCTTGGTCTAAAGTAGCTTGCAACTCTTTTGCGGTGATCATTTTATCGTCCATGACTTACTCCTAAAAAAAGTGAATAATGTTAACGTAAGTCATTGTAAGAAAAGAGTATATAATGCGCCACTAAAAAATCTCACTCACCGGCACGACGGGGATATTGCTTTGGGTTATATTATGATTTATACCCTGTGCAGAGTAGCTGGAACAAAAAACAGCCATATCAGGGTTTCTTTGTCTTTTACTTATGATAGGCCTGCTTTGGGTCGTATACTTTCTCTGCAACAAATTCCAAATTATCTTTCGAGTTCTGTTTAATCGCACGGTAAAAACAGGATTGATAGCCAACGTGGCATTGACCCTGGTCAACAGTGACTTTTAGAATCAGACAATCCTGGTCGCAATCAACTAATATTTTTTCGACTTTCTGAACGTGGCCCGACTCTTCGCCTTTTTTCCACAGTTTTTTACGAGAGCGGCTAAAAAAAACCGCATTTCCGGTTTCCAGTGTCAGTTTCAGGGCCTCTTCATTCATATAAGCCACCATGAGAACCTCACCGGTGGCGGCGTCCTGTGAAATGGCGGTAATCAATCCGTTTGCGTCAAATTTTGGTACAAATTCAAGGCCTTCTTCGATTTCTTTGTTGGCACTCATATATTAACTCCAGATCGAACATTTACAAAAATGCCGAGCATTCAGCTGACAGTTCCGTTGTATTTTTTATTGAAAAAGGGTCTTTTACACGGTATCTTAATAAAAAACAAGCAATTTTCAGGGAACAACTTTGGCAAACACTGAAACACAGAAAAAAACATCCTATTTGTCAATTCTCGTGCGTGTGAGTATCGCCGCAGTCGCTTGCTGGTTGATTTTTAAGAATGTTGATATTACCGAGTTGGCACAAACATTCAGGCGATTAAGCATATCCCGTTTTTTACTTGCAGTCGTTGTCTTTGTGGCGGGGTTGTCCCTGATTGCATTGCGGTGGTGGGTCTTTATGCGTGCTCAGGGTATTCGCATACCTTTGTTTATGGCAATCAAATTGACTTATCTGGGACAATTTTTCACAAATTTTATGCCAAGTGCCGTTGGCGGGGACTTGGTTCGGGCTTGGTATGTATCCAAACATACCGATAAAAAGCTTCAGGCGGCCTTAGGGGTTGCGGTTGATCGGGTTATTGGCCTGATTTCAACGTTTGTTCTGGCAATTACCAGTTATTTGATCTTCATGAAAGGTCGCGCGGAGATTTTTCATGCGATTCGCAAGGATGGGCAGGGAGTCGGTGGATTTTTCAATAAAATCCAACTTTCCACGTCACAGATAATGCTTATCGGCCTGTTTTTTCTGGGATGTGTTTTTGTTTTAGCCGGAATTTTCGAATTAAAGCGTTTCTTTAAAAGACTTTATGGCCATATTATTTACCTTCTGTATCATATAAAAGAGGTAATGTTGGTATATGTGAAATATCCCTTAGTCCTCGTTTTTGGCCTTGGAATTACGATCTTTTTTCAAAGTATGGTGATTATCTGCTTCTGGCTGATTGGTTGCGATCTCGACATGACAGCTCGAATCCAGTATTATTTTATCTTCTTTCCGATGATGTGGGTGATCGGTTCGCTGCCGTTGAGTATCGGCGGAATCGGTATTTTGGAAGGCGGATTGGTGTTGCTGTTTGTCCAGTTTACCGGAGCGGAGCAGGAAGCGGCTACAGCGCTGGCTTTTTGCCATCGGTTCGTTTGGGTTTTGGCGTCATTGCCAGGGATGGTTGTTCATTTGACCGGGACACATCGTAACATACAACCCCCAGGTTAGTTTTTTGTTGACGCGGTCGCTTATTTACCCCATAATGCCTGATGTAAAACAGACTTAAACCTTTGAATTAGAATCACAAATGTGTGATTTTGAATAATATTTTGGCTGATTTAGCAGGGACTTCGTACGCAACGATGCAAGCTTTTAAAAACTTTCGTTCGTATTTTTTTCGCGGGATGGCTGCATTATTGCCGACCATCCTGACGATATGGATATTTGTTCAGTGTTATATTTTTATTCAGGGCAAGGTCAGTGTCCATATCAATACCGGGATCGTTAAGTTGATCCGTGTATTTTCGAGTAATTGGGATGAACAATTCCTGAAAGATTTCTGGGTTTACGGCCCGGGGCGCATCACAGGTTTTTTTGTTGCCATTATCGGAGTCTGCTTCATCGGGGCCTTTTTGGCCAGCGTGGCCGGACGAACCATCTGGCATTATGTGGAAAGAAACCTGATGCGCATTCCGCTGGTGCGGCAGGTTTACCCCTATATCAAGCAGGTGACGGACTTTTTTTTGGCCAAAAAAAGTCTGGAATTCAGTAAGGTCGTTGCTTTTGAGTACCCGAGAAAAGACACATGGTCCGTGGGGCTGGTTACGGGAACCGGGCTTAAAAAGGTATCCCTGGCAAGGGCGACGGATTTTCTCACGGTTTTTGTTCCGACGTCCCCGACGCCGTTTACCGGGTATGTGATCATGGTGCCCAGGACCGAAACAATCGAACTGGAAATGTCAATTGAAGAGGCCCTTCGATTTGTCATCAGTGGAGGTGTAATAACGCCGGCCGAGCATCTGGCGTTTGAAGCATCCCGAAAAGAACAAGAAAAACAGACGGAATCATAACACTATTGAGGAGATATGAACAATGCTGATAACAATTACCGGAAAGCACATTGAGATTACTGACGCCATTCGTTCTCATGTTGAGGAGAAAGTTTCAAAGCTGCCGCGTTATTATGACAGCGTCGGCCAGATTGAAGTCGTCTTAGACGGAAACGAAGGCGGCGGTCAATCGGTGGAAATCATTGTCCATGCCGAACATAACGACATGCTGATTGCCAAGGAAACAGGCACTGATACGTATACGTGTATTGATACGGTTGTTCATAAAATGGAACGCCAGTTAAAAAAGGCCAAAGAAAAACAACGAACCCACAAAGCCCCGTCCGTGGCTGAAATTCGGGGGGCCTCGCAACTTCCTGATGAAGAAACGACCGCGTCTTAATTGTAAGTGTATGGGAAATGTTCGTAAATTTCCCGTTCAGATAAAAAGTACATTTGGTACTAAGGAGTCATTATGAAGTTAGCCGACATCGTTTGTTTTAAGGCGATTGTTGCCCAGTTGAATTCAAATAAGCGCGATGACGTGATCAGCGAATTGGTGAAGTCGCTGGTGGACCGTCAAAAAATGAAAGGGGTCGATGCAAAGAATTTGGCCAAAGCGGTCGTCAAGCGGGAAAATGAGGCCAGTACCGGTATCGGTAAGGGGGTTGCGGTTCCTCATGTCAAGCATGAGTCCGTTACGGAACCTGTCGCCGTGGTGGGGTGTTCACAGCAGGGAATTGATTTTGCGTCTTTGGATAAACAACCGGTTTATTCTGTGGTTCTGTTGCTGAGTCCCACAGCGAACCCGGACAAACATTTACAGGCGATGGAGACTATCTTCAAGAATCTCCAAAAAGACGACTTCCGCCGTTTTCTCCGTCAGGCCCAGACAGCGGAAGCCATTATCGAAGCGATAAAAGATGCGGATGAGGACGACAGTTAATCAGAAATTGGCGTGCCCGGTATATCAGTTCAGGAGTTGACGCGTGTCCAAATCGACACATGAAATTGAGGTTGAAATTCGCAATCCGGAAGGATTGCACATGCGCCCTGCGATGCTGTTTGTCGATTTAGCCAACTCGTTTGATTCGGATATTTCCGTCCGTCATCAGGATGTCTGTGCAGACGCCAAAAGTATTATGCAAATGACGATGCTCGCGGCCACCTGCGGAACACGGTTGAAGGTTACTGCGGTCGGCCCGGACGCCGGCCAGGCAATTCAGGCCTTACGGGGACTGGTTGAAAATAAATTTGCTGATGATTCCCAAGCGAGTGTCAGTGAGAAGGAAGGATCGGTATAATCCATGGAAATCAGGAAGGGAATCGCTGTTTCGCCGGGTATTGCCATTGCAAAGCCGATGCTGATTGACTCGAAGGATTATCGCATTCCGCGCCGCTCGATACTTCCATCCAATCGTGCGAGAGAAATTCAGCGATTGCGCAAGGCGTTTTCAACGGCGATTTCAGAGCTGGAGGAAATTGGTTCGTCGCAGGACATTAAGAAGAACAATATCCAGGATATTTTTGCGGTTCATATGCGGTTTCTGCGGGACCGCAGCTTCCGAAAGCGCATTACGGATTTCATCTCGAAAGAGCTGGTGACGGCTGAATACGCGGTTTCGGCCATCCTTCGAGAAATCGCCTCTCATTTCGCGGGCATTGATGACCCCTATATCAGTGAGCGTGCGGCGGATATCTATGATATCGAAAAACGCCTGTTGATTTTCCTGCTGGGCAAACGCCAGGAAGAGGTGGATCATTTGCGGGAGGAGGTTGTGATCCTGGCAGGCGACCTGACGCCGACGCAAACAGCCGGTTTTAACAAGAGTTTCGTGAAGGGATTTGCGACGGAAAAAGGCGGACGGACCAGTCATACGGCCATTGTGGCCAGGTCCCTGGGAATTCCCGCGGTGGTCGCCTTGGGAGATATGTCCTCTGAAGTTCCTCCGGAGTGTGTGGTGATCGTGGACGGCTATCGCGGTGTAGTGGTTATCGACCCGGACGAAGATACATTAAGTCAATACAATCAATATTCCCGACAGATGACACAATTCACCAGCAAACTGGATGAGCTGCGTGAATTCCCTGCCGATACACGCGACGGGGTCCATATTCAGTTGATGGGAAACATTGAATTTCCGGATGAAGCCCAGATCGTTGTCGAAAAAGGCGGCGAGGGGATTGGTTTATACCGTACCGAATTCCTGTATCTTTACGGCGGCCAGGAACCGACAGAAGAAGATCATTATGAAGCATATGCCGAAGCGATCCGGGCGGTACAGGGCAAGCCGGTGGTGATTCGAACAATGGATCTGGGGGCTGACAAACTTCCTCATTCCGGCTGGCATGCGCATGAGTCCAATCCCGTGCTGGGGTTGCGTTCGATTCGCTATTGTCTCCAGTCGCTGCCGCTGTTCAAGGTCCAACTGCGAGCCATTTTGCGGGCTTCTGTATTGGGTGATGTAAGGGTGATGTTTCCGCTGATCACGAATCTGCAGGAACTTCGGCAGGCCAAGATGATTTTACGGGATGTGATGGAAGATCTGGACGAGTATGCGGTTCCCTACAACTCGGAATTGCCGATCGGGATCATGATCGAAACGCCGAGTTCCGCGTTGACGGCCGGTCTGCTGGCGAATGAATCGTCGTTTTTCAGCATCGGCACCAATGACCTGATTCAATATACGCTGGCTGTGGACCGTGCCAATGAACATGTTTCGACGCTGTTTTCCGGGGCCGAACCGGCGGTTTTACGGCTGTTGCGAAGTGTGATTCAGGATGTGCACAAGGCGGGTATCGGGTTAAGCGTCTGCGGCGAAATGGCATCCGACCCCGAATTCATTATGCTGTTGTTAGGCATGGGCGTCCGGGTTCTTTCATTGGCGCCGCCGATGATACCGGAAGTCAAAAAGATTATTCGTTCCGTGACGATTGAAGAGTGTAACCAGTTGTCGCGTAAGGTTGCCACCATGGACTCCCACCGGCAGATTAAGAATTATCTCAGAGACGCAACCACGCGGATACTGCCTGAAACATTTTAGTGTGTAGCCGATCCCGGCCTGACGGCGAGTGCCTGAGACGAACGGATCGATGTGTTTGTGAATGAAGACGACCGCGAACATGACCGGTTGAGAATTTCAATAAAATAGCGTAAGTACTGTGAATTAATGTTGGATGAAACGTTTAAATTGATCGTGGATTTCTCTATCCAGGGAGATCTGGCCTATTTGTCCCATCAGGAAACGCTGACCCTGTTTCAGCGGGCGTTGATCAGGGCGTCTGTGCCGCTGGTGTTTTCGGGTGGATTCAATCCTCATCCGTGCCTGTCCATCCCGTTTCCCCGCAGTGTCGGCACACAATCCATCCGGGACCGGATGTGCGCCGTGGTTCGATTTTCACAACCGCCTTCGGCTGAATATCTCCGCGATTCGATACAACGGCAGCTTCCGGCGGATTGCGGCATTCTGGACGTTCAATACACGGATCGTAAAAGGTCTTTTTATCCGGAAAGCGTTCGATACCGGTTCTGTCTTGAATCCTGTCCCGATGGACAATGGCGGGAGCATCTTCTTCGCTGCAAGAGGCAGGTTGACGAAAAAAGCGGCATCGAAATCCGCCGCTATTGGGCTAAAAAGAGAAGGTACAAACAATTTGATATGGCTCCCTATCTGAGTGAGATAACTTTCTCGGATGACCGCATTGAAGCGTTCTGTCGCATTTCGCCGTCGGGAACGGTGCGTGTCGATGAAATCATGCAATGGCTGACGATTGAGCCGGGACAGTTGCGGGAACCCGTTTGCCGAACAGAAATAAGCTGGCGTCAGAATTAAACGCCGCAAGAAAAAGGATACCTATGTCAAGAGAAATGCTGATTAATGTGTCACAGGGAGAAGAATGCCGTGTGGCGGTTGTCGAGAATGGCTCATTAGAGGAGTTGTACACGGAACGCTCCGGCTTGGTCAGTCGTGTGGGCAACATTTACAAGGGAAAAATTGTCAATATCGAATCCGGGATTCAGGCGGCGTTTGTCGATTTCGGTGCGGAAAAGAACGGGTTTTTGCATATCAGCGATCTGCATCCCCGTTATTTCGGACAAAAGGGCAGCGAAGAGAATATCGGTCGGCGCAAAGCGTTGGCGCAGCGGCCCCCGATTCAGAAATGCCTTAAAAAGGGACAAAGTGTTGTGGTTCAGGTTACCAAAGAAGGCATTAATACGAAAGGCCCGACACTGACGACTTATATTTCACTGCCGGGTAAATATCTGGTCCTGATGCCCTGGATGACCAAAGTGGGGGTTTCTCAAAAGATTGAGGATGAAGAGGAACGAAAAAAACTTCGCGAAGCCATTGAAGGGATATCGCTTCCTCCAAATACCGGGCTGATTGTTCGCACGGCGGCTCAACTGGCCAATAAACGGGAACTGCAAAACGACATCGCCTATTTGAGACGGTTGTGGAATGTCATCAGCAAGCGGATTGATTCAGACAAGACGCCGGCGGAAATTTATCAGGAGTCCGATCTTGCCATTCGCACCGTCCGGGATATATTTGATTCCACCATTCATAAGATTCTGTGTGATAATGAACAGGTGACTAAAAAAATCAGGGATTTTCTGTCCATTGTCCAGCCGCGATTGAGGCGCCGTGCCTGTTATTATGACGGGAAAAATCCGCTGTTCCATAAATATAATATCGAAAAAGAAATCGAGAAAATACAGGCCATGCGCGTCGATCTCAAAAGCGGCGGCTCTCTTGTTATCGAGCAGACCGAGGCATTGGTGGCGATCGATGTCAACAGCGGGCGCTATCGTAAGCAGACCAATGCCGAGCAGACGGCCTTCAAAATTAACCAGGAGGCCGCCGGTGAAATCGTTCGTCAGTTAAAGCTGCGCGACATGGGGGGGCTGATCATTTGCGATTTTATTGATATGCGCGACAACCGCAACAAGCGCGAGATTGAAAAGGAATTTCGCAACGCTCTCAAGTCCGACCGCGCACGTTCACGAGCGCTTAAGATGAGCGCATTCGGGCTGATCGAACTGACCCGGCAGCGGATGCGCCCCTCACTGCAATCCAGTACGTATCTGAAATGTTCGCATTGTAACGGCGTCGGCGTCGTGAAAAGTTTTGAGTCTCAGTCGATAGAGATATTGCGGACCGTTCGGCTGGCCGCTTTGAAGAAGGAAATTCGCCGCATCGAGTTAACGGCGGCATCGGATGTTGCCAACTATTTACTAAACCAGCGGCGGGCCGCCTTGGTGCAGATTGAAAAGGAGTGTGATAAGGAAATTCGAGTTTATGCGGACATCTTGGGAGCGTCTTCGCAGCCAAAGATTGTCTGCTATGATGAACGCGGCAGCGTTGTGCGTTTTTAGCGGAACGGGATGCTGCCCCGCTTATAGGAGCATGAAATGATGAATTCAAAAATTGATCTTGCGTTCGCCGAAAGCGTGATTCAAGCGGAAGGGCAGGCCGTGCTGGGACTGTTGCGACTGGTGCGGCAGGATGCTTTTGCGCAGGCTGTTCAGTTATTTCTGGAATGCGAGGGGTCCGTCATTGTCTCCGGGATGGGCAAAGCCGGGATCGTTGGAAACAAGATCAGCGCAACCCTGGCTTCGACCGGAACGGCGAGTCATTTCCTGCATCCGGCTGAGGCCGTGCACGGAGACTTGGGCCGCATTCAGACCAATGATATTGTTCTGGCGCTCAGTCACAGCGGAGAAAGCGAAGAAATTGTACGTTTGATCGAGCCGCTGAAACAACGCGAAATCAAGTTAGTCTCTATTGTCGGGGATCCGCAGTCGCGCCTGGCGGTCCATAGTGATATTGTTTTGTGCATGGGAATGTTGACCGAGGCCTGCCCGTTGGGCGTGGCGCCGAGCGTTTCGACGACCTGCATGCTGGCGATGGGAGATGCGCTGGCGTTGACAACGATGAAGCTTCGCAATTTCGGAACCGAGGATTATGCCCGGTTTCATCCGGCGGGCGCCTTGGGCCGAAAACTGCTGACGGTGGGGCAAACGATGTGGTTTAAGTCCGGGGAATCGTTGCCCCTGGCCCAGGAGAGCGATACGGTAGAGCAAATGCTGCTCAAAAATGAAACGACAAAACGCCGCGGGGCGGTGATGGTTACGGACGCAAAGGGTGAATTGGCCGGAATTATTACCGATGCGGATTTAAGGCGTTCCATGGCCAAAAAGGGTGCGAATGTTTTTTCGGTGAGGTGTTCCGATTTAATGACGCCCAACTGCAAGCGGGTGCGTGAAGATGCGCTTGCCGCCGAGGCGATGGCGGTCTTTCATAAGTTCCGGATCGATGAACTGCCGGTGGTCAATGCTGAAAATCAGCCGGTGGGCTTGATCGATGTACAGGACATCGTGGCCATTAAAATTGTGGGATAGGGTATGACAACCAAAGATCTGTCAAAAATAAAATTACTCGTGTTGGATGTGGACGGGGTTTTAACCGACGGCGGCATTATTATTCATTCAGACGGCACTGAAAGCAAGCGGTTCAATGTGATTGACGGTCATCGGATCAAGATGTGGCAGCGTGCGGGCGGTACTGTTGCGATTGTCAGCGGGCGCGAAACGCCGGCCACAACGATTCGGGCGCAGCAGCTTGGGATTGCCCATGTCATACAGGGATGCCTGAAAAAGCTCCCGGCCTTCGAGGCGTTACTGAGCCAAACGGAGTTGACGCCTGAAGAGGTCGCTTGTGTGGGGGATGATGTGATGGATATTCCCTTGATTCGCAGGGCGGGCCTTGGTGTTGCGGTTGCCAATGCCCCGGATGAATTAAAAAAATACGCCGATCTTGTAACCCTTCGCAAGGGCGGAGAAGGGGCGGTTGGCGAGGTGATTGAATATATATTGAAAAACAACAACAAATGGGATGCGCTGATGGAGCGGTATCAGGTATAAAAGCCGCTGTTTTTGTAACAGGATAGAATAATTTTTATTGGGTTGCGACGATGCGAAAATTAATAATCGGTTTGATTGCAATGGGCTCTGTCGCGTTGATGTTTCTGATTTATGCGCGTGTCATGGATACAGCGCCGATACAAACACCCAACCAGGCGGATGTTCCCGATCTGAACATGCCGCAACCCCGCAATACGGGTCAGCAAACGGGGGAAATGGATGTTCGCGATGCCCGGGATGCAGAATATTATGTCTTCGATGAGCAGACCAAAGAAATTATTCGCACTCTCGGATTCAAAAAACTCCTGAATCCCGGTTCTGAGTCTTCTCGCTGGGAGGTCGGTAATCCGTATCTGATTTTTTATGAGTCAAATTATCAATGCCGCATCGATGCGGACAAGGGCGTCTTCCAGACAACGTCGGGCGGATCCGGCGCGGTTCCCAAGGATGCCCGGCTTGACGGCAATGTGGTGATCCACTTAACACCCGAGGCCGGCAGCAGGATGAGCGAAACCTTTATTAAAATGGACGACCTGACCTTCAGCAGTGAGCGGTCGGAATTCGCGACTGATGGTCCGGTAAGCATTCAGTCCGAACAGGTGCAATTAGAGGGTTTCGGTCTGATTTTGATTTTTGATACCGCTGCGGGGCGGATTGATTACCTGAATATTCGTGATTTGGAAATACTTCGGATTCTGAATGTTTCCGAAAGCGAAAAAGCAACAGAAGCAAAAGGCCCGGCTCAAAGGAGGCCTTTGGCATCTTCGTCCGTACAGCCATCCGGCAGTCTCCCCAAGCCCATAGACAGCACCTCCGGGTCTCATGAAAAGACGGCGTTGCCTTCTGAATACTATGAATGCGTTTTCGATGAAAATGTTGAAATTACTTACGGAAATGAACTTGTTTTGTCGGGCGCCAATCAGGTCAACATTCAGAATATCTTATTCTCAGCGATGGATGGCGGTGACCGTGCCGTGAACTCTCCTGATTCCGTCGATCATAAGCGGAAACAAAAGCAGAAGAATTCTGAACAGGTGCCCAAAGAACCGGTAAAGACTCCGCCAGACAGCAATTCCGCCAAAGAAGTGCTTGTCCGGTGCGACGGCGGGATTATCCTGAAACCGATGCAGGACGAAATGACTGCCGAACCTGCCGCCAAGGCGGTCTTTAATAAGAAAACCCAGGCTATAGATTTATTTTCGGCTCAGCCGGAGAACGCGTTATTACCTCCCACGATTCAAATGGTCAATCTGGCCGGTGAGGCAGACGCAGCAGGCACGGTACCGCTGGAATCGGTTCCGACAGCAGTCGTGGCAGTAGTGGAGACGACGGATTCAGAGGCCAATAATGCCCCTCCCGCGAAGTTTGAAGCCCGCAAAATAGATTATGACCTCCTGACAGGATCCGGCCTGGCGCATGGTCCGCTGCGGTTCACATTCTACCAGCCGGCGGATTCCAACGACACGACGGCTAATCCGTGGGTACCCATTGTAGTGATGGCTGATAAGGACGCACAGTTTATTGCCGATGAATCACGCACAATCAACCAGGTCGTATTTAACGAAAACGTCCTGGCGACACGCCGTTGGCAGCAAGTGGAATACACGCAGTTAGATAATTTCCACGGCGACAAGTTAACGGTATTTTTCGACAAAAACGCGATGGGCCGGACCGGCATCAGCCGCATCCGTATGACCGAAGGGAGGGTCTATGTTCAGTCCCGGAGATTCAAAGACGAACAAACGCTTTCGAATGTAAAGCTGTATTGTACAGAAATCAGCTACGACCGTATCAAGGAGGAAATTGTCGCCGAAGGGCCCGATGGCGAGATCCAACTGAATAACAGCCATGTGACCGAGGCCGCCGCAAGCGAAGAAAGTACAGGCGTCGATCTCGGCAAACCCTGCTATGTTTATGTTAACGGTTTCGATTCGATTCAGTGGAATCTGGCTGAACAGAAAATCGTTGCAGACGGCCAGCAGAACCAGTTGCAGTTGGCCTATGTTCCGTTGGTCAATGGAGTTCCGGAAAAATATATATTTGTCAATTCAATCCGGTTTGATCTGGACTTTATCACAGATGCAGACGGAAAAACCGTACTAAAAAGAGTGTTTACGGATAAGCCGATTACATATGAACAGTGGAACGGTGATAAGACAAAGCGATTGCACAATATTGACGGGCAGAGACTTGTATACGATACCGTGGAGACAAACGGCTGGGTGAAAATCGAGGGGACACCGAGTATGCCCGTCAATTTGGATAATGCGAGAGCGCCCTTTGTGTACGTCCATCCCGTTACAGGAAAAGTGGAAACGTCGCTCTCGACCCAACCGGGCATTTTGCAACCTCGGTAGGCCGGATTGACAAAATATCCGTGCGTTCTAAAGGAAGAGACCTCTTAACTGAGAGAAGCATATCTGCGTGAAATCTTCGTGGACTTCGATTGCATCGTGGGCCTCTTTCAGTTCGTGCGGGTCGGCGCCGAATGTAATGGCAATATACCGCATTCCGGCGGCACGCGCGGCCTTAAAACCGGAAGCCGAGTCCTCAAAAACAAGGCACTGCTCCGGCGGGGCACCGATTCCGGCCGCGGCTGTCAAAAATAATTCCGGATCGGGCTTGCCGACCTTCACTAAATCTCGATACGTTACGGCCTGAAAGAAGTTTCGAATTCCCATCTCGTCCAGTACGAAATCGACATTGGCCTTCGGTGAATTTGATGCCGCCGCACACGGAATTCCGTTGTCACGGAGTTCATTCAGCAGGGCGGTCAATCCCGGTGTTTCCTTCATCACCGGACGAAATGTCTTGCGATACAAAGATTCCTTTTCATGCTCAATTCTGCGGATAAACGCTTCATCCACCTCGGGACCAAACAGATTCAGGACAATCTTGTCATTGCTTCGTGCGTGGATCTTGTCATGATAAGATTCATGGTCCAGTTCAATACCATATCGACAGCACAGATCGAACCACGCCTTCCGATGGTAAGGCGTATTGTTGACCATCGTTCCGTCAATATCAAAAATGACACCCCAACGGTTACTATATTGCTGCATTTAAATCCCATTCATAAAGTCAACTGATGTATAAGTTACAAAAAAGTCAAAGATTAAAACCTAAAACCCAAAACCATAAAAACTTAAAAATTGATTTCCCGCGAAGTTTTTTGACGTGTAAGCTATTTTTTGGCTTTTGGATTTTACCCTTTAACTTAAAAGTGGATGTCGTCGTCCGACGTAAATGTCTCCCGGTGAATACGGGCCACATAAAACCGTCCGTCGTTGACGATGAAATTGACAATTTTGTCGAGCTGCTCATCCATATGCGAACCGTCGTTTGAAACAACGGCGATCCCCGCCACCGCCAGTTGTTTGCTGTCTTGGGCCGCGATTTCCGCGGCGGAGACATTAAACCGGCTCCGCAGCCGCTCGACCACGCTTTTGACGATTTTACGCTTGCCTTTCAGCGAATCGATGCCCTGCAAATGAATTGTTACGGTCAGCAGTCCAACCAGCATAAAAGGATCCTGTCTAAACAACTTTCATACCCCCCGATTGTACCACAAATTGCTCTCCGGTCAAAATCATAACTCTTTACATGATATACACAAAAGGATAAAATAGGACACAATCAAAGTTAGATAGTAAAGGATGACTTTCATTGTCTGAACCCAAAGACATTTTTGTTGTAAGCGACCTGCATATAGGCGACGGCGGCCCGCGCGACAATTTTTCCGCGGACGATAAAGCCCGCAAATTCGATCTCTTTTTGGATTATGTGGAAGACTGCGGCGGCGAACTCTTTGTACTGGGCGATTTGTTTGAGTTCTGGCAGGCCAATGTCAGCAGGGTTCTCGTGCATCAAATGCCCCTGATTGACCGGCTTGCCGGGATGAATGCGGTTTATGTGGTCGGCAATCACGATGCCGACTTGGAACACCTGATTGGCACGAATCTGCTGGCGCATGCGTTTTTCGAACGAATGTCCGGCCCGTTCGAGCGGACCATTGCAGGCAAACGATTCAAATTCATGCATGGACACGAGTTGGACCCGTTCAATCGCGACGGAACCCCCCGATGGGGCCGCATCCTGGCAATCCTGGGGGGCATCCTTGAGGACCGAAAAGGGTCGCCCTTGCTTTCGGCAGGCGGCTTTACCGAAAAATCGCTCCTCAAAGTCAGCCGGGGCTTTATGTGGATTTGGAACAATTCCGTTAATTTATTCGAAAAAAGCGAACGTCACGAAAAAGCGCATAGCTTGTACGAATCCCTCACCCCCGCACAGGATCCCACGAAAATCAAGGGCATTCTCTCGCTGTACCACAACAATAAACTTTGCGAGGGCTATGATTATCTCATAAGCGGCCACACCCACCGTGCCGGGCTGTTTCAGGATTGGTATTACAACAGCGGTTGCTGGGTCGGCCTGCGATCTAATTTCGTGCAGATTCGGTCCGATGGCCAGATCGAGCTTTATGAATGGAAAAAGAACCGACCTGTTCCAATCGAGCTTAAAATATAAGGAGTCTCCCATGAAACCGCTTAAGACCATCCAGTTTTCCAGTTTATACAAAAAGACGACTTCCAAAACAGGTTTGCCTCCCGGAACGCTTGTCTATACCGGTTCTTATGCCGAGAAAGCCCCTGAACTGACTTTGATCGATTATGATGATGATGAGGCCAATCTGACCGAAAAAAGGCTCGAATCCCTACAGGAGGCCTTTATCTGCAAAGATTCGAAAACGGTCAGTTGGATCAATATCGATGGTATCCACAATGTTGAAATAATCGAGCAGATCGGAAAACATTTCGACCTTCATTCACTGGTATTGGAAGATATCGTCCACGTTGGCCAGCGGCCCAAACTTGAGGAATTTGACGACCATCTGTTTATCGTCCTGAAGATGCTCAGTTATAACCAGCAGGGCCATTCGGTTGAAAGCGAACAAGTCAGCATGATTCTTGGCCCGAACTATCTGATAACGTTTCAGGAGCATCCCGGCGATGTCTTCGAGCAGATTCGTCAGCGGATTCGTTCCGGCAAAGGTCGTATTCGGAAAATGGGTTGTGACTACCTTGCGTATGCCTTGGTTGATGCGATTGTGGATAATTATTTTCAAATATTAGAGATTTTCGGAGAACGGATAGAATCGCTCGAAGAATCCCTGTTGGTCGATTCCGGCCGGGACATCCTTCACGATATCCACCATCTTAAACGTGAACTGACGCTGTTGCGAAAATCGGTCTGGCCGCTGCGGGAAATGGTTGCCGGCATGGAGCGCATGGAGTCGCCTTTGATCAAAAAAAGTACCCGGATTTTCATTCGGGACCTTTATGACCATACGATACAGATTATGGATACCGTCGAAAGCTTTCGCGACGTCGCTTCCGGCCTGCTGGATCTGTATATGTCAAGTGTCAGCAATCGCATGAATGCCGTGATGAAGGTTCTGACGATCATCGCCACAATTTTTATCCCATTGGGTTTTATCGCTGGGGTTTTCGGTATGAATTTCGAGCACATGCCCGAACTGAAATGGCAATGGGCCTATCCCGTGGGCTTTTGGACGATGATTGTGTTCATCGTTGCGGGTATGGTGTGGTTCTTCAAACGAAAAAAATGGCTATAACAATTGTCATAAACAATATCCGGAGCATGAAAAATGTTAAGTCTGATTCTATTTATTGTTGTACTTTTCGTTTCCTATGTCGTTGTCCGAATCGGGGCCATCGCCTTTCATTTGACCGGACTGGACTGGTCGTTGTCAAAATTTCAGGCGCTGTCCTGTTTTAGTGGGACCGGCTTTACGACCAAAGAATCCGAGCTTGTCGTGGGTCACACGCAGCGGCGAAAGATCGCTTCGATCCTGATGGTTTTGGGCAATGCCGGTTTGGTCACCTTGATTGCTACCACGGTAAACTCGCTTCGTCCTCGTAAGCTGGAATTGCCATTTTTGAGCGGATTACCAGAAGGGTTGATTCCATGGATTAGTTTGGCGATTATTGTTGTGGTGGTTTATGGATTGTATCGATTTGTCAACTCCAACGCCGCACATCGTCTTACGGACACTCTCCAAAGAAAGCTGATTGCCCGGCAGGAAGGCGGGCGTACCGTTTCATTTGAAGAACTGACCATTACCACCGGCGGCTATGGCGTTTTACGGGTTCCGGTCAGTGCGAAGAGTACGATCCTGCACAAAACATTGCTGGACTCCGGCCTTAAAGGGCAGAATATACTGGTGCTTGCGATTATCCGGGGTTCCGATACAATTGCCAATCCGCCGGTTTCGACTGAGATACTGGAAAATGACGAACTGATTTGCTTTGGGCAGATGGACTCCATTCGCAACTCCGTTTCGTTCCAAAAGGAACAGAAAAATAAAGAGACATAAATTCACGGAGAGATTTTGGAAGCGATTATTTTTAATGCAAACACGATGACATGGGTTGTGATTCCCGTACTGATCTTTCTGGCGCGTATTGTCGATGTAACCATCGGCACCGCCCGCGTCATTTTTGTCTCTCGCGGCTATAAATTACTGGCCGCCGCAACGGGCTTTTTTGAAGTGCTCATCTGGCTGTTGGCTATCGGGCAG
This sequence comes from Phycisphaerae bacterium, assembly GCA_029858345.1. GTDB lineage: Bacteria > Planctomycetota > Phycisphaerae > Sedimentisphaerales > Anaerohalosphaeraceae > 4572-13. The sequence goes on from JAOUFG010000062.1 coordinate 16,251, forward strand.
ATTATGAAGAACCTGTCGAACCCCATGTGCTACATTGCCTACGCCTCCGGTTTTGCACTGGGCAATTATATCGGCATCACGCTGGCCGAAAAAATGTCACTGGGAACCGTTTTGATTCAGGTTATGACCAATCGCGACCCGTCCAATCTTATCAACGCCCTTAAGGAAAAGGAATACGGTGTCACGACGGTTCAGGCCCAGGGGGCCTTTAATCCCGTCAAACTTGTTTTTACAATTGTGCCTCGAAAGCATATGAATGAAGTGCTCAGCATTATTCAAAAGCATAATCCTAAATCGTTTTACACCACCCAGGAAATCGCAAGCATTGCCAAGGGTTTTTTTCCATCCCGAAAAGGCATTGGCGGCATTCGTTTTACGTCTCTCTTTAAACCCTTCCGGAAAGGCAAATAATGACACCCCCATCCCAAACCGAATCCAAACTCGCCCAGTTCAAGACCATCCTTGAAGGACACAAGACGATGCTTGTTGTCATGCAGGACAATCCCGATCCGGACTCCATCGCCGCTGCCGTCGCCTTGCGCAAGCTCGCCAACACGCTGGCGAATACGCAGTGTTCCATTGCCCACGGCGGCACCGTTGGCCGGGGAGAGAACCGTGCGCTGGTCAGATACCTGGGTCTGAACTTGCGACAAATAGATCAACTGGACATGAAACAGTTTGAATTATTCGCGATAGTCGATACCCAGCCGGGAACCGGTAATAATTCCATGCCCGTCGAAATCGAACCGGATATCGTGATTGATCATCACATCTGCCGTAAGATGACGCGACACTGCCGGTTTACCGACGTACGCAATAAATATGGGGCGACTGCCACAATCTTGTACGAATATCTGACCGAAGCGGGCGTACAGATTGATGTTCCTCTGGCGACGGCATTACTTTATGCGATTCGTTCCGATACGCAGGACCTGGGACGAGACAGCACGAAAGCGGATATGGAGGCCTTCAGTCAGTTGTACCAGTTGGCCAACAAGCGAGTGCTCAGCGAGATTCAGCGTGGTAAGGTCAGCCGGGATTATTACCAGATGATGGCTGATGCCCTGAAGAACGCACAGGTTTTCGCCAATGCTATCGTGACGAATCTCGGACAGATTGAAAATCCCGACATGATAGCCGAGGTGGCCGATATCCTCCTGCGCGATGACCAGACCAACTGGGTGATGGTGACCGGCTATTTCAAGCACAAAATGATTGTGTCGCTCCGGACATATGAAGAAAATGTGCGAGCCGACAAGATCATCCATGGCATCGTTGCCCGCAAGGGCACCGGCGGCGGACACCCCAGCTATGCCGGCGGGCAGATTCCCCTCAAAGACAACACCAAACGGACCAAAGACCGCCTCGAAAAAACAGTCCTCAGTCGCTTCCTGAAACAGGTTGTCAAAGACTCTGTTCCCAAACAACCGCTCATCCAAAAGTAAAACCGGAAAAGGAAACTGAT
>JAOUFG010000164.1 GCA_029858345.1 Phycisphaerae bacterium
CAAGATTTTGCAGTTTTTTCAATCCAAAGGAAAAAACTTTCTTCAAGATTCATGAAATTCAATTTCTCCTTCCAAATAATTTACAGCCCAACGTGCTGCTCTCCGGCGCGAGGAACGAGCGTCGGGAGCAGCAGCTTGTTAAATGCCATTAGTCTATGATGTCCATTTATCCTCATTACGATAAAAGGCGATCAGACGCAAAAAGCTTGGCTTTTTCGGATAGGGTAAACTAATAAATTCTTCGTCATATTTTCTGTGATTTTGTGAGTAGTCCACTAAAATATTTGTCATTACTACACTTGCGCACTCCAATTCATCATCCGTTGGATCACCGTCAAATTCAAATCGTGCTTTAAGTTCTTCACCATCAGGTGAGAGGTCAAACGACACCGATCTCAAACGCGGTGGAATTTCACCGAGCAACGCCCGCTGTGCGCTCAATAACAGCTTTATGTCATGTTTATTTCGCATAGCATTTAACGAACGTTTCTCAGCCGCGAGGGAACCGAGTCGGCTGAAGAAAAATGTTGGGCTATGAAATCCAGACCATAACCCTGGATAACTCCTTTAGCTTATTATTTTTTAGCTTAAATACTATAATGTTGCCCACGCCGGCTTTCCAATGAACTTGGGTACCAACATAAATCATGATTATTCCATTCCGCTCGTCATATACAGGCCGTGAAACCTCCGTCTCCCCATCAGCATTTGGGTGGTCCTTATACCATTTATCCCATCCGCCGCCATTTTCTTCGAAATATCCTTCATACTCACCTTCATAGTCGATAAAGTATCCTTTTTCGATATTTGACTTTTGGCGCAATTTGAAAGGTATTCGATTAATAGTAAATAATTGTTCAAGAAGCCTTTTAAGATCTTGGTCATTCCCAACTAATTTTTTCAACAAATATTTTTTTGCTTCAACCAGTTCTTCTTCATCATCCATATTCAAACGACAGAAAGTTGTACCAGGTGAAACGACTGTGTACTTTGCCCCTGACCAAAGGTGGGACAGTACTAATCCAATAATCATTTCTTCGCTATATGATGGATTTTTTACGGCAAGTTGTCCGGATAAACAGCTGACAGCCAACGACACCCAAAAAGCCGATATCGTAAAGATTAAAATTAATGATTTTCTCATGATTAATCTTAGCCCAATGTTTGGGATATGCTGCAAGCCGGGTTGATAAAAATATAAGGTCGTAAAGCAAAGTCGATAAAACAAACTAAGGACGACCTTTATGGTACAGCTACCAGGATTGTCAGCATCATCCCATTGTTGGACGATTGGACGAACGCGCTCCATTATAGGGGTTTTTTAAAAACCCCCGGGCACGTCAGAATATTATAAAATCCCGAGTTCAAAAACATCTAATCGCTATTTATGCAAACGTGCTTGGCTCAACGTGGTTGATCTTTGAAAATGTGAGCCGATTATATGCTCAAATCACAGATTTTGACAACATCGATACGACTTAGCTCCCATGCTATTTTTTATGTTCAACAATGCCGGTCAGGCGGCCAGTTTCCATGGCGAAACATGACCGCCCCGGTAAACGAAAACGGTACGAAGCGGCCTTTTGCAATGCGGACAGATTCCGATTTGTTGTTCGGGAAACATGCGCTGTAAAAGTTCTACGGCGCTGGGCAGCTGCAAAATGGGCACATACGGCTCCTGGCCCAACAGCTTGCGGGCCGCATCGAGTTTGTCCCGGCAATTGGGATGAAACAAACCATAGGCGCGCACCACATGACTACCTTTATCGGGCACATGGCGCAACAACCGGTCGATAAAATCCGACGCACTCAAGCTGAAGGTTTGCCTTTCATGCTTATCCCGGTGGGCATAGGCGATGGTCACCGTGTCGCCGTCGTAGCCCACAATACGCTTTTCTGAAACCGGTCCCCGGCAAAGATAACGGCCAAGGTATTTAAACACACCAAAGGCATGGGCATAGGCCGGTTCGATATCAGCGTGCCAGCGTTTTCGGCCAAGTTTATTTAACAGGTTAAAGCACTGCTGAACGCTCATGCCATAAGGAGCTTTTAGAATTTGTGCTTCCTGTTTCGGTTTGCCGCTTGGGCCAACCCTTGAAAAGCCTTCTTTAAGGTAGGCTAAAAACTTGCCGCGAAACTTGGTCGCCAAAACCTTAGTGGGTAGTAAAAACTCACTGTTTGCCCGCACCCAGCGGCTATCCTCGTTAAGCCCGCCTGCGGTGACAATAAAATGCAGGTGGCAATGCTCGCGCATCTCATCGTCCCAGCTTTGAAAAACACCGATGGCGCCGGCAAGACCGCCTAAATACTTCCAGTCGGCTAAAAGATCGCGAAGGCTGTGCCAGCCGGCGCGCATCATCAAGCTGGTGAACAACTTGCGGTTGGCGCGCCATGGTTTGTGAAGATCATGGCTGATGGTAAAAACGATATGAAAGTAAGGACAATCAAGGGCTTGCGCTTTTCTGCGTTCGAGCCACAGCTGGGTATCGGCTGCGCCGCACTGCGGGCAGGCTCTGTGTTTGCATGAATTGTAGGCTTTGACCTGATAATCGCCGTTCGGGCAGGCGTCGATATGATAGCCTTGGGCAGGTGTTTTGCAGGTCATGATGCACCAGGCCGCTCGCAGTCGTCTTTGCCATAGACTTTTTTGCTTTCGATAAGCGGCAAAATGATCCAAAAAGATTTTTTGTACGATACCGGCCTTCACGAATCTTCATCCGGCGGTCTTAAATCCGCTCTACATTCATGCAAAACCTTCAAAGCCTTTTTCTCTCCGAACTCGGCCGCCATCTCATCCCAGATCGGAGAATTGCGCAACTCCTTTTGAAAGTTGTCTGTCAATATCTGTGAAAAAGACTTTTCAAAAGGTTTGTTTTCTGCTTTTCTCTTATGCTTGAGACGTTTGCCTTTACCCATAAAAGTACTAATTTACTTCCCGAAGATTTATCTTCGTTCGTCCAACATGGATTAGATGTCCCAAATGACGTAAAATAATACGTCTATTGGGTCTACGAAATCGGTTTAGATTGCATTTTGTCCGTCTAACCCGGCCATATCCGGGATTAGACCGCAGATCGTCCGTCTAAATTTTTGCCGTTTCGTTGGGTGATTGGGGTCAATTGAAACATGAATCCGCATCTTTTGCTTTTCGATTATTAAGTAGCTGCCCCAATCATTTCATCATCGTCATTATTCAAGGTAACCTTTCCCTCCCCATAATTATTTACCCGGCAATTATTCAGATCAATAGAATTGCCACATAGACCCGCATCTGACTGGGATTTATTTGGAAATACATTGTTGTATTTAATCGCCGAAATAATAAGTATCGTGTCCCCGGAATTCCTTTCCCTTTTATTTACGACCATCCAACTTCCTTTGGTATTTCCAGTTTTCTTCTGGTTAATCTAACAACCACACCAGCATCAGTAGGATCAGGGCAACGAATAAATTCCGTTGTGGTTCCACATGGATTAATTGTTTTCTCATATTCGGTATCTTTGTATTCCCAGGGTAAAGATCCTCCAAATTGCAATACCCGAACCATAGAATTGATACTGTCTAATAACCAAGGGCACAATTTTCCAATATCTTCGGGATATTTATATTTCTCACCCATCTGGTGATAATCGCATTTTTTCCCTTTAAATATTTCTATTTCTATTTCGAAATTAATTTTACCCACTGGTATCCTCTTGAAATCATAACTACGAACTAAGGGGCCGGGAAATGGACTAAGACAAACTTCTAGAAAGCTTTGCTAAACCGCTATTCCTGAATATTTCGAATACGGCATTGCTTTCCCGGTCCCTCTTTAGTGATTGGTTATGCTCCGTTAATATTTTTTCCAGGTAGAGGCCACTTTTCAAGTCCACAACTGGTACAACGGTTGATAAACGTAAACGTAAGTCCAGCCTTACTAAAATAATATTCTTTACATCTTGGGCAGATCCAATAAGCATATCTGAAGCCTAAAATGGCACATGCGATCATCCATGCTAATGCGATGATCAAGAACCCAATATTTGAACCAGTGTATCTCTCAATTGCAGTTCCTAAAAAATACGCTCCTGGGGCATATGTAATTAAGGCTATCCAGCAATATAGCCTTCGTTTTTTAAGATCATCCCATTCTTTTTCATAACTCATTTTTGCACCAAAGCATAACGTTGGAGTTAAGCGGGAGACAGCGGCGTAGCGCCTGGCCCGCGTGGTGCAGGATGAAAGA
>JAOUFG010000165.1 GCA_029858345.1 Phycisphaerae bacterium
AGACCTATACCTGGCTGATCAGAAGACAACGATAAATACATTACATTGGAACAGAAACGGTGAAAAACGAAAAACAGGATAGAAAGAAACTCTGTAAAGATGCTACAGTCTCCTTTTTATGAAGAATCAAAATACATGGAAACCGAGTAAGGCAACCTCTAAAAATGTGGAAAACAAAAGCCCGGAACGACAGTGACGGGATAAAAACGCGGCATTGGCATTGTGGAATTTGAATTTTTAGAGGTGCCCTAAATATGAAATTCGGGATGCACGGCTTCGAGCATCCATGAATCCACAAGAACTCTCAATTTCGTCACGCCTAATCGCGGATATCTTCGCTGCATTTTATGACAGAGCAATCAGAAAGTACTGCTATGGTAGAGTAGTCGATTTAGGATGCGGCAAGGCACCTTTATATGCGCTCTATAGAGATTACTCAACCGAGGTTACTTTGGTGGACTGGGCTGACACCGCCCACAAAGCCAACTGTCTTGATTTGGAATGCAACTTAAACAACCCACTTCCTTTTCAAGATAATGCTTTCGAGACAATCGTCCTCTCAGATGTACTTGAACATATTCACAGCCCTGCGTTACTCTGGAACGAAATGTACCGAATTCTTTCCCCTGGGGGTAAAATTCTTTTGAATACCCCCTTTTATTATTGGCTGCATGAAATACCTCATGATTACTACCGGTATACTGAATTCGGACTTCGCTATCTGGCTGAACAGGCAAAATTTAGAATATGTGAATTGGAAGCGATCGGCGGCTTTTATGAAATTATTACAGATCTTTTTGCAAAAAAGCTTGTCAAGACTAAAATCATCGGGAAACCCTTTGCAGCATTCATACAAACCGCCTGTTTGTGGTTAACCAGTCGCGGGATGAAAAAAAAGAAAACTACACCGTTTCCGTTCGGCTATTTCATGGTTGTTGAGAAATGATTTTCCCGTCCCAAAGTATCTATTGTTATGTTTGTGTTTTATTTTTCCACGGAAATCGGCTCTTGTCGGAAACTGTAATGTTCAGAAAAGCTGCCAATTCCTGGTAAGCAATTGGGTGGGAGAGATTCAATTTTAACAGTTTGCCCGTCTTATCTTTGAAGTACTCTGTTACCTCTTGATTATGTTGCTGGTAGAGTTGCGTATAATACGCTTCATCATACAAAGCAACCGTTGGATAGTTAAAGACCATTCGCATTGCATCCAAAACGGAACCTTTGTACAGGTACAGGGCATTTTTCAAGTCGTTCTCATCAGGAAGGCGGCTCTTGTCCGAAGAAAACCATTTCGTGTGGAACCTGACCAGCGACTGAAACCATTGCTGCTCGGTATCGCGTACCGTCAGGATAAACTTGGCATCGGGAAAGGCCTCGTCTATATGGCGATATGTTCCCGGCAGGGAAAACGGGATATCCTGAAAAGCATCTGCGGTTTGACAGAATCGAATCAATCTGTCAAAATCCTGTCTATGCCAATCAATAAGCAGCATTTCGGCAACGGACTGGCTGCCTAAAGAATATCCAAATTCAATGAGGGCTTGCCCGATCGAAGTTGTCCCTGTTTTATTAAATCCAATGCAGAAAACCTTACCTTGGAACCGATTCGAGGAGTTAATTCGAGGCCTGCTGCATGAAAGATAGAGTTTTACCATCAATCGAAAGAGAGCAGGAGGCGTTAATTCTTTTAAGATTTTTTTGGGTCGCAACATCGAAACTCCCGCGTCCTCTCCAAAAATTCTTCTGTCTTATTTTGCTACCTCAAGATAGGTAATTGATATCCCGTTGTCAATTTTTTCACATAGAAAAATAGGCATTTTTTGAAAGATACAAAAAAAGGCATTGAAACGAATAATAGTTTCAATGCCCTATCTGATGTTAGTTATTGCATATAACCCTATGAAGTCGGACATACCTGTAGGTCATCATTTACCAGGACTGAATCATCGGTCCCTTGCGGCACGACACCCGTTGTTCTATTGGGCACATTTCCAGTCCGTCTGTCACCTTCGGTTGCCCCGGCATTTGCCCCGCCGCTCCATTGCGTGTAAATTTCGTCGTTCTTGACGCCCACATCTGCTCGATTTTCATTGGAAGCGTGCCCATCGGCAAAGAGCACATTCTGGCTTTCTCTGTCATGCGCGCCTGAATTGGCGGCCATGATTTCCCACTTCTGAGCGGCATCAGCCCAATTTAGCAGGCGGGAACGGTCCCTATAATTATCCTGTGTCACACTCCCGTACAATAATTTTTTGTCATCAGAAAAATACGGACTCTTGTCAGCCATAACTGCAAACGCCGCAGAACGGGTACCATCTGCTGCACGACGGCTTTTGGATCCAGTACCTGCTGACCCACTTGCTACAGCCGCATACGGCTGGTGATAGGAATAACTGACACACTTAACCGGACCTTCTTGCGGAAGAGGAGCAGGTGGGGTTGGGTGTCCGAAATCCCATAATTCCACGATATCGAGATTATTGAGATTTTTACCGGAAAACTCCTGTTGCTCGCTGGAAGGGCAGACAAACGATTTTGGACTCACATCTGCCTCACGAATGAGCAGGTACAAGCTTGCACCTACCGTTATGTTGCCAGCAGTGGCCCAATTTTTAGTTGTTTGATCATAGCCGGCTGTTCGATCAGACCAGGTATGAGCTCCGCCGCCGCCCTGCACCGTGTACTCATCGCCATAGTCGTTGGCATAGACCGTCTGGGCCGTGCCGAGGCCTTTCAGGTTGGTGGCGCAGACCACGCGCATGGCGATCTTCTTGACCTTGCTCAGGGCCGGCATCAGGATGGCCAGCAGCATCGCGATGATCGCGATAACCACCAGCAGCTCAATTAATGTAAAACCTTTTTTCTTTCTCATTCAAACATCTCCTTTCAGGTAAGACTTATTACTTTACCTCCGGCCACGCCGAAATTCTATTAGTGCTGTAGTGCCCCAACGCAGGGCGGTTTCAACTCGAATAAATCTTACCGGAAAACAAAAAGTTTACCCGGAGGTATCCTAAATACAGTTTGGGCCGAATTCTAAACAACCATTATCGGCAAAAAGCATGGAATGGGATGAAAAAAAGCGGGATTCACGGAAAAATGAGGTGTTACAAGATAATATAATAGCTGAAATTAAAAAATATTGGACGTTCCATGGATCCTGTCTTCACATTTCACTCATTTCCATCTATCACTATATCAAAGACCGATAATCATGTCAAGAATTTTAATGGAAAATTTTTGGGCATAAAACGTCAAATACCTCTGGGAAATAAAAGGTATCCGGCCTGCTCTGTAGAAAAGGGGCATCCTTTCGGGCCCCGAAGGGGTCCTTATATAATAGCCGGTGGTGAAACCACCGGAAACTGGGCTTCTCGATCTATCCAAGCCCCAACGGGGCGATACAAAATTGATGTTTTCTACAGAGCATGTCCGGTACTTTTTTTGTGCGTAGTTACATCTGCCTGGCCCCCAAAAACCTATTATATACCCTGTAAGTCCTGTCTGTTCCGGGCAAAGTCGAGGATTTAATCCCGTCTAAAAGATCTTCATGTTCTTCATGGTGAAATTGCCCGCTTCCGCCGTCGCTTTCAGCGACGACGGACAGGCAGAATTACGGGATTTACATAAAATAAATGGAATTCCACTAAGCGCCTATTTAAGCCCCGGAGCGGCGAAACAAAACAACCGCGATCGGAATAATAGTTTTTTCTTGAAAAGGGATAGAAAATGGGTATAATTTCAGGCGAGGATGACACCTCAGGGTTACAGTCAATTGATTACTGATTACTGATTACTGGGTTGAATTCTTACAGACGGCTATATTAAGGTGAAATTATTTGAAGGATTAACTCCTGAAGACTAAGGACTAAGGACTAAGGACTGAAGACTGAAGACTAAGGACTAATATACGACACCATTAGAAGGAACACCCAAGGAGACACTTGGTTTTTGAGTTCTTAGCTTTAAGTTTTGAGTTAAATGCAATTGTTGGGAATCGGGGATCAGAAACAGAAGATTGGATATTTGATGCAAGAAAGAAATTATCTATACTTCATATTAGTTTTACTGTCCAACATAATTAAAGTTTTGTAAGTCATTTATACGAATAACTTTCCAGGGGAATAGTCCCCATGGAAAGGAAAAGTCATGGAGCGACGATTTGAAATACGAAAACAAGAAATTC
>JAOUFG010000166.1 GCA_029858345.1 Phycisphaerae bacterium
TACATAGTCACCGGGTCCAAGCATTGCGATAGTCTCCACTATAGAATTCTATTTCCATAGTGGAATATCGGCATGCTGACTCAAAATAGATCAAAATTACTCTGTTTTGTTGCTACAGTCTCAAAATACAGGTCAAAACTCAAAACCAATCCCGATGGTACCATTTTGCATTATGGTTTTGGATTTTAGCTTTTAACTTGTTACCTTACGATTGGGCACGTTCGGCGGCGGGTTTGTCCAGCTCAAACGCGTTACAGACCGCGGTCAGAGCGGTATCGACATCCTCCAGATTCACCAGACAGCTAATACGGATCTCGCTGGTCGTAATGGAGTCGATATTGACTTGGTTCTCGGAAAGTGCTCTGAACATTTTTTCGGCCACGCCGCAGTGCGACCGCATGCCGACACCGACAACGGAGACCTCGGCAATATCCTCACGGACAAAAACGGATTCGCAATGAACTTTTTCGCGGATTTCGTCAATCGCCTGTCGAACCGAATCCAGATCGGAGCGGGCCGCGGTAAACGACAAACTTGCCTTTTGCGGACTAACTTCCGTTTGAATGATATCGTTGACGCTGACTTTATGCGATGCCAGATGGGCAAAGATGCCTGCGGCGTTGCCGGGGGTGTTGTCCACGCCGATAAGATCAAATTTTGCAAGGTCTTTTTGACAGGTGGCGCCTGATACTACAATGCCTTCCATTTGGGGTACCTCATGCGTAATTAGGGTTCCGGTGTTTTCGTTCATGCTGCTGCGAACATGAATTTTGACGTTATATTTTTTGCCGAATTCGATGGCCCGGCTGTGCATGACGCCGGCCCCAAGCGAGGCCAGTTCGAGCATTTCATCGTAGCTGATCTGCTGCATTTTGACCGCTTTGGGGAATTTACGGGGGTCCGCGGAATAAATGCCGTCGACGTCGGTGAAGATTTCGCAATAATCGGCACCTAACGCCGCCGCCAGCGCCACGGCACTGGTGTCGGAGCCGCCGCGTCCGAGCGTGGTAATGTTGCCGTTGGCGTCCACGCCCTGAAAGCCGGCGACAATGCAGATGTAGCCGTCGGCCAGTTTTTCCTTGAGCTTTTCAGCGCCGATGCTCTGGATGCGGGCCTTGCTGTGAGCATCGTCGGTGATCATCTGAACCTGCTGGCCGGTGAAGCTGATGGCCTTGTGGCCCATTGCGTGCAGGGCCATCGCCATCAGTGAAACGGTCTGCTGTTCGCCGGTGCTCAGCAGCATGTCCATCTCCCGTTTGGGAGGGTTGGGGTCCAATTCCATCGCATCGGCGACAAGATGGTCGGTCTGCTTGCCGCGGGCAGAAGCGACTACGACCACCTGGTTGCCTTCCTGATGCGCCTTGAGGGCGCGACCGGCGGCCCGACGGATCTTTTCCGCATCCGCAACCGATGTGCCGCCAAATTTTTGTACTAAAATTGCCATTTTACATTCATTCCCTGTATGCACCTCTTAATATATGCCTTAACTGACTAAAAAGCCGGCACAGAGTACCAACTCTACCGGCAATTTCAAGGAAAAAAATATGCCAATTTCCACAGGATTGCCCCCAAACAAACAAAATCACGCCCGCCAGGATTCGAACCTGGGACCTACGGATTAGAAATCCGTTGCTCTATCCGACTGAGCTACGAGCGCAAAGGACTGTGTTGAAAAAGACTTAGGCAAATTATAACGACGTTTCAATCCGTGCGAAAGTCAAAACTTGGCGCGACAGTTGATTTTGCCTTTGGGTTTTTATACCCCAGATCACTTCCAAAAGCAAGCCACAGAATGTGTAAATTGAGAATGACTGCAGCAAACTCAAGGAAGAATTTGCATAAAAAATCAGGCGGCAGCTTTCATTTGCCTCAAACGCACAAAACAATAATAAAGCCCAAAGTCCGACAACATCGCGGTCCCGTCGAGACCTGGAAACGGTCCGAAGTTGAACATCAGAAATGCCTGAAAAATCGTTGTTTTTGGTGCTTTTATCGCAGATATTTTACGTTTTTATAAACCCCGCGATCAACCAGTGAACAGCCAGTGAACAACAACTGAACAGCCACTGAACACATACAAGAATGAGAAGAATGTAAAGAATGAAAAGAAACACACACGTGCGATTTTTATTTTTTCAGCATTCAAGAGAGAGGGGTAATTCGGAGAATCCAGAAAAAGCCCGTAGGCCGGCATGTTGCAGCCCCATCTGTGAAACTGGGTAACAGGGAGTATTCCCATCCATCAATAAGTCCCCGCAGGGGGCGACATAGAATGCGGATTGATATACCGCCCGCTGCGCGGGCTCGGGGGTATTAGTATTGCATCTTTATCCACGGGCTAACGCCGCGTGGCTACAACATAACGGCCTCTGCGAGGCCTGAACATGTTTTTGCACTGAAAGTGCAATTTAACTTAGCCCAGGGCAACGCCCTGGGTTTATGGTATCATAGATAGAGGCCCGCCCTGTAAGGGCAGGATAAAAACGACATTACACTGCCCTTTCAGGGCGTTCGGATATTGGTGGTAACCCGCAACCCAGTCCGTTGGGCTGGGCTATAATATCGTGGCCTTTCAGGCCGCGACTGCTATTTTCGTTTTCGAAGCAGCGACAATCCGCCAGCAGCGACACCGTCGCCGGCCTGCCATGCCGTAGCTTTGTCAGGATTTTGGGCTTATCGTTTTCTTTTGCCAACCCTTAACAATCCCGCGCCGACTATCTGTAAAAGAGCGGAGGCTGGTTCGGGGATGGTGATCGTAAAATTCACCTGTGACGGAGTAATATCCAGATCAGTTCCGCCCATGGCAATCAATCCGCCACGCGTTGCATTCTCCTGGATTCTTCCAGTGACATTTTCGTTGGCACTTAACAAAAAGCGAACCGTTGCATATCCATCAAAGCCCGGTGATAAAGCTCCTGCACTAATCGTAAAATCATCCAATGGTAAGGGAACGGCTCCGGGGGTATTGTCTAGGCAAATCGGATGTCCCTCGCCGTATTGGTAGCCGTCTCCAAACAGATCCTCGGTATAGGCATATTCAGGATAAATGTTCATCAGGGGATTGTAACTGGTAATGTCAACAGCAACAATATCACCCCCGAAACTATCAACTTCCAGAGACATGCCGACGATATTTTCCTCGCCTGCAACCGTGCTTAACTCAATCAGGCACGTTCCGTTCAAGTTATCCGTTGCCGTGATGGTCACCGCCATACATAGTTGACAAAAGAACATGAATGCTGCCAAAACAAGCGGCTTATTCATCTTTCCTTCTCCAAATTATAGTTCGTAGTTCAAAGTTCGTGGTTCGTAGTTATTTTCGTTTGCGAAGCAACGTCAAACCACCGAAAGCCAGCAGCAACACCGTGGCCGGTTCGGGGATCGATACGGTCGTCTGCACAGAGGCAAAGCTGATATTGCCGTTACTTCCGACAACACCGCCCCGGAGCGAATCTGCTGTAATCGTTACATTCGTAAAACCGCTTCCTCCGTCCTCAAGTTGCAAAGTGATCAGATTCTCCAATGACCCCGTCCATTCCGGTTCGGCAATCACACCATAATCCAGAAGATTAACGGGGTCACTTCCATTTAAATCCGTCATTGTAAAACCGCCGGACAGCCATTCCGAGGACATTAATAATAAATCCATTATGTCAACTTGACCATCATAATTGAAATCGCCTGTGGGCCCCATCCCCAATGCCAGCGGCGCTGCCATGCATATCGAAAAGCTCGAAGCAGGCATAAAACGCTCTCCCGGCGCATTTATTTTCGCAATTGGTGTTCCCCCACCATACACATAAGAACCGGGGGCAATCAATTCCTGCGTATAGGCAGAATCCATATACACAGGAAAATGAGAACTTCCAACAGCAGAGACGATCTGGGCGCCGTCGCTCAATGAAACTTGAAGTCCAAACCCCAAGGGGATTTCGCCGGGCGCAAGCTGATAACCGATTTGCAGTTGCCCCCCGCCGAGATTCTGTGTTGGTAACCGTTCACAGTTTTTAACAGATTAACAACGGATATTTTTTACCGCTCCAATGAGCAATAACAGATTCATGAATAAAGTCAAAGACATTTTGGTTCTGCTTTTTACACGTTGCGATTGTCGTC
>JAOUFG010000167.1 GCA_029858345.1 Phycisphaerae bacterium
TATTTGGCTATTATTTGGCATTTAAATCTCAATAAAATTACGCCGTTTTTGCCGCCGTCTGCTGTTTTTCAATTTGCTCAGCCATGTCGATGATCAATGGCAGCCGTCCCTCAAGCATGCCGAATTGCCTGATCGCACCGATAATGCGGGCCGCATCGATTACCTCAACATTCTTCCCCTGGCGGGACGTAAGGATGGCACTGATAACCAGCGAGCAGGTATGATTACGCCCGCTGTGCGGTGTCCGCTGAATCGACAGAAGCAATCCTTCAGCATCGCTGCTCAATTTAATGCCGCCGGTTGCGTAGAGTTTGCGGACTTCGGGAATGCTGTACAGCCCGCCGTTCCTGGGTGACTGCATGGCCAGTTCGTCCAGGTTCAAAATACCCATCATCCGCGACCGGAACTGATCCAGGCACTCATAACCGCGACGGGTCACCGGGTCGTTGATTGTCGCCAGCAGATGATTGTTGCCGGCCAGCACCAGCGTACAGCCGTTGCCCGACACGATCTGCCGCAGCAGTGATAGTTTCGTCGCGTTCAGGGCCGCCGCTTCGTCCAGGATGATCGTCATCTCCCGACCGGCCAGATATTCACTTAGTTCCTCGATCATCCGTTTGACCGTGCCGGTATAATTGAGCCCGAGTGCCCGGTTGATCTTGGCAAATAACTGCGGCTTGCCGGTATTATCATTGATTTCGATGTAGGTCGAATGCGGATGCACCCGTGCGTACTGTTTCAGGCATTCGGTCTTGCCGTGTCCGCTGTCGCCGACGATCACACAGATCCGTCCCATCCCCGGCTGGGTAAACTGCTCGGCCAGCCGAATATTTTCCAGGATACGTTTGGCCACAATCGTCTCAACGAAATCCGGCGTCTTTTTACGGCGCTGCCGCCGGCCCTCGCGGTTGAGGTAATCCTGCACCGCTTTGCAGATCGACTCGTTTTTGCCGGTATACGTTCCCTTCAAAAACAGATTCAGTGTCGTCGTGCTGACGCCGATCTTTTTGGCGAACTGGGCCTGTGTCATGCCAAAGCGTTCAATAAACACCTTGACCTTTTCCCTAAATAATCCGACTTCCTTTTCGTTTTTCATATCTGGCATCCATACCGCAAATCGTCGAGCTTCCTGCTCCATCCATTGTTGGAGCTGTTTGTTATACATCATCAAATTCCAGCTGTTCAAATTTCAGATTTTCTCCCCGGTTATGATCAAATTCCAGCGGACGAAATGACGGACCGTCCATATCGATCCCATCAAAAACCAGATCCGGCACATGCGTGATAGTTTCGGCACCGGCCGCCCGCCGCACCCGCTTCATCCGTTCGGTGCGTTTGACCTTCGATGCCTGTCCATCCAACGGCGTGGCCACCGGGCGTATCGCAGGAGTTGTTGCAGGCGGTTCGGGTCGAGTTCGCTGTTTCGCTGCCTCCAGCGAAGCATGTGCCACGCTGAGTCCCGCCGTTCTGGCTGCCGGTATCGAATCCCTGACAATCTTTTTCGCCCGCCGTATTTTCTGGTTGGCCGCCCGCACATCGGCCTCATAAATATCGTGTCCGTATCCAACGGCCTCCGCCATTTCAGCCGTGCAAAGATAATTATAATTGACGTCGTAAACACGCACGCTGGACATATCCATCGGATCATACGAACAATACACTTCTTTCCCCTGGTATGCAGCCAGGACCGGATCGCAGTGCCCGTACCAGAGCCCCTTGATCCGAACCCCGTTCTTGCCGACCTTCAGCCGCCGCGACCAGACCGCACACAGCAGTTCCAGTGAGCCCGCATCGATGCTCCGCTGGGCCGTTCGCGTCGCAAAGACTTCATCCGGAGAGCGTCCATTCATCCCGTCGCCGGTATGTGCGGAGGCATTGTAAATCTCGATGTATCGGTCGACCAATTCTGTGAACGCTTCCAGCGTTAGAGCGTCCTGTTTTGCTTTGTCCGTTTTGAGGTACTTGAAAATATCATCCGGCCGGGTCGCCACGGAATAACCCGTATACGTCGGCAGGGTATTGGTAAACTGAATATCCATCGTCTTGAACCACCGCTCGATCGACTTGGCTTTTGCGTTATAAGGAATCGCAAACGACACGGTAATATTCATCATCGCGTACAGCCCCCGTACCCGATCCTCTTCAATGTAGCCGGCTTTTAAAATTCGCTTGCGTGCCGGCTTGGTCATGCCGGTCCACATCTCCGAATCGTAGTCTTTACCGTTATCGATCTTCACCGATTCCGGGATGCCGACACCCCTGGCACCGTCCGCGAACGCAGCCAGCACCGTCGCCTGATTCGGGCCGACATTGACATGGCGTCCAACCACCTTGCGGCTTCGCATGTCCAGCCACGCCGTGATCCACGGACGGTACCAGTCATTGCGATGCCAGATCCAGCAGTTAAACTGATGATGGTCCCCGACCCACACCGCGCCGGGCGGAACGGTTGTGATGTCTTTGATAATATACGGAGCACACCTGGCTTCGTAAGCGTCTTTGCCTTCGCGTGCCAGGACGCGCCGAGGATACGAGATACATTCGTTGGCCATCTGCTGCATCCGGCGCAGCGACGGGACCTGCCAGTCATAATCGTTCATCGACGCATGGCCGATCACATCGTCGCGGCATTGACGGACCGACCGGCGGTTGGGCTGCAGGTAAAGCTGCTGAAACTTGAGCCACGCCGACGGCGTGATCGTAATGCTGCCGTCCGGACCGCCGCCCCGCATATCCACCAGGCCAACGATGCCTTCATTCTTAAAACGGCTGCGCCATCGTTTCAGCGTCCGCTCGGCAATCCCGCGTTCGGCCGCAAAATCCGCCAGCGCCTGTGACGGGTAGAATCCGCGACGGACCGCCTGGCCGCAATAGCGTTCCAGTTCTGCCAGGAGTCCCGCCCGGCGGATGGCCTCGTCCCGTTTGGCTTTCGGCAGCAATGACAGATCGACAGACTGGACTGCTGCCCCCACGGGCGGTTGTTCGGCGAACAGCACATGTGCCGTTCGCGGTATCCGCCAGGCGCGTCCCTGTTTGGCTGCACCGGGCAGCTTGCCGCCGGCAATCATCTGCCGAACACGGCGCGTCGTAACATTCAGCAGCGCCGCTGCTGTCGAAATGTCAACCGTTTTAGTGTCCATTTGTGGTTCTGAATTTTCTCTTCAGATCGATGCATTCACCCAGCAGCTTGCCGAGTTTGTTAAACAATTCGGTACAGCTTTGTAAAATATGATCAAGCTGTGCATCGGTAATATCATTCATATAATCGCCGCCCGGTCCTGTCTTTAAAATCGGCGATTGTTTGATCGGCAGCGGCATGACTTCCACAAATTGGCCAACCGCTCCGCCGATTCGAAATTGCCGCATCCGGTGCATCAGCCATTTTCCATCGCGTTCAAATTGGATCACCTCGCAGCTCGTCGCGCACTCATAGCAATGCCCGTAATAATGACGAAGCTGCATCCCGCTAACGTGCCGCCCCGGTCCAAAGACCTGTTTGTTTTTAAGCGGCCGATAACACGCCGGGCACACAATCCCCTCGACGGGCGTTTCCGTACTGGCCATCTCATTTTTCGCCATCGCTAAAACTCCGCTGACCGTCTGGCTCATGTCCGACTCCTTTCGTAAGCACGTTTGATCGCATAATAAATTTGAGACTGCGTTCGGATCATCTCGCTAAATTCCCTCTCAAGCCGTTCGACACACTTCGCGTCATGGCGGTCTACTTTGCCGTCGGCCAGAATATCAAGCATTTCCTGTTCGCATGCGATTTGTTTTTTTCTGGCTTTGACCAAATCGTTTATAGAAGGTGCCTGCCGGCAGGGCATACAGGTCAGATCCACAAGCACAGATGGAATCTCCCCGACAAAGACATCGATAATGCGTCCATCCCGCGTTTTGGCATACAGCGCCCGCCACACGAGCGACGGGATCGTCGCCTCGCCGCTCAGGTAGCGATAGACCTGGCTCAGCGACCGCCCGGTGGCGACTTTCAGCCACTTCGGACTCAAGCCGTGCGCCTCCAGCACTTCACTCAATACCAAACAATC
>JAOUFG010000168.1 GCA_029858345.1 Phycisphaerae bacterium
TGTCGCTTAAAGAGTGAGGCATTTTTGCCTAAAAAGCTTCGCTATGTTTTCATAGAATCGATTTCGATAATCGCGATAGGAAAGAAAATAAAGATCGGCAGCCATGCCCACAGAGCCGGTCGAACCTGGCCGAAGAAGACTTCCGTCGCAAACAGCCGACAGACAAAAACGACTAAAAAACAGCTCGTGGTTGTCAGAAAACTGATCAGAACCGCCGTTTTCATGGCCTTGGGGTCCCGGCAAACCAGCACGGGCAGCGCTACCATGAGCATGATGAGATTGACGATGGGGTCGGTAATCCGGTTGTGCTTCTGGAGAGCCAATTCCGCCAGGTCCGTCTTACGCGCACCCGCATTTTTTTCCAATTCCGTTAACTGGCGTAAACTCAACAACGACTTAAAGCCCTCTCTTTTCCGAATCGGAATATCATCCGCAGTCAGGGTACTTGGGTAGAAGTCGATCGGTTCCGAGATCTGACCGGATGTTGCCTCCAATTGATCTTCGGCCAGCATGACACGCTGGCCCTCCGTAAATACCCAACCTTTCCGCTGGGGGTCATAGACAGCAGATGCGGCCGTAATTTTCCCCGTTACGCGATAAACATCCTCCACGCCTTCGGCGGATTCCCTGAGAATAATGATCGGCTCGGAAAGAATCCGGGTGGCCTCTGCATATTTAGGGCTGCAGAACAGGCTGCCCTCATTGTCCCCCATAAACCAGATGTCGTATGCCTCATTGTTGGAATAATCGTCATGTTTTTGCGTTAATTGGTATGCATACCGAGGTATCACAAATTCCTGATCGACTACCATCAGCCCGGTCAGAAACAGGACCAGCAATAGAATAGGGGCCAGAATGCGCTTTAAGTTCACGCCAGAGGCCATGACAGCGATCAATTCATTGTTACGTGTCATGCGGCTCAGCGAAAAAACCGCGGCAATGACGATGATCATACCTGCCATATCTTTATACCACAGGATGCACCGAATGCTATAGAATCGGACGATATCCACAGCAACGTCTTTGACCGTCAGGTTCAACTCCGGATGTTCCGTCAGTAACTCAGCAAATTCGTCCAGGTGCATAAACAAGTCAATGGTCAGGAACATCCCGATCATCACAAAAAGGACGATGCAATAGCCGTAAAGGAAATTCTTCGCGATATATCGGTCAAGTATTTTCATGATTATCTGTGTCTTATGTCCGTAACAGTCTTCGGTAAATCCACAACGTCAGCACGACCAGGACCGCCAAGCCGATCCACATAACGCTGACGCCGGTCAGCGCAGGAGTGGAGGGGTTTTTGGTGAGTTCCTTGCCGGAAAGAATAAAGACCACCAGCAGACCGCCCGGAATCGCACTGGCGCCGAAGGCGCTGAGCATGTGGCCGCCCCGAAACTGGATACCCAAGGCAATACCGGTCAAAATCAGGGGGATACATCCTAATCCCAGCACCAGACGGGAATGGATCTCCGCATAAATTTCATTATCAATCTTAGTCATCACCGCCGGAATTCTTTTGCAGAGTGATTTCAATTGACCACTGGGACTAATTTTCAATACCGATGCCTCAGTATCCAACTGCTCAATCGTTGTCAAAATTCCATCCATATTGACGGAATCTGCAATCGCCTGTGGAAACCGCAAATTATTGAAATATTCCACCACCGCTCTGCCGGACGGAACTCCCGGACGCCTCCAAGTAGGGTTATCCAACCTCATTTCAAACCGTAGATCCTCTCCTTCGTTTTCAATCGAGATTTCTCCCTCACTGCATGTATATTCGACAACCCTATCCGGTCTTTGGCTGTCCTCCTGGACCACCTGAATCGGTCCCGTCAGCGTAAGGGTGTTTGACTCCTTGGATTTGACCTGACATTCGACAACTCTGAGATAGTAGGCACTGTCGCCGTTTGCATCCTCCAGTTGATAAGGGCTGTCTGTTTGTTTCATGTGAACATTGATGGCCCCCGCCAGCATTTCAACAGCAAGCTGGGCTCTCGCCCTAAGCACCTGTTTTCGGATGGGAAAAAACTTCATTTTGTCGGCCTGAATCCGCTTCATCTGTTCAATCTTCTGAAAGC
Source organism: Phycisphaerae bacterium (assembly GCA_029858345.1). GTDB lineage: Bacteria > Planctomycetota > Phycisphaerae > Sedimentisphaerales > Anaerohalosphaeraceae > 4572-13. The sequence continues at coordinate 2,085 of JAOUFG010000168.1, forward strand.
TGACATCGTCGGCAAGCAGTGAAGGAAACTGATGAATCACTTCGTGATAACCGAGATAGAACCAGTTATCTTCATCAAAACGGTAGGCATTTTCGACCGCAATGATCGCCTCGTTGTAGGTGCTGTGCGTATCAATGCGGACCTTCGCGCGCTCGGCGGTAACAAGCCATCCTGTCTCTCTTTCGGGCATATTGACTACAATAATCCCTTCCAGGATGTTCTTTTCGGGGATCGCCCGGTCCGCATAAAGCCGGTAAGAACTGCCGGGCAAGGTATAGAACCCCTTCCTCTGGAGATTGCGAAACAGAATGTGCTCGGCATTGGCCTTAATGCTGCGTTCAGAGCGATGGACAAATGACGGGGCGACATAAAAGCTTAAAATCAGGTTTGCAACAGCAACAACAATAGCCAGCGTTAACCCCGGATAAATAAGCGTCCACATACTGATCCCGCTGGCACGACAGGCGTCCAGTTCACGATCCGCGGCAAAGCGGCCATAGATCAAAGACGCGGAAAATAAGGCACTCATCGGCAGTACAAATGTCAAGGTAATCGGCATAAAATAGCCCAGCAAGTGGATAATCTGGCCGGGACTGACGCCGTAGTCCTGAATCGCAGGCACCAACAGCCCGACGCTGAGCATCAGCGTCAAAGCCACCGTTGCCAGGACGAAAACCCTGAACAATTCGCGAAATATATAGCGATGCAGCGTTAAAACCATTTTTTTGAGTTCTTAGTTCGTAGTTCTTAGTTTATAAAACGACGGTATTGTGACAGAAAGCGGGGTATTTGGCAATATAAATCCGGAGGTTTCTGACAGCCCTCATTTCGATAGAGACGGTATCGCTCACGGCCAAGCATCCGGCTTCGCTCTTCGAGCTTCCGCCGCAACAGACAGCTTGACCGTGCCACCCAGCCGTTACGAATCAAGTCATAAGCATGAAATCTCAATCAGGTTGGAAAGGAAATTATCCGGCGATGTCGAATGCCATGAGGACGTCGCCGTGGCGGATGTACAACCGTTTTCCGCAAACCACCGGATGAGCCCAGTGCTCTTTTTCGCCGAGTGTGATCTGGAAGGAACTGACAGGACTGAAACCATCCGGTGTTGCCTTGACTAGGCCGACGGTTCCGCTTTTTTCCTCATAACAGTAGAGCATTCCGTCGGCATAGGATAAACTGCCCTTGTTTCCCCATTGCTCTTCATAGAGGATTTCCCCGGTGTCCCAATCCACACAGACCCATTTGCCCTGCTTATTACTTTGCCAGTTGGCTCCATAAAGTTTGCCGTCAACCAGAATGATCCCCCCATGGTGGTTATCAAACCCCTGATTTCTCCATACCTCCTCGACAGACGCTCCGTCGGCCGACAGCTTCAATTGGATCGACCCCATATCATAACCACTGGAGACGACGATTTTCCCATCCTTGACGATCGGGGTGTTCGGATGATTGCCACTAATTTCCCCCGTAATATAGTTTGATGTCGGGTAACTGAATGCAACTTGGCCTGTTTTTGCGTCAATGCCCATGATATGGTTGGCCGTCATAGTAGCAATCAGCGTCTTGCCCGCCCAGCCAAAGGCAACCGGCGAGCAAAAAGCACTTTTGTCGCCGTTGGGCGGAGTAGTCCATATCACGCTGCCGTCTTTTTTATCCAAGGCCACAAAAAGAGCTTTTTTACCTCCAACGGTAATGATGATTTTGCCGTCCACAACAAGAGGTGATTCGGCATAGCCCCAATTGGGATACTGACCTTCAAATTGCCCATAAACATCAACCAGCCAACGCTTGTTGCCGCTATCGGCAGCGAAACAGGCAACTTGTCCGGTACCGCTGATAACATAGACGCATCCATCGTTGACAGTCGGCGTACATCGTGTACCGGGATGCGAGCGTTTCCACTCGGGACCATAGTCAA
>JAOUFG010000063.1 GCA_029858345.1 Phycisphaerae bacterium
CCGGACAAGACCGGCCATCGCGCTCAACGCCTGCTTATTTCAGCATTAACAGCAGCAAAACAGCCAGTCCCAGCATGGCCGACAAGGCCCCTAAGATAATGATGAACATGCGATACTTGCCGACAACCTCTTCGGAGTACATTCTCTCTTCGCCAACCATCGTTTCAAGGGCCATTCCCTCTTCCAGTTGCTCGAGGGCCTCGACGTTGAATTTCTGCCGGGCCAGCAGCGGCGGCCGGCCTTCCCGCACCGCCCGCAGGTCCGTCACCAGCTCATCCATGTTCCTGTACCGGTTATCGCGGTCCTTGGCCATCATCCCTTCAATGACTTCCGAAATGCCGGCCGTCAGTGCTGTATTGATGTGGTCCGGCGGCGTCAAGGGCTCTTTCAGGTGTTTTTTCATCACTTCCGACGGCGAGCTTGCTTCATACGGCACCCGGCCGGTCACCATGTGGAACAGGGTTGCCCCGAGGGCATAAATATCCGCCCGCCCGTCGATATCCACCAGGCCGCGGATCTGCTCCGGGGCGATATAATAAGGCGTGCCGAATGCTTTGCCCTGTTCGTGCCTGGCGGCCTTCATATCCGATGTTTCCCGGGCCAGACCCATGTCGGCCAGCTTCACCACATTATCGTTATTGATCATGATGTTTTTGGGCTTGACATCACGGTGGATCAGGCCAAGCGAATGGGCATGCCCCAAGGCGCTGGCTAACTGAAGAATCAGGTCGATGGCTTCGTTTTCATCAAAGATTTTCCCTTGAGACAAGTCGTCGTAAAGGGTTTTTCCCTCGACATATTCCATCACAAAGTAGTACAGGCCGCCGACCTCGCCTACGTCAATCGCCTGCACAATGTTGTTATGGTTCATCCTGGCGGCAAGACGGCCCTCTTTGTAAAACCGCTCGACATAATCGGATTTTTGAACGAACTTTTTAGGCAGGACTTTCACGGCAACCGTGCGGTCCAGCGAGACCTGTTTGGCTTTATACACGACCGCCATGGCCCCCGATCCAAGCTTGCCGAGGATTTTATAACCGGGAATTTGTGTCGAAGCGTCTTTGCTTTCACGAATCAGGTTTTTCAACCGCCCCACCTGGGTTGTTGTTACGAAGTTTTTTTCAAGAAGAAGCTGTTCGAGCGTGGATGGGTTTTCGGGAGACCGCGTTTTCTTCTCTTCGATACATTTGCGCACTTCCTCTTCGGTGCACAGGCGCTGATCAACGACCATGCGGCCCAAAATCGTGTCATAGTTCGTCATTCCACTGTCAGCCAACAACGTCCTCCACTGTTCGGAAGCTAATGCCCATAACATTCACAAGGGGCAATTATCGTAGAATAAATCTTATTGTCAAAGAAAAAACGCCGAATGTCCGTACAAAAATGGCATTTGGAGGCATAGTGGTCCCGCACCCGAAACCCCTCCTGTTCGGCCGACGCAGCCATCCCGAACGGCCCATCGTGGTAGAGCGTCCGCCAAAAATCGAGCCGGTCCGGCTCAAAGGTTTTCCAGAGAACATCCAGGGGCGTCTGCTCGACATTTCCAACCACCATCCCGCTGCACTGGCCGTTAAAGACATTGCCATAGGGGTCAATATGGACCCCTTTGGACCCCAATAGTGCGTTCCGGCAGTGCCGGCCGCGGAAAGTGCCCGGCTCGAAGCGAGCGGCCAGCGGGGCCAGTTGTTCAGCCGCTCGACCGGTAAATCGGCAGGAATCGGCCGCCAGTGCCGCCAACAACGTCGATTCCTTTTGTTTTTTTTCCTGCTGCCGAATCCCCGTTGGATTGTCCAGATGCTTTTCCCAGCGAACCAGCACGCGCTGGGGCCCCAGTACTTTTCGGGCAATCGAAACAAATGCCCGCACCCTGTCAATGTCGATGTACTCCTCATGGAAGGCGTCCCAACTGATCTTGAGGCGACTGAGCCCGAACTGATCCAGCAAACGGAGCTGATCCTTGAGTTCGTCGGCACTGCCCCATACGCCGGCGTTGGTTTCGATGGAATCGACCGGCATTAGGCCCAGCCGGTGGGCCCGCTCACAGATCTCGGCCAAGCGATCAAAATAAAGAAACGGTTCTCCCCCGGTGATGTGAACCTTGGCGGTGTCTCCGGCGATGCGGACCAGGCCTTCCCACGACCGAATCGCCGTGTCCACAGACATCAGGCCGCCGGCTTCCGGTCCGCAGCAGTAATAGCAGAATCGGCAGGCCGCCGGACACCGGTAGGTCAACATCAGGCCGGCATAGCGCCACAGTTTCAGTTTCGGCTGGTGCCGAGACTGTCTTACGTTGAACAGGTTGTCCTGCAATTGCAGCATAGAATCAATTCATGTACCCATCAACATCCGCGTCCGGTGATTATATCAAAAAAATGGGAAATTGTTCAAAAAATTCCTTCGCGTCCGCACGGCGCGCCTATCGTTATTATTGGACCTCTGAAGGTCCTGAAAACAGCACCTTCAATATTCTGTGTCTGCCGAGGACTATCGTCGCAGATGTTGTGTTCACCGAAAATCTCCTTCGGAACACAGTGATCGGCTCGGTATTCAAGAAAAATTGCATTGATGCCCGATATCTTACACTGCGTTGCAAAGAAAAACAGAATCCTTGGAGTCGCCGGAATGAGTAAGTACGAAATAATCGATTGCATCATGGAAATTAACAAGACCGCTCGACAGGAATTTTTGGACCAGTTTTCCAAGGAAGACCTTGATTTGTATCTGGAACACCTGATGGAGGTCGATTTAGAAGAGATCTCCCTTTGTGCCTGATCTTTAACCGCTTGTCCCTGCGGTAGGCGAATGATTCCGCTTGTCGACAGAAAATTTCTTTCCCGCTTTCAAAAACGCGCTATCCCGCGCGTTTTCTTTGCGCGCCATCAGGGAACCTAGATCCCCTCTTCCAGTCCTTCTCCTTCCAGGGCATTTTCGACCTCAGGCGTACTTTTAACCACAGTATAAGACGTCAAATCCGCTACGGCGTTCAGTTTGAACTCAAGCAGGACCGGGTTGTATCCCTGCGGCATATCAAATGCAACATCCAGCCACAAAATCCTGTTTTTCAACTCCTTTGGATCCGGCGAGATGGTCTGATTCAGTTCAGATTGGACCAGCGAGCCATTCTTTAAAAAGCCCACAGGGTACAGGGCTTTCGCCGACCCGCTCAATAATTTGGCCCCTGAAGCAGCCGTTTTGTCTTCTTTGACGATCAACCGTATTTGAGCAGGAAAAAACTCCACTTTGCCATCCGCATTGTTGGCGCCGCCGTCGGAGATTTTCTTCGCAGCAATCCCCATCCGCACCACCACAAGCTCCTCATTGTCAGGTGAGGTCCAAGACCGGACGGGCTGCTGGCCCTTTTTCGAAGGGATCTCTATGGCTTCCGATGAACAGACGGTCAGGACTTTGTCTTGAACCTTGAGTTTATTAAGGTGGATTTGGGTCAGGTAGTCGGCATGAAAGACCTTGAAACTCTTGCCCGAACTCATGGATCCGGCGCTGATCAGTCCGTACAGGCCCGAAACAAAGCCGTCGGTACTCAGTGCCGAGGCCTTGGGGCGGTCTGGGGCCACCGGCCCGGAAGGATCGAACCGGCTGTAAAACACTTTGCCCTGCAGCGGGAGAAGGCCCATTGCCACCAGGAGATTACCCGAAAAAATGATTCCTGTGATCAGTCCGCAGAGAACCGCCGAAGACGTCTTCGCTCGGCCGCCTAAGTCAACATTGACCCTGACCAAATACTCACAAGCCGAACGTAACACCGCGAAACCGGCAATAAAAACGACCACGTAGGACCCCACGTGCGCCCATTGAAGACCATAGCCGCGCGAAATGAATAATTCAGCGACGCTCTCATAAAAACTGAACGCCAGAATCGTTGCCGCCACCGATGACCAGAGCATCATCAGGGACTGCATCATCGTGCATTTCAGATGAAAAAACGCAAGGGTCAAACTCAGAACCAAAAGTACCATTACCAATGCCATAGCTCAAACTCCAGTTCAGCAAAAACCTATTTTTTAGACTCGGCCGCGAAGCTTCGAATCACCTCGTTGATCGACGTTATTCCCGCGGACACTTTTTTGATCGCCTGTTCCTGAATATACAACATCTTCGCACGGCGAAACGCCGAGGCGATTTCCTTGCCGGATTTGGCCTGGCGAATCACCTCGCGCAATTCATCGTCGATGCGAATGGTCTCAAACAGTCCGATTCGACCGTAAAACCCCGTCCCCTGGCATGTCTCGCACACAATCGGCTTGCCGTGTTTATCGTATTCGATTTCGCCGGGACGATAAAAGGTATGGGTTTCGTCGGCCGGAAGATTGAATTTTTTAAACAGCGCCGGGTTGGGCTGATACGGTATACGGCAGTCCATACACAGTTTTCGGACAAGCCGCTGGTTGGTGACCGCCGTCAGCGTGTCGGCCACCAGTTTTTTATCGCCAACGAACTTGAGCCACTTTTGGACCGCCTCAGCGACACTGTTGGCTTCGAGGGCCACATAAACAATGCGTCCGTCATTGGCGGCCGAGCTGCACAACGCCGCCGTTTGGGCATCGTCGCAAGCACCCACCCCGACAATTTCCGGCCCTTTTCGAAAAACACTTTGCAGTTTGCGGGCAAAGGTGGTGGTGCCGGTATCGCTTAAACTATAAGAAAACTGCGTGATATTCTGCAGTTCCCCGGCGGGATCCTTTTCCAAGGTATTAATATTATTGATAAACGGATCGTGACTGCCCAGCAAGGTATAAAACGTGCTGGTCACACCGTTCTTTTTGGGGCCGGTCACAAGAATTACACCGCTTTTGATTTCCCGAAGACTTTCAATGGCCTGCAACTGGTTTTCATTGAGGCCAATATCCTGAATCTTTCGGGATGTCAGTTCTGAAACCCTTTGGAGTCGAACCTGCTCACCGGCGGTCGAGCCGGAGGTGTGAACCTCCCAGTTTGTTTGATTATTTTCAGGGAGAATGGCCCTAAAGTGCCCTTTTTGAGGTTTCCTTTTTTCCTGAACCTCCAGACCCGCCAGTTGCTTGACGTAATAGATAAATCCGTCCACTCCCTCCCGCAGTTTCGAGTCCTGCTTCACGGACAGCCCGTCAATTTCATAGAAAACACCGTAATCTTCTCTTTGCGGAACCAGATGAATCACATCCGCACGATTCCAGATGCCGTCATCAATCAAGTCGCAAGTCGCCAGAAACCCTTCCAGCTCCATACTTTTGGGTTCCGGAATCGGGGCTTCATTGCCATTGGCGGTAAAAAAAGTGATGCCGTGGCTGCTTTTTTCGATTTTCTTCTGCGAATTAACAAAGAATCCGCGAAGATGATCGGCGGTCAACACTTTTTCAAAATCAGCCACTTTCGAATTACGATGGGTCACATACGCCATGGCGGCACCGGAAACAACAATCAGATACAATAAGAGACCGACAAAAAAGAATGGGGTCAGCAGCCACAGAAATAATGTTATAATGCCGCTCAATGCAATCACCGGCGTCCATACAAGCGTATTTGCCCGTACCGCCTGGCTGTCCGAAAACACCCAGCCCACCAGCGGGGCCCACGCGAAAAACGCAAGAATAAAAATGATCAGTTTCCACGGGGAAATATATCCGCCGTACTCGATGGCGGCTAACATCTCAATCGGCATTGCCTGTCTCCGTAATTTTGCTTGCAGGATTCATGATTATAAAATTCCGCTGGCCGTCGAACGAATCCCCTTCAGAGCCATCCTTAATTCTTCAACATTCGGGGCATACTCCAACCCCACCTTCAGATCGACATACTCTTCTTCAATCAGCTTGTGCAGACTGTCGGTAAAGTCCTGCATTCCCTCGTTCTGGCCGGCCCGAATCGCGGCGGAAATATCCGCTTCGCGTTCTTCACTGATCAGCTTGCGAACGATCGGGGAATTGATCATAATTTCAATGGCCGGGATGCGCGGCACATCCGGACGAATCCCCGGCAGAAGCTGCTGGCTGATAATGGCACGAATCGTCATCGCAAATGTCTGCCGTGTGAGTTCCCGCTCTTCCTGCGGGAACATATCGAGGACACGCTGGATCGTCTGGGAACAGTTGTTCGAGTGCAGTGTTCCGAAGACCAGGTGGCCCGTCTCAGCGGCTTTCATGGCGGCGGTCAGTGTATCATGGTCACGCACTTCGCCCACCAGCACCACATCCGGATCCTGACGCATCAGCGACCGCAGGGCGTCTTCAAAGTTCGGGACATCAATGCCGATTTCACGCTGAGAAACGATGGATTTTTTGTCCACATGCAAAAACTCAATCGGGTCCTCAATGGTCACGATATGGCAGGCACGGTTGCGGTTGATATGATCGATCATGGAAGCGATCGTTGTGCTTTTACCGCAGCCCGTCGGCCCGACCACCAGGATCATGCCGTCGTGCGATTCGGCGATTTTTTCAATCACCGGCGGCACGTGCAGGGATTCGAACGGCGGAATACGTCCGCTGATCCGCCGGGCCGCCATGCTGATATAGCTGCGCTGACGGAAAACGTTGATACGAAAACGATCCATATCCCCAACCTGATAGGCAAAATCCAGCGCGCCGTTATCCATAAAAAATTGCTTTTGCCGCTCGCTCATGATCTCAAACACCAGCGCTTCGATTTTTTTTTCGGTCATCGGCTCGCCGGTGGTATTTTTGAGCTTGCTGTGAATCCGGATTTTCGGCGGCAGACCGACTTTCAGGTGAAGATCGCTGGCATCGGCCTTGATGACGGCACGAAATAATTTTTCGATTTCAGGCGGTTTGCCGGCTTCGGTTTCGATGTGGGCGTCCAACGGCTGCTTTTCCATAAACGATCTCCTGATCTATAACAGCATAAACAACTCTACATTGCCTAAAATAAGACCCCTTAAGATGTTCAAAGAATGCCTTCTGCGACCGGACCGAAGAATGAATAAATTATGGCCTAACTACAGCTATGATAGTAAGTTATATAAATATCAATAAGTTCAAATAACGATAAAGTCCGCTCCGGCCAAAGGCGGAAACCACAATCTCGGTCTAAACACTTGTTTTCTCGTCGTACAAACTGAACATCGGTCAATTCCCTATCCTAACATAAAGCCAAAAGAACTGCAAGTTTTTATACGAACCGGGATTGAAAAATCCCCCCGGCCCCGGTGTTGCTTTTATCCGAAGCTGGAAGCTTACCCCTTCGCTTCTGGGCTTCGGCGGGACAGGTCGGCCACATTCCGTTTCAGACGCTCCATGCCCAGGCGGATGAAGCCGGAGTTGGCGAAGGTTTTTTGGAAGTCGGCTTCGGTCATGGCTTGGATTTGGTCCAGGGTCAGGTTTTGCCATTCGGGGTGGTGTTGGAAGTCTTTATTTTTCCGTTCCGGCTTTCCCGTTTCATGCGGGCAGGCGAGGATGCATTCATCGCAGCCGAAGATGTAATTTAACCCCCTCCCCCCTTCGGGGTACTCCCCCTTGGCAGGGGGAGAGTTTTTTGATACTGGAGCTTCGATGGTCAGGTAGCTGATGCATTTTCTCGCGTCGAATGTGCCGTCGAAGCCGAGGGCGCCGGTCGGGCAGGCACGGATGCAGCGGCCGCAGTCGCCGCAGGACAGATTCTCCATCGGTTCATCCGGTTCCAGTTCCAGCGTCGTGATCAGTTCGCCCAGCAGGATTTGATTGCCCAGTTCGGGATGGATCAGCATGTGGTTGCGGCCGATAAATCCAAGCCCGGCCCGCTGAGCCAGCGCCCGTTCAGCGATCGGAACCGAATCGACACACGCCTTGAAGCGAAGACCTTTGTCGATATTTCCAACATGTTCAACGTCGCAATCGGGCAGCTCGCGCTGCCGCGCTTTTGTTTGGGTTTGAATAAACTCCGCCAACTGAAACAGGCGGTCCTTGATGAACGGGTGGTAGTCGATGTACTGGGCAAACCGGGCAATGCGAATGCCCGGATTATCGGCTTGTTGATCCTTATTTAAACGATAATTGAGTGCGACGCAGATCACGGATTTCGCTCCGGCGAGCAGCCTGGCCGGGTCGAAGCGTTTTTCGGTGTTGCGGTGCATGTAGGCCATTTCGCCGGCATTGCCGCGAGAGAGCCACTGCCGAAAATACTCGATGTGGGCCGCGGCCACCGGTTCGGCGGTGGTGATCCCCACGGCGTCAAAGCCCAAATCGAGGGCCTTTTGCTTGATTTGCTGTTCAAAACTCATGCAGACATGGTAAATCACGGCCTAAAAATGTCAAAACATTCTTTTTTACCGATCTCTGGCCGTTTTTGTGAACTTTTCACAAAAATCGTGTTTTTATCGGCGATCCTGCTTGACGGTTTCCATAAAAACAGGTATATTGGCGTTTTAATGAACACAATATGTCCCAATTCGTTCGCAGCAATCACCCGGGGGCGGAATCCGCGTAACATTTCCGGCATTATGAGCGTCATTAAAGGAGAGTACGTGATGCTGCTCTGAATAGAAGCGGGAAGATAAATTTCTTTGACGGCCTTTCAGAGTAGAGTAGTCCTGAAAGGCCTTTTTTATTGATAACTGTTTACTGCTAACTGTTTACTGCTAACTGCTATCCCATTAATCAATATACATTATACAATAATCATTTGAATTGCCTGTCCCTAGTTTTAATCAGTCATCAACACCAGAAAAGGTGTCTGACCCCTTTTCTTTTCGCTTATCAACCATAACGGGCTGGATAATCGCAGGTGCAATCTGCGTCTGTGCAGCCCGGCGGAAAATGCGAAGAATCGGCGGGGTCTTCGCGGCCGGTCCTCGCGGTATAAAGGCGTCTCGTACCATCGGGGATCGGCCAAATGGCAGGCAGCTATCAGATGCGGCGAAAAACAGCAACACTTGGGCCTGTTCGACTCAGAAACCGACGCCGCCCGCGCCTACAACGCAAAGGCCAGCGAACTGTTCGGAGAATTCGCCTATCTGAATGACATCCCTCCTCAGAGCCGCGACAGTGATGGAGCGGGCGGAACCGCGAATTTTTTGACAGGATTAACAGGATTTACAAGATAAAATAAAAGAACCACGAATGCACGCGAATAGTCGCGAATTTTTTGTAGGGTGGGCCGTGCCCACGCTGAATTTATTTATCGTCCACAGATTGACACAGATTATTCAATAATCAATATACAGCAAAAAATATTCAATCGAAAAAGCCCTAAGCCCGCCCTGAATATGCCTTTAGCCCTGAGCAGCGCCGAAGGGGAAGCCGAATGGATCCAATCAGTCAAGATCGCCGAAAAAAGTACCGGACCCCTTTATTTTACCCCCACTTGTCGCGGCGAAGCTGAAAGCGAAGACGGAAAGGGGTCGAATAAATCGTCCATCGTCCATCGTCCATCGTCATTCGACAATTAAATCATCCCCCACAATAAACCCAGGATAACAGAAGCAATCTTTTTCATGATCAAAATCGTCACTTATAACCATTATTCATTATACAATAATCAATCAAATGGTGACTGTCCCTAGTTTTCTATAAGTTTTCTACTTACTATAAGTGAAAAATTTCATATCCTTTTTTTCATTAATACTACAATTCCACCATACATGTCACCTGTTAGTGAGTCATAACTATGTTTGATATCTTCTTTCTCGCCAAGTTTGCTCGTCCAATAACCATCTTTTAATTGGCGAGACACATGTTTGAAAAAGCCATTTTTGGCGTATAAAGAAATTTTTTCATAGCCCTCTTCTAAGCTAGAATTATCACATCTCTCAAAACCTAAATATTCATATAAAGCGATGTAATTATCTATCGAATATCCTTCTGGAACCTCTTTAGGCCAATAAAATAAAGGTTGCCACCATTTCTTTACATCCTGAACTGCCCAAGCAACGCAGTTGTAATTGTCTGGTTCGCTTGTGATTTTAAAATAACCAGAATGCAAACGTGGAAAGATTCGTTTCAGCCTGTCTTCAGATGTCATATCCCTTTTTTTCTCCCCATTTCAACCATGACTTGGCCATTTCAGATATATCTCCCTTTTTTTCTTGTGGTACTGGATCTTCACCTGTTATTGAGTTTAATGCCCAAAACCAATGTACAGAGGGGTTTTTTAATTCATTCAGCAGTAAAGGTATAATTTTGGGGCCCATTCCAATAATTTGTTGGTACTTGGGATGAAAGAACATGTCTACATTTGTTGAAAAGTGACAAATTTCATCTTTCCATTTTTCAGAAAGTTCATTATATCTTTTCACGTAGTCTCTTTCTAAACGATCTAATGGTCTTAGTAGTTCTGGCGTACCCCTTAAAAGGGTCGTCGAATTATCTGCAAAGGCATTAGAAATGATTTCTTTTACTTTATTTTCTGACATGCATAAATAATCAGGTTCATCAGAATCTATTATCAAAGTGTGTCTTGTTTTACACTGACTGGCTTGCTTCTTTATAGAAGTACCCAACATCCGTCTATCTGTCATTTGTTCTGTGAATTTCATCTTAATTTCCCGATAAATTCAAATAGTCTTTTGCTATCTCCATTTTCTTCAATAATAATTCTAGTTCATTAATAACTACGGAAATGGCTTCTTTTTCTACTTGAAATAGAACCTCGCTGTTTTCATCCGAGGTTAATACAAACTTCAGTATCCCAACTGGTGTAACACCAATACAGTTAATATCGACATCTTCCGCTTCTTCTCCAGTTTTGAGTTCTTTATCGAAGACTACTCTGTAGTCTAGCACGGAAAAAATCCCTTTGATATTAGGTAAGCAAGCAGATGCGTATCTACTCTTTCTGCAATTAAAACCCGCATCTTCTTGAGAGTATCTTTTAAGACCATCTAAAAACTGCTCAAGCAATTCTTTTTTTGCATCCTCTGTTTTTAGTAGAACGATAAGATCATCAGCAATCGCTGAAGGCTCGTCAGTATATGCATCTCCATTTAGAGCAAATTGACGAATAAAAAAACTTGCTATATTAAAAATATATTTAAGTTTGCCAGTAGTGACACCAATTTTACTCGAAGCTTTTTCGTAATTATCGTTTGTTTCTTTTGTAGTTCTTGTTGTGAAATCTTTTATGGCATATTCCACGACTTTCGAAAACTGCGAACCTTCCAATTCCAATAATTCTGTTGCATCTTTAATGAAATCTTCATTTCTAGCGAAATTATTTTTCTGAAATAATTCTGATTGCATGATACTCCCTTTCTTACTACTTCACAAAAAAAGACATTTGGTATCGTGAAAACTATTGCCAATTTCAATTATTTTATGCTAAATATCGACCTATAAGTAATAAAAAATTAGATTTTAAGCATTTTTTTACAGAATAATAGGGACAGTCAACCTATTTCTCGCTCATTCAAAATTCAGCATCAGTCCTCAGGTTTTTCAAATTCAAAATCTAATTATCTTAATTTTGTTGCGGCAGTGGAACTATCCTGGAGTCCTGGAAGTATACATGACAGGGCAAACGCAGCCGTGGTTGTGCATTCGTGATGCCAACGGTTTTCATGCCTTCTATCACCTTGCAATCCGTTGATTGGATACACGCGCGTACGGTTTCGGTTGCGGACTCACACCCCAAAACGATCACGGCGTCATAGTTTTGGGCCGCATCCCGCAGTTTTTTGCGGCGTCCTGCGGTCCATATACACATAAACCACTGGTGATACAAAAAGCTCCTGAAAACCCGGGTGCGGACTCCTTTTTTGTTTAATGCCGATCGCATTTTCTTAATATAGGCCGCGAATGGGGCGAGCTTAAAGAATTGCATAAACGGTTTATTTTCCCGGATCGCGACCGTGACCGCAGGACACATATAACAGGGAACGATCAAAGCAGAGCCCGGTCCTGAAACCTGGGACACCACATCCACGTCATCAAAATGAAACGGCATGTTTCTCTCCTTTCTTAATAAGGCCAGCCGCCTGTTTCCCAATCCTTATTTATTCAAAATCCCGCCTTCCTATATCCTTATATACCTATATTCGTACATCCCTATATACTTGACTCCCAATTATACCCATTCTCTGTCCATTTCAAACAAAAAACCGATTTAATTTTACCACGAAGGCACGAAGAAACACGAAGTTTTTATTCCCCTATTACTGAACCGTTCTTTCCCTTCGTGCCCCTTCGTTTCTTCGTGGTAATAATAGCTTGAACGCTTACGAAACAACAGCCCGCACTTGACAGAAGCGGCTTTGGGGCGTACCATAAGCCGTTTGATTTAATAATAAGGACAAATAATGTCGGATAAGAAGAGTTACAAGGAGTCATTGAACCTGCCGAAGACAGGGTTTGCGATGAAGGCCAACCTCACCCAGCGCGAGCCGCAGACGCGGAAGGGGTGGGATAAGCAGGACATATATAACAAAATTCTCGCCGCACGCGACGGTGCGCCGCTGTATACGCTGCATGACGGCCCGCCGTATGCCAACGGCGATATTCACATGGGGCACGTGATTAACAAGGTGCTGAAAGATTTTGTGGTCAAATACAAGACCATGACCGGGCACAAGGCGCCATATGTGCCGGGCTGGGACTGTCACGGGCTGCCGATCGAGGTCAAGGTGATGGCCGAACTGGGTGAGAAGGCCAAGGAAATGTCCAAGCCCGAGATCCGCAAGCAGTGTCAAAAATACGCCTCGAAGTTCGTCAAGCAGCAGACCAGGCAGTTTAAGGCGCTGGGCGTCTTCGGCGATTTTGAGAATCCGTACCTGACGCTCAAGCCGCAGTACGAGCAGGGGATTCTGGAGATTTTCGCCGAACTGGTCGGCAATGGGCTGGTTTACAAACAGTTAAAGCCGATTCACTGGTCGATTGGGTGCGAAACGGCGCTGGCGGATGCGGAACTGGAATACAAGGACATCACTTCGTCCAGTATTTACGTGAATTTCCCGATGGACGATGGCAGCGCGGCCAAGGTTCGCGAAATGGGCCTGGCCGGCGACGATTCCAAGGTCTGCTTTATGATCTGGACCACGACGCCGTGGACACTGGCGGCCAACCTGGCGGTCGCCCTGCATCCGCGGCTGGATTATGTCGGCCTGACGTATGACAAAGACGGGGCGAAATTCACCTCGATTGTCTGTGCCGAGCGGCTGGCGGCGGTTGTCGCCGCGGCGGGACTGGAAGGTGGCACCTACTCGGTCAGTGCACCGGTCAAAGGCAGCGTGCTGGAAAAGCTGCGGTATGTGCATCCCTACGTCGAAACCAACCCGACGGACAAGGATGCGTGGTTTGCCATCAACGCCGAATACGTCACGACTGAAGACGGCACGGGGATCGTGCATATCGCGCCGGGACACGGGGCCGAAGACTACATGGCCGGGATGCAGTACGGCCTGGCGGTGTATTCGCCGGTGGCCGATGACGGCTGCTATGATGATACGGTGCCCGAGTGGCTCCGCGGCAAGAGCGTGCTGAAGGTTGATAAGGAAGTCAACGAACACTTGCGCGGCCTGGGCCTGCTGGTGCATGAACAGGAATTGCTGCACAGCTATCCGCACTGCTGGCGGAGCAAGATGCCGGTGATCTTCCGGGCGACGGAGCAGTGGTTTGTCAGCGTGGATAAGGATGTCGAGAAATTCGGCAGCAAGAGCCTGCGGAACCTGGCACTGGACCAGCTTAAAGATGTCCAATGGGTTCCCGGCTGGGGACAAAAACGGATTCAGGGAATGCTCGAATCCCGCCCCGACTGGTGCATCAGCCGACAGCGGTCGTGGGGGCTGCCGATCCCGACGTTTGTCAACAGCAACGGCGACGCCCTGCTGACCAAGGAGTCCGCGATGGCGGTGGCGAAGTACGTCGGTCAAAAGGGCTCGAACTGCTGGTTTACCGATACGCCGCAGGAAATCCTCGGCGACGATTTTCAGCTGCCGGACGGGTTCAGTTGGGACGATCTGAAAAAAGAGGAGAACATCTTCGACGTGTGGTTTGAGTCCGGGTGCAGTTGGCACAGTGTGATGGAGATGGCGGGGTATGAGGTGCCGGTCGATCTGTACCTGGAAGGGTCCGATCAGCATCGCGGCTGGTTCCAGTTGTCGCTGCTGCCGGCATTGGGCGCAACGGGCAAGCCCCCGTTCAAGACGGTGCTGACCCACGGGTTTACCGTCGACGAGAAGGGGATGAAGCAATCCAAGTCCGCGGGCAACTATGTCAGCGCGCTGGAAGAAGTCGAAAAGTATGGCGCCGACATCCTGCGGCTGTGGGTGTCCAGTGTGAACTACCAGGAAGACATGCGCTGCAGCGACGAGTTGATCGGCCGGCTGCAGGATGCCTACCGCAAGATCCGCAATACGCTGCGGTACCTGATGAGCAATATCAACGATTTTGTTCCGGCCGAGATGAGCGTGGACTATCGAGACATGGCACTGATCGACCAGTGGGCGATGGAGAAACTGAATGTGCTGATCGATGAGGTGCATCAGGCCTACGACAGCTTCGGGTTCCACCGGGTGTTTAATAAGATTTATAACTTCTGCACGGTCGAGATGAGCAGCATCTATATGGACGTGCTGAAGGACCGGATGTACTGTGATGCAGCGGACAGTGTGAGCCGCCGGAGCGGTCAAACGACGATGTACAAAATCCTCGACGCGCTCGTGCGGATGCTGGCGCCGATATTGGCCCATACGGCCGAAGAGGCATGGGCGGCGATGGATCACAAGAGCGAAGATGTTAATATGGTGCATCTGGCAATGATGCCAGTTGCTGATTCTGCTATTGATGCGAAAGCCAATGAAGCGAAATGGGCCAAGATCATGGACCTGCGGGATACGGTGCTTGCTGCAATTGAAAATGAAAGAAAAGACAAAGTTATTAATAGCAGCCAAGAAGCTACTGTACAAGTTATAACTGGTGATCAAACTCTACTCGATGTTATTAATGAGATAACTCCAGAAACGTTTGCAAGTTTGTGCATTGTAAGTGAAGTTAAAATTCGTAAAGATGAAATGAAAAATATTGGTGGAGAAGCTGTACCACAATCGCAAGTACCGGATCTTTCTCCAATTGTAATTAAAAGTAAAAATAAAAAATGCGAGCGCTGCTGGAATTTCTATCCGAGTGTCGGGCAACATGCGGATTATCCGGATTTGTGCAGCCGGTGTGCCGACGTGGTCACGGCGTCATCGTAATTGAATTGAACCAAACAAAAAGGCCGATGCTTCTCAGAAAGCACCGGCCTTTGAAAGCTTTCGCCATGAGGCGGGTTTAGTCATTTCCCAGTTTTGTTTCGGGAAGCTGAGGGGCTACAAACGTGGTGTTGGCCAGACATCTCTCCTCGTCTTCAGACAAAGCAAAATCCTCGACCACCTGCGGCGTAATGAAGATGACCAATTCGCTATTGACGGTTTTTTCGCCCTCGAAACGAAACAGTCCGCCCAGCAAGGGGATATCCCCCAACAGTGGAACTTTGTTAAGCTGCTGAGAAACATCCTGCTTTTTCAGGCCTCCGATCACAACTGTTTGGCCGTCCTGAATCAATGCCGTCGTTCTTTCTTCACGAGAAGCCACGATCGGCTGAGCGCTGGACTGAGAGCCGCTGGTCACAGTAAGTGCCTCGCCGGTACGAACGCTGAACTTCGGGTTCAATACCAGACGGATCTTGCCGTCACGTGTCAAATGCGGGGTCACCATCAATTCCACACCGACGTCACGGAACTCAGTCGTTCCGATATTGCCGCCCTCGGAACTTTGTGTTAACTCCTGATAAGGAATTTCTTCAACAATCTTGATAATGGCTTCCTCGTTGTCCATCACGATGATTCTGGGGCTGGCAAGTAATTTTGCCCGTATATCCTCCTGGGCCGCGCGAAGTGCCGCATCGAGATTGATATGGTCGTTCAGAATACCGAATCGAAGTGACGCATCTGTTGCCGTGGTTTTATTGGTGCTGCCGGCAAAAGCACCGGTTAATGCCGGATCGGTTACTGATGATTGGAGCATGTTGCCAAGTGTACTGTAGCCGCTTCCGAGCGTTGCCCCGGTTGGCACGCTTCCGTAACTGGTTGCGGTTCCGGCCTGCCATTCAACGCCAAGATCAAAATTTTCGGTCGAGGTAACATCGTAAATCTTCGCTTCTACAAGGATCAGAGGAGTCTCACGATCAATTTCCTCAATAAACGCACTGATCGCCTTGACCTTGCTTTCGGTGTCCGTCACAATGATATTGCTCGTGCCGGGATTCGAGGAAATCGCACCCTGTTCAGAAATAAACCGCCCCAGCGCCGTCTCAACATCTTTAACATTCGCATAGGTTACACGAAAGACCTGGCTGACAACCTTTTCGCGTACCTCGTGAATTTCGTCTTTGGGAACAACGCGGATGATATTGTCCGTGGTGATATAGGCGTAGCCATGCGCCTCGAGAATATTCGTCAGCGCCTCAGACAGCGGCACATCCGTCAGGGTCGCCGTGACGGTGCCTTCGACCTTCGGGCTTTTAATGATGTCCACGTCGGCCTG
>JAOUFG010000064.1 GCA_029858345.1 Phycisphaerae bacterium
TGGAGACGGTCAAACAGGCATTGAAAGTCTACCTCGAAACCGGTACTCTGCCAGCATTAAAAGAATTCACTGCTTCAAATGGCTAAAATATTACAAAAATTCTTCTTTTGTTCATCATAATCCCAATCGTTGCCGGTTCCATGTGGATGATGCCAATCCTGATCCTGAGAGTAATAAATGCAGAATTTAATCCCGCGTTTTCGGCACGCCTGAGATAAGAGACCTCCACCGGGTCGACGCTAAAATGTGAGGCATCGATAGCGTTGTATTGATCTACTTGTGACCGGTACATCGAAAAGCCATCGTGATGTTTGGCCGTAAACAAAAAATAACGCGCCCCGGATCGGTCAATAATATCAATCCATTTTTCAGCGTCAAAATCGGTCGGATTAAATTGAGTAGCAAGCTTTTCGTATTCGGCAACCGGAATCCGGCACCGTTTCATGATCCACTCACCGATGTAGGGTGTTCTTTGACCCTTCCACTCCCCCCCCGAGCAGTGAGTATAAGCCCCAGTGGACAAAAATACCGAACTTTCGCTGGATAAAAAATTCGTCTCTTGCTTTTTGGATCAAACTCATCGATTTATTCCTAAACTTATCATTGTGATCATAAACTTCATACGTATATTAGTTTATTGGATGTCCGGAAAGAATGCCGTTTTGCGGTTTTTAATTGTATTATTGCGACACAATAAACTCTCAAGTTGTCATGACTCCCAAAGAAAACGGGACATATTAAGATGTTTTTTGAATTTTACCCAAGTGTTGTTTGCGGAATTCATTGGGGCTCATACCCGTTTCTCGGGAAAAAAAACGAGTTAAATGGGGTATTTCGTTGAAATCAAGCTGGTTGGAGATTTGAGAAACGGTCATGTTTGTTTCCAGTAAAAGTTTTTTAATTAACTCGATACGAACACGACGTATTTCTTCGTGAATAGATCTGTTCAGACTTTTTTTAAATCGCCGTTCCAAACCCCTCCGGTTCATGCCAACCGTATTGGCGACTTCTTCCACCTGCAGCGGCCGTTTTGCATTTAAGCGGATGAAATTGACGGCCTTTACAACACTTTCATCATCCACCATGAGTATATCGGTGGATTGCCGGGAGACCACCTGCATCGTCTGGACAATAATGTTTTCATCGGGCACCTTTTGACCGTGCATCATTTTATCAAGCAATGCGGCAGCTTCATAGCCGGCTTTTTCGGTGTTGACAGCGATACTTGACAGTGGCGGTTGGGTTAATAACTCGCAGATGGTCTCATCGTTATCAACACCGAGTACAGCGACCTGTTCGGGAACGGCAAGTTCTGCTATTTTACAGGCTTCGAGTACATGCTTGCCGCGTTCGTCGTTACAAGCCATCACAGCAACGGGTTTAGGCAAAGAAACAAGCCAATCAGCTAATTCCTCCAGTTCATTTTGCCAATCTTTGTGCAGAAATAAAAATGGTTTATCGTAAAAAAAAACCTCCTCATTTCCTTCTTTGGCAAGCCTTTCAAAAAAATACCTGGCACGGAACTTCGACCATTCCAAATTACTAAAGCCGCAATAAGCAAAATTTCTGAAGCCTAAATTTAAAAAATACTCCGCCGCTATTATGCTGTCATTTTCCCAGTCGCCGAAGATATTCGGATAACCGGCAACTAAGCCTTTTGACGGAATGACAATGGTTGGTAAATCAAACGGAATCAATGTTTTATTGATTTTCTCCTCGGCGGTGCAGATAATGGCACCATTCGGATTCCAGTTTTTCAATAACGGTAAGATATCTTGCGGTTCCCCGCGTTCGCTAAAAAAGGACCAGGGGCCATGAAGTCGGGAATAACGGGCAATGCCCCGGATCAGACCGCGTCCATAAGAAGAAATCGTTTGCGCAATAACAATGATTCTCGGGATTTTTTTCATAAAAAATTTCCTGACAAACAATCTGTTACTTTATTGTATCCGAATTATCAATATACGTCAATTTTTGTCTGTATAATATAAAAATATAACGCAAAATGGTAATTCCAATCTCGATAAAAAGAGTATAATTAATGACATAATTTCTGGTTTCATTTTGTCCGGTGTCCAGCGCTTTTGGCGGTTTTACTTATGTGCCTTTATGCCTGCCTGACCCACGTTGGTATTGAAGACCAACATGCACAAGGCGACAAAAACGAGACCAAGGAGATGCTGTCTGTACCGCCGATCAGCCAACTCAAAGCCCGCATGCATCAGATCATCTGGCATCAGGAGGTTCAAAATGTGATTAAAGTGTCTCATGAAAAAACAGTTATCCGCCGCCTGGAAAAACTCCTCGCAGCATAAAATCGGTCAGTTTGAGTTAAAAATTATTTGTGAAAATTTGTGTTCATCTGTGGATTAGACCCCTATGCGCGAAATCGCCGGATGACTAAATTGAGAATTGAGAATACAGAATTAAGGCAACCTCTAAAAATGTGGAAAACAAAAGCCCGGAACGGCAGTGACGGGATAAAAACGCGGCATTGGCATTGTGGAATTTGAATTTTTAGAGGTGCCCTTAAGAAAAAATAAGGTTCAAGGGAAGATAACCTGACTAAAAATACTCAGGAAGAACCCGATTTAAGGGGACTTATCTTCCCTTGAACCAAATTTTATTTACCTGCCTGTCAACGCCGGTGGTTGATGATCGCCGGCGTTTTTTTATGCGCGGCCGATGGCGTTGGCGACCTTGACGACATCGACGGTTTCGGTGACATCGTGGACACGGATGATGGAGGCACCTTTGGCGACAGCGATCGCGGTAGTCGCGGCGGTGCCAAAGACGCGGTCGGCAGGGTTGTTTTTGCCGGTCAGTTGACCGATGAAACGCTTTCGGCTGGCACCGATTAATACCCGGTAGCCCATCTCGCATAACCGGTCAAGATGACTCAGCAGCAACAGATTGTGCTCGGTGGTCTTGCCGAACCCCACACCGGGATCAAGAACGATGCGTTCAGCGGCAATGCCCGCTTCTTCAGCCATTTTGGCCCGCTCCATCAGGTACTCCGACACGTCCGCAACAACATCATCATAGTGCGGATCGGCCTGCATCGTCTGCGGCGTGCCCTGCATGTGCATCAGGACAACCGGCACCTGTTTTTGGACGGCTAATTGCAGCATCGCGTCATCGGCCAGAGCCGTAATGTCATTGATGATCGAAGCCCCGGCTTCAATCGCCGCCAGAGCCACTTGCGGAACACGGGTATCGATGCTGATGGGAATATCAATTTTCGAAGAAAGCTGCTCGATGACAGGAACCGCACGAATGATCTGCTCGTCAACAGGCACGGCCTCCGCACCGGGGCGGGTGGACTCGGGCCCGATGTCGATGATGGCCGCCCCCTGCTGCGCCATTTCGACGCCGCGGGCAATGGCCGCGTCCACATCGACAAACCGCCCGCCGTCGCTGAACGAGTCCGGCGTGACATTCAGAATTCCCATCACAATCGCCCCGCCGGAAAAATCCAGCATGCCGGAAGGCCATTTGAGAATGTCCGGCATTTTTTTCATCACAGTGAGACCTTAAAACCAATGCCGGCGGCTTTATTCACTAAGCAGCAATCAATCCCCGGCACGACAATCTTGGTATTCTGGAATTCTCGGCGAATGGGGTAGTTCTTGCGCAACCCGTCGAACCAGGCACCCCTGTCGCCTTCGGGTTGAAGAAGGATTTCCCGCATGTTAAAATCGTCACGGTTGATGACATAAACCTGCTGAACGGTATCATGAAGAATTTTCTCCTCATTCTCATGCCGGATACGTTCATTTTCAATGATGATTTCGGGTACATCCGGTTCGGGCAAAAAATCGTGTATATTATGCTTTGCATGTAAACCAAAATGCTGACAGCATGCCTCGTAGATCATGATCATGCCTGCAACTTTGCCGTCATAGGAATAACCCGCGATGTGCGGCGTGGACAGATCGACATTCTGAAGCAGCCACGGATCGACATTCGGCTCGGTCTCCCAGACGTCCAGCACCACCGCAGCCAGTTTGCCGGACTGCATGGCCTTTTTCAGGGCCGCTTCGTCATGAACCTTGCCGCGGGAGGAATTGAAAAAGAACGCACCCTGCTTCATCGAAGCGAAAAATTGTTCATTCGCCAGATGATACGTCGGATCGGGGCCGTCTTTGGTCAGCGGCGTATGCAGCGTGATAAAGTCGCAGTCGTACAACTCTTCCAGGGGACGATATTTAGTGTCACCGGTTTGGCGGGCCAGCGGCGGGTCGTTCAGGACGACATTCATACCCAAAGCAGTACACTTTGTTTGGACTTTTGAGCCGACATTGCCCACGCCGACAATGCCGATGGATTTGCCTTCAAGCGTAAATGTGTGTTTTTTGCCCAGGGCCAATAACGCTGCAACAATATATTCGGCGACGCTGTTGGCATTCGAGCCGGGAGCTGAGGCAAAGCCGATACCGTTGTCGGTCAGGTAGTCCTGATCGACATGCTCGGTGCCGATGGTGGCAGTGGCGACAAACTTGACACGGCTGCCGTCCAGCAGGTCCGCGTTAACCTTGGTAATGCTGCGCACCAGCAGGATATCGGCCTCTTTAACCAGTTCCGGCGTAATCTCCCGGCCACCGACCAGCGTGACATCGCCAATGCTCGAAAAGCATTCTTTAACAAACGGTATATTTTGATCGGCTATGATTTTCATAATTCCAACGATATCTACGATTTCTATTCATCTTTCTACGCGGTTAAGCAGGACTCCATTTCACAATTGACTTAACGCGCGATACTCAAGACCCTTTAAGGGTCATTTTTAGACGGGATCAATCCGCCTTCACTAAAGTTACGGCGGACAAGCAGGATTTACAAGGATTTTTTTAGAGCCCCCTGAACATGTCACCCCGGACTTGATCCGGGGTCCAGACGCCTCTACGCTGGTTGAGTTTCCAATTGACACGTTTTCTTGGCAACGGCTTTGAACCATGTGTAGAAAAAGGTCCCCTCGTCGATTTGGTCCACGCGGGACAGGTCGGCGATGCCCTGCTGATAGACGTCTTTGGGGACAAGATTTTCAGCCAATATCTGCTTTTCGGCGGGTTGGACCATGGGAACGATGATATGGCTGACCATGCCGTCGCGGAGGTCGGGGCTGAGCCGGTCAGCATAGAGCCAGGCGGGCTTGCAGGATTGCACGTCGAATCCGGCCTCGGTCAACAGTGGGGTCAGACGACGCCCAATGTTCGGGTCGTGGCCCTGTGCCCGCTGGGCGGTGATCAGGCCGTTCCACGCCACGACGGATTCCGGCGTTTCCGGATACCAGAAGCACGAACCGTGGTCGCCCTCGATAACCGTAATCGTGCCGCCGGGCTTGAGTACGCGCTTGAGTTCGGTCAATGCCGCGACGGGGTCGTCCAGATGCTCCAGCACGAAGCAGATGAAAATATAATCGAACGCTTCATCGGAAAAGCTGAGTTTATGAATATCCTGCTGTTGGAATGTCACATTCTCAAAACCGCCCTGCTCTTTGAGCTTTTTGGCTGTAGCCAGCGATTTTTCTGAAATGTCGATACAGGTAAACACCGCATCGGGACTTCGCTTAACCAGAAGCCGCGTCTGGCCTCCCACGCCGCAACCGGCCTCCAGCACCTTTGCCCCGGCAGGAAACTCGGTCCCCGTATGCAGAATGCCTTCCAGAATCTCGGCCTGCTCATACAGCCGCTGCGTTTCTCTTTCCGAATAACCATGCACGTATGCCATCTTATATAATCCTTAAGGTATCGTGGTCACGATTGAAAATTCCCGTTAGGTCGCGGCTATGTAGAGTAGTGAGCGTAAGTTTCGACTCCGCTCGCGGGAATTTACTACCCTGAAGGGTATAATTTCCATAATGGGCTACGACCTCACAAAATTCAACAACAATTCATAATCTCCTCTGTCCGCAGCAACCAGTGATTCGATATACCGTTTTCTATCATCCCCCGTTTTTGCAAGACTGGCACTGCCCCAGGTAAATAGCGGTCTGCTTAAAAACCGCTCCAATAAGATATCCGCCATTAAACGGGCGTGCCGGCCATTGCCATTGGGGAACAAATGGATTTTTACCAGCCGATGATGGAATCGTGCGGCGATTTCATCGGCGGCAACCGTCTTATTGGCAATCCAGTACCGAACATCATCGCATAGATTTTTCAGCTCACTGGAAATCATATACCATGAAACACCGATGTTTTTGTCACTTTGTCTGAATGATCCCGCCCATTTCCAAACCTGTCCAAACATTCGCTTGTGAAGCTGTTTTATGAAGGGTTCATTCAGAATATCTTTGGGCCTACGGGAATCGAGCCATGCCAATGCTTCGTTGATGTTGTCCTGCTCCCATCGGTCCAGTTCGGCCCGTGTTGTAATATGGGTCGGAATCAGCCCGTCGATCTCATTTTTATCGAGGGGCATAGCGCCGTCTGGATATTGAAAGTCAATCATTGTGCCAATCACACTAAAAAAATTCGATCACTGCGCGGCTATGTTTTGATGCGAAGAACGTAAGACTTTTTCTCGCGGAAATTTTTACCCTAAAGGGTATTATTCGTCCCACAGCGTACGAGGCATTGTATTCAGTATTTCCTCAACCACTTCATAAAGCGCTTTTTGCTTTTGGGAGTCGCTTAATTCCTGCTTTTCCAATCGCATCATTTGATTGCTGCGGGCCATCCGTTTTAGGGCAATGCGTTTGGCCTGCTCCTCAATCGTCCGCTGAAGCGTTTCCCGCGGCACCAGTCCATAAACGAATACACAGTCCATCGCCTCGGCCGCATTTTGCAGCGTGTTTAACGTGACCTTGCCCTGCTTTTCGTCCTGTTCAATACGGGCAATCCGCTGCTGCTTGACTCCCAACCGCTTTGCAAGTTGCCGGGCCGACATCCCCAGCGCATCCCGAACGGCGCGAACCCAGCCCTTGGGCGGCATGGGGAGTGTTTTCAGGGGTTCAAATCTGCTCAACACCGCATCAAGCTGTTCTGTCGTCAATTTTTTATATTTTGCTCTCATAAGGCACCTATTAATTTACAATATATACATAGTAACATATCGGCATAATTACAATATAAATATAGTATTTATTTCAATGATTCACAATATATTTATTGTTTTTTATGAGAAATTTAGCTTTAATAGGTTTTTTGCCGAAAAAATGGACCTCACAAAGTCAAATCCCGCCACTTCGCCTGTATAGGACGGGGTGGGCCGCTTTTCAAGTGTTCCGGCCCGAAAGGCCATTATTCCTGAGCCCGCAAGGGCGGCATGTTGTAGCCTCGGGCGCGAGCCCGTGGGTGAAGATATCCCCCAATTCTTGAGCCCGCGCAGCGGGCGGCATGGGGTCCAATGAGATTATGCCGCCCCGTTGGGGCTTAAAAAATTGGGGATGCGTTTTTCCTTCCCCACCCTTCCCCCTTCGCTTTCAGCTTCGGCGGGACAGGCACGGGATGGGGCTACAACATATCGCCCTAACGGGCTGACAACTTAACAGTTTGCTTTTACAATTATTACATTTTCTTGCCTCGCCACGGCCAAGCATTCATCTTCGCTAAAGCTTCGACGGACAAACAGCTTGACCGCGCCACCCGTGATGCCTAGCGAAGTAATTGATCAATCGTTTCAATCGATGGTACTTCGTGTTCTGGCCCCCAAGCCAATCTGCCCTGTTTATCGATCAAGAAATAGGTTGGAATAGCCGCAACAGCGTATTCCTCAATCGTCGACATTTTTGCTTTTGCCACTCTGAATGTATAGTTGTTCTCGCTAATGATTCGCTGGATGGCCTCATTGTTATCTCCGGGAAATGTCATTGTCACAACAACAAGCCCTTTATCTTTGTATGTTTCATAAAGCTGCTGGACTTTCGGCATTCCTTTCAAACAGGGTCCGCATTGGGTTCCCCAAAAGTCAAGCAGGACAATATTGTCCCTGTTCTCAACAAGTGACAGTTCTGGCCCAAACCATTGGACGATTTCCAATTCCGGAACAACTTGCAGGATGCCTCCTTTATATTTTGCCTCGAACTGCCGCCGTGTTTTTTCTCTCCACGAGAAAGGCACATAATCCAACTTATTCTCTACCGGGCCGACCATACTATGGCGACTTCCCTGCACATCATACTTTTCATAATAGACTTTCGCTTCCTGCCAGACAGAGAGAATGTCTTCCTGCAACTCTTTCATTTCAGTATGGTCTTTATCATAAGCAGAACGAAATAACAGGTCACTGCTTACATTGTCAAGCCTTCTTATGGCATCTTCATTTAGACCCTCACGAACAAGTTCGGTACATTCCATAACTCTCTTGGCTGACCAAGCATCATAACGTTGCTGGTCCTTTCGACGGACATAAGATGTTAAGATCACGCCAGACATGAATGCCACAAATAAAAGAACGCACAAGAGAAATAAATACAAAATTCGCTTAAATAGTTTTTTCACTGTTACTCCTTTCTGCTTTTCCAGATTTCGGTCATGATGGAGGCGGTGATGATGCAGGTGAAGACGAAGAAGGCGGTTGGGATGGCGGCTTCGGGGCCGAAGTGTTCGATGGCCAGCACGGTGCCCAGTCCGGCGTTCTGCATCCCGATCTCGATGGACAGGGTTCGCCGCTGGCTAAAGGGCATGCGAAACAGTTTGCCCACGCCGTAGCCGGAGGCCATGCCGTACACGTTCAGCAAAATGACAACCGTGACAATGGCGACGGTCGCATGGAGCATCTTTTCCCGGTTGGTCGCGATGACCAGCGTGCAGACAAAAATAATGAACGTTACGGAAATCGCCGGGAAGATGTCCTTGATTTTTTCAATCGTTTGGGCAAAGAAGTGCCGCACCGCAAATCCGGCCCCCAGCGGCAGCACCACCATAAAGATAATCTGAAAAAACATGCTCCAGAACGGCACGGGCATGTCCTGTCCGGCCAGCAATTTTGTCAGTGCCGGTGTCAGCAGCGGACACAGCAGCGTCGAGACCGTCGTCAGCGACACCGAATACGCCACGTCCGCCTTGGCGATATAGCTCATCACGTTGCTGCTCATGGCCCCGGGGGCACAGCCGGCGATAATCAGCCCCGCCGCCAGCATTGGATGCAGGCCGAACACTTTCGCCAACGCAAACGCCCCCAACGGCATGATGGTAAACTGCGCCACCGACCCGATCAGGACAATCACGGGCCGTTTGGCGATGTTTTTGAAATCGGCCACCGTCAATACCGCCCCGATCCCGAACATCGTCAGGGAAAAAAACCACAGGTTGGGACTGCGCAGCGATTGAAACACCTGGGGCCACTTTTCCGCGGCGGCACCGAACATTTTTGCTTTTGCCAAGAACACAAACGGCTGATACCAGAAATATCCCACCGCTGCAAACAGTACGATCCACACGGCAAACAGCTTGGTGTACCAGTGCAGAAGTGTTTTCAGGAGGCCTGTTCGATGGCGGGAGCCGGCTCCGTTGCTTTTTGATTTTGTTTGTACCACTGCTGCGCCTCAATATAGGTGTTCATGAGCCGGTCAACCATGCCGCTGACACTGTTGTGCTGCCGCAGGTGGGCCTGGGCGTTCAGAGCAAGCTGACGGCTTTTATCCCGCTGGCCCAGCAGGGTCTTCAGGCAACCGTAAATATTCAGTTCATCCTCCGGATCCCAGAAAGCCGCGGTCTGTCCGTCGGCCATCAGTCCGCTGGTTCTTTCCGGTTTGCCGACAACAGCCAACCCCACCGACATCGCCTCCAGCAACTGTGCATCAAAATAGTGTTTGTCGGACAGATGCACGTAAATATCCGCTCCGCGCAGAACATTTCGTATCGGACGAATCGGCGGCACCACCGTGACAATCGAAGTCAGGCCCAGCTTTCGAACATAATTTCGAATCGCTTTTTCGGCCTTGCCCTTGCCCATAATCGCCACCATCACCTCGAACCCGTCCAACACCAGATGGCGAACAGCATTCAAAAACGGCTCGAAAAATCTCATCGAATTTAACGGATGGGCAACAATCAAGCTGGCAACATTGCCGCTTCGCGAAAAGCAGCAGCATCGATCATCGACAAAGCCGCCGATATGAATGCTCTCGATCTGTGTTTTCATACGAGGATGCTTTTTAGCCAGTTCATCCGCAATTGTTTTCGAAGGAGCGATCACCTTGACCGCATGATGGATGCACGTTTCAAAACGCCCTTTGTGTAAAGGATTTTTGTGATACGTAACAACATACGGCAGTTGAAGCTGTTTGCTGAGCCAGTGAGCCAGATGGATTTGTCCCGGGCAAAACGCATGCAGAATCGTCGGCTTGAACCGCAGCAACCGGTCAAGCAATATATTACGGTTCTGGAGCCAGAAAACAGGCAGCCGCAGCGCGGGGTGCTCGATCTGTTCGACCGAGGGGCAAAGGATCGCCTGGGCATCCACAGTGGACGGGCAAACTAATGCCGAAGCATGTGCGGTGCCGGCAAGACCGACCAGAATCCGTCGAATGTACGACGCGTAATCCAGAAAGACCGGCCTGTCCACAAGAAACACGGGTTTTACAGGCATCTCCGGAGATGATTCTGTGAGTTGTTCAGGCATAAACGACCCCGTTTAGTGTAAGTCTGTCAGCATGGCCGTCAGTTTTTCCAACTGGCCGGGTTTGATATGATAACACTGCTCATCGGAAGGATAGCGGCCGCTGCGAACCTGTTGGGCAAAATCACCCACAGCACGTTGAATCGGCTCATCGAGTTGAGCAAATGCTTTTGAGAATTTCGGTTTCGGTTCGCCGTCCAGGCCCAGAATATCCGATATAATCAGAATCTGTCCGTCACAGTCCGGGCCGCTGCCGCAACTGATCACCGGAACCGGACTCATTTCCGTAATGATCTTCGACACTTCGCGGGCGGTGCCCTCCAACAGCAGCGAACTGGCCCCGGCGGCAACCATCTTTTTCGAGAGGTCCACCAACTCCAGGGCAAGGCCCGCCGTCGTGCCTTCGGCCTTGAGTTTGCCGAGCTTTGTAATTTGCTGCGGTCGAATACCGATATGAGCCATCACCGCCATGCCGGCATCACTGATGGCCTTGACCACGTCCAGATGTGCAGCGGTGGCTTCGACCTTGACGATCTGTGCACCGGTTTCCTGGAAAAATCGCCCCGCATTGCGAACCGCATCCGCGATACTGGTCTGATACGACAGAAACGGCATGTCCGCCACGAGACACACATTCGGGGCGGCCCTGCGAACTGCGGCGGTAATCGTCACCATAAAATCCATCGTCACCGGCAGCGTATTCTCATAACCCAGCAGAACCTGGGCCGCCGAATCCCCCACCAGGATCATATCGACCCCGGCGCGAGCAACCAGCCGCGCCGTGGTATAGTCATAACAACTAACCGCAGCGATTTTCCGTCCGGCCTGCTTGGCATCCATCAGATCTGAAAGGGTCACTTTTTTGTCCATAATTATATAATCCCGGCATTATCTTCTTTCACACAGTATAACGGCAGGGAACTTTTATTAGCAAGTTGTTTTTTAGGACCGATAAAACCGGACATGGCACGCTTAATATTTCAAACAATCACATTTTATACGAGATTAAGTACATTTATTAAAGATTTACCCTCTGGTTTTCGATAGATAAAACGGAGTTATTGATATTATATTATGAGCTTTTCATCACCCTCCTCCGAAGCCAGGTTCTACACGTTAGGATCTGGCTTTTTTTGTCTTTTTTGATGTCAAGAAGCCCCTGTTTTTCTCCGATACCTCTTAAAAGCGTAATCGAGATAAACTAATGCATTCAAATTCGTCAAAAATCGACAAACATCAAAGCAGCAAGGTATGTGAGATTGAAGCCCTGCCGGAGGACATGCAGCAGTTGTATCTGTCCGGAAAATCAGTGTTAAATCTGTCGCACCTGGCCAAAAACATCATCCAAGTTGTTTCCGGTTCCGCGGAAATCATTCAACTGGGGCTGAAGCGAAAGCAATATGACTGCGTTCAGCGAAGCTGGGACATTTTTGAGCCAAATTTCATCCGGCTGAAGAAATTCGTTTTGGATCTGATCAAATATACAAAACACTACCCGCTTCAAAAAACGATCTGTGATTTCAACAAACTTGTGAAAAATGCGATCTCAGCCAACAGCACACTCCTGAAAAACAGGAATGTCAAAATTCAGCTCTCGGAAGACCGGGCAATCAAGCCGGTATCGCTGGATGCGGATAAAATCGAAGAAATGGTCGCCAACCTCATCACCCATGCGCTGGATAATCTGCCGGAACATGCCGGGGCGATTTCAATTACCACACAATATCTCAGGGACCATCAGCAAATCCAACTGTCGGTGCGGGATGACGGGCTGGCGTTAACAAATGAGGCCATACGCTCGCTTGGCGAACCACAGGAGCAGACACGAGATATGTGCGGGACAGGGTTTGATATCCCGCTGGCCAAGCTCTACATCGAACAGCACAACGGATATATGGATCTCGAAAGCGCCCCCGAAAAAGGTAACTGTGTGAACGTCTATCTCCCGATCCAATAATTTCTTCCAATTAGGTCAGATAATTCAACGCCTTTTCACAGTCTTTTTTGATCTGCTGCCGCAGGTGGTCTTTCGTCTCAAACCGCTGCTGGTGACGGATGAACCGCATAAAATCTAACCCGAGCCATTTGCCGCGAAGGTCCTCAACCTTATCTTCCAGCAGATGCGCCTCCAGCAGGAGGGGATGGTCGCCGACGAATGTCTTGGCGCGGCCGATACTGATCGCCGCGGGCCGACGAAGCCCGCCAAACACGACGTCCTCCAAGCAGTCCCCTGTGACGGCATAGCCCGCATACACCCCTTCGGCGGGAATGACCTGGACAATCGGTTCAATATTCGCCGTGGGGAACCCAAGCTGAACGCCAACCCCCCGGCCGGGAATCGTCCGGCCCACCAGACGGAACGGGCGGCCCAGGATTTGTGCCGCTTGGCGCGGCCGGCCCTCTCCAAGAAGGCGGCGGATGGCACTGCTGGAACATCTGCCTGAAACGTCACCGTCTTTGACACCGGTATCAACAAACGGCACCCCAACCACTTCGAAATTACGGCTTTTGCCAAATTCGCGAAGGGTGTTGATATCGCCGCTGCGGCCGTAACCGAAATTAAAGTCCGGCCCCTCCACGATCACGGACGGGGCGAGATTTTCCATCAGGAACTGGTCCACAAAATCCTGCGGCGACAGATTGAGCAGTTTGAGTGAATCTTTAACAACAATCAGAATGTCCACGCTCAGCGATTCGAGCAAAATCGACTTCATTCTCAGCGGTGTCAAAATCTCCGGGGGCCGCTCCGGACGTAAAACGACTTCCGGATGCGGATCGAAGGTCATCACCGCAACCTGCGTTTGCTTTTGCTTAGCTGTTTGCCGGGCCATTTTGATGATCGCCTGGTGGCCGCGATGGACCCCGTCAAAGTTGCCAATCGTCAGCACCATTCCTTTCGGCAGACCGCTTAAACCCTGATGGTCTTCGATAATCCGCATATATCTCTCCGCAAATTCAATAGACCGTTCTATCCTACCCATAACCATCGCCTGTAGCAAGAATGTTTTGAATCGGCAGCATCTGAGCTTAAAAAGGATGTTTACTTTTGTCGATATTTGACCTATACTTTTAGCACCGGAATATGATAACAATTATCGTTATGGAGCTCGGCAAACATGGAAAGGGACGTCAAACTCAAGAAACATCTGGGGTTATTGGATATTTTCTCCATCGCCGCCGGAGCGATGATCAGTTCAGGATTGTTCGTGCTGCCGGCGATCGTCTACCGCGTGGGCGGGCCATCCATTATCGCCTCGTATATGCTGGCATCGCTGCTGATTTTGCCCAGTGTGTTTGCCAAAGCCGAACTGTCCACGGCCATGCCCCGGGCCGGGGGAACTTATTTCTATGTCAAGCGCAGCCTCGGCGGACTGTGGGGACTGTTTTGCGGTGTGTCGGACTGGTTTTCGCTGGCGCTGAAAAGCGCGTTTGCGATTATGGGTATCGCGCTGTTCTGCCGAATGTTCTGCCGATACGCATTCGAGTATCACCTTGCTGATTGGCAATTGAAAGCAATTGCGGCGGGCTGCTGTGTTTTCTTTGGCCTGATGAACTGGATCAGCGTCAAGAGCACCGCACGATTCCAAAACCTGCTGGTGGCCTATATGCTGGTTGTGCTGAGCGCCTTCATCGTGGTGGGAATCTCCAGCGTTAAGATGACGCGGTTGGAGCCGTTCGTGCTGCCGGACGCCCCGCAGGGAAAACTCACCATTTTAACGCTGGCCGGAGCGGTGTTTATCAGCTTCGGCGGACTGACCAAAGTGACCGCCATCGCCGAAGAGGTGCGGCATCCGGGCCGACGGTTATCAAGCGGCATGCTGCTGGCCTGGGGCGTGGTCTCATTCCTGTACATCACCGTCATCTTCGTGACGATCGGGGTATTGGACAGTGCGGATCTGTCCGCATCGGATGCGCCCATTTCCACGGCGGCACGGGTCTTTCTGGGAACGCCGGGGGTGGTGCTGCTGACGCTGGCGGCGTTGGCGGCATTTATCACCACGGCCAACGGCGGCATTCTGGCCGCCTCCCGCAGCCCGATGGCGATGAGCCGCGATCATTTGCTGCCAGGCATGCTGGCCAGGGTCAGTAAGCGTTTCGGCACCCCGACGTTCAGTATTCTTATCACCTGCGGATTTATGATTGCCGCCATTGTGTTTCTGGAACTGGAACTGCTGGTCAAGACCGCCTCGGCCCTGCTGCTGATGATGTTTTTGATGGATAACATCAGCGTCATCCTGATGCGGCAGAGTAAAATTCAGACCTATCGCCCGAAATTCAAAGTGCCTTTTTATCCATACCTGCCCGTCGCCACGATTGCGGTGTATGGGATCCTGCTCATGGAAATAGGAATTGTACCCTTGTGCATCAGCGGCAGTTTTTTAATCGCCAGCATCGTGTGGTATAAACTTTACGTCGCAGACCGGGCCAAACGGGATTCAGCGGTGATGCACGTCGTTCAGCGGGTGACGGACCGGGAAATCCTCTCGCCTACGCTGGAAAATGAACTGCGGGACATTCTGTTCGAACGGGACAATATCATCGCGGACCGGTTCGATCATCTGCTGAGTGACTGTACGATCTTTGATCTAAAAGGCAAGCAAACTGCAAAGGAAGTCTTCGAGCAGGCCGCAGCGGTCTTATCCAAAGAAGTCAACATTGATAAGCAGATACTGATGGACAAATTGACGGCCCGCGAGGCCGAGGGCTCAACCGTGCTGGAACCGGGACTGGCGATCCCGCATGTGGTCATCGAGGGCGAGAACAAGTTTGCAATCCTGCCGGTGCGGGCCGCCAACGGCATTGATTTTCCGCACGCCAAAGACCCGGTCAAAACCGTTTTCTTCCTGGCGGGAACAAAGGATGAACGCAACTACCACCTGCGTGCCCTGATGGCCATCGCCCAAATCGTACAGGAAAAAGATTTCTACGAACGCTGGTTCGCCGCAAGAGACACCGACGCCCTGCGAAATCTCTTGTTACTATCGAAACGAAAGCGCGATACCCAGCAGTAATGTCACCCCGGCCTCCGAGCCGGGGTCCAGAGCGAAACGAACTGGATGCCGGATCAAGTCCGGCATGACAGTTGAAAAAAAGGGAGCAAAAAATGCAAAAAGAATCGAGATTAACACGGGTTGGCTTGACCGTTCTTATTTGTACCATTCTGCTGATAATAGCTATTAGCTATTTAGCTTTCCAAAAAATAAGAAATGAAGCTTGCCGACTTGTTTGCAGTGTGAATCTTAAAGGTCTTGGAACCGCCATGACCGTTTATGCCAATGATTATTACGGCAATTATCCCCTGCTTCCTGGAAGAGGACCTTGGTCAAAACAATTGGGGTTTGCCTATGACCTTGAAAAACCTGATTTTAATGGAGAACTGTCTAATAGCCCAAGAACCATCACAGCATGTTGGTATTTATTAGTACGTCAAGCCGATGTTTCTCCTAAAAGTTTTGTTTGTCCACAATCGGATCAGAAAGAATTCAGAGGGGAAAATATAAAAAATTTAGACGTCACAGAGCTTTGGGATTTTGGAAATGATTCTTATCAACATGTCAGCTATGCCATACACAATCCATTTAGCAAATATCCAGTTACCGACAATTTAAAAAACAATATGTTCGCTATTGCAGCGGATATGAGTCCATGGTTTGATATGAATGGAGATGTTGTAGTCCCTAGTTTTACTGTCCAACATAATTAAAGTTTTGTAAGTCATTTATACGAATAACTTTCCAGGGGAATAGTCCCCATGGAAAGGAAAAGTCATGGAGCGACGATTTGAAATACGAAAACAAGAAATTCT
>JAOUFG010000065.1 GCA_029858345.1 Phycisphaerae bacterium
ATACCTGTCGTGGCGAAATCGCAAACGTAATATCAGTATCCAAGATTGGAAAACCTATCGTCGTCATAAGAAAGCAGCATAACCCTTATGAAAAATCACGAAACTCTATTACTGGAAACGGCATTAGGTTTACTCAATAGCCCCTCTGACAAAACATACAATGGAATGCATAACAATGTAACAATAGCAAGAATTGTGAAAACACTAAATTTTTTCTTTTCTTCCATCTTTTGCCTATTCCTTCAAATGTGTATTAGTTATCCGCCGTCGCTAAAGCTTTGGCGTGACACATTGCAGATTGTATAGCGGGAAAGGGGTGTTGTAAATGGGAAAATGAGGTTTAGAGCCGAAGGCTCGAAAGGTTATTAGCCGGAGGTGTAAACCTCCGGAAAGGAATTCTCGCTAAAACACATAAGCCCCGGAGGGGCGAAAGAAAAACTTGTATTTCTTCCGCCCTTTTCGGGCTTAAAAACTTAGGGGCACTGCTACCGGGGGCTCACGCCCCCGGCTAACTCACTTTCGCCCTGCGGGCTGCTAAACCCCCTCGTTACTTCGTGACACTCCCCCTTAGCAGGGGGAGAGCTTTTACCGTTCCACGCTTTTGCCCGCTCCATGACTGTCGCGGCCCTGATGACTACAATAAAAAAGGGCGTGCCCGGTTGGACACGCCCTTGGGTGTTGCGTTATACCAAGTCGCTGACCTGCCGGCTGGTAGCCGGCGGTACGTGTGGGCGAGACGCCCGCGCTGCCAGTACTACTTGTTCGTGATGGCTGCCTGTGCGGCGGCCAGGCGTGCGATCGGCACGCGGAACGGGGAACAGCTGACGTAGTTCATGCCGACTCTGTGGCAGAACTCGACACTGCTCGGCTCACCGCCGTGCTCGCCGCAGATACCGATTTTCAGCTTCGGATTGGTCGTCCGACCGAGTGCGATACCGACTTCGACGAGTTTGCCGACGCCGCTCTGATCCAGTGCCTGGAACGGGTCAACCGCGTAGATACCCTGCTTGACGTATTCGCCGAGGAACTTGCCGGCGTCGTCCCGGCTAAAGCCCATCGTCATTTGCGTCAGGTCGTTGGTGCCAAAGCTGAAGAATTCCGCTTCGGTCGCGACTTCGTCCGCGGTCAGTGCCGCACGCGGCACTTCGATCATCGTGCCGACCATGTACGGCATCTTGGATTTCTTTTCCTTGAAGACCTGTTCGATCTCGTCAACCACATCGGCCTTGACGATCGCCAGTTCCTTAACCGAACCGACCAGCGGGATCATGATTTCCGGCAGGACTTTCTTGCCGGTTTTCTTCACCTGCAGGGCCGCTTCCATGATGGCACGTGCCTGCATGCGGTAGATGGCCGGATAGGTGATCGCCAGACGGCAGCCGCGATGACCGAGCATCGGGTTGAACTCATGCAGGGCTGCGACCTGTTCCTTGACAACAGCCGGAGTTACTTTCAGGCGTTTGGCCATTTCTTTCTGGTTGCCGGCTTCCTGCGGCAGGAACTCGTGCAGCGGGGGATCCAGCAGACGAACCGTGACCGGCAGACCGGCCATCGCTTTGAAGATGCCGACGAAGTCTTTTCGCTGGTACGGCAGCAGTTTCTTGAGGGCGCCTTCGAATTGCTTCTTGGCACCGGCGTATTTCTTATTCAGTGCAGCGATTTCTTTTTTGTCTTCAGTGTCTTCCAAACCGGTCAGCAGAGCTGCATAGTCGTCGGCTGCGAGGATCATCTCGCGAACCGGCCAGATGCGTTCGCCTTCGAAGAACATATGCTCGGTCCGGCACAGGCCAATGCCTTCAGCGCCGAAGTCACGGGCACGCTTGCTGTCGCCCGGGGTATCGGCATTGGTGCGGATACCGAGTGTACGAATCTTGTCGCACATCTTCAGGAACAGGCCGAACGAACCACTCAATTTTGGCTCAACCGTCGGAACCTTGCCGAGGATGACCTGGCCTTCGGTGCCTTCCAAGCTGATGAAGTCGCCTTCTTTAACCGTGGTCTTGCCGACGGTGAAGGATTTCTTTTTGTAGTTGATCACAACATCGCCGGCACCGGCCACACAGCACTTACCCATACCACGGGCAACAACCGCCGCATGGCTGGTCATGCCGCCGCGCTGGGTCAGGATACCCACCGCCGCATCCATACCACCGATATCTTCGGGGCTGGTTTCG
The DNA here is from genome assembly GCA_029858345.1 of Phycisphaerae bacterium. GTDB lineage: Bacteria > Planctomycetota > Phycisphaerae > Sedimentisphaerales > Anaerohalosphaeraceae > 4572-13. The sequence goes on from JAOUFG010000065.1 coordinate 2,175, forward strand.
ATACGAACCAGGATGATGGTCTTACCCTTGGCGGCCCATGCTTCAGCGACCTCAGCATCAAAGACAACCTGTCCCACGGCGGCTCCCGGCGAAGCGGGAAGACCGGTCGCGATGACATTGCGAGTGGCTTTGGCATCAAAATGCGGGTGCAGCAGGCGGTCGATTTGTTCGGGGGTCACACGCATGACCGCTTCTTCGGGCTTGATCAATCTTTCCTTGACCATGTCAACAGCGTTTGTGATGGCCGCTTCGGCGGTACGCTTGCCGTTACGGGTCTGCAGGATGTACAGGACCTTTTCCTGAATGGTAAATTCCATGTCCTGCATGTCTTTATAATGCTTTTCGAGCTTGGTCATCAAAGCGGTCAGCTCTTTGTAGGCCTTGGGCATGTCTTTTTTGAGATGCTTAAGGTCCTGCGGAGTGCGGATACCGGCCACCACGTCTTCGCCCTGGGCGTTGATGAGGTATTCGCCATAGAACTCTTTCTTGCCGGTACTGGGGTTACGGGTAAAGCAAACGCCGGTGCCGCAGTCGTCGCCCATGTTGCCGAAGACCATTGCCTGGACGTTAACAGCGGTGCCCAGCAGCCCGGTAATGTTTTCCATCTGACGGTAGCGGATGGCACGGGGAGCATCCCAACTGCCGAAGACGGCGTTGACGGAGTATGTCAACTGCTCCATCGGGTCCTGCGGGAACATCTTGCCAACGTCTTTTTTGTAGATCTTTTTGTAATCTTCGACCACTGCCTTGAGTTGGTCAGCAGACAGCTCGTTGTCGTTTTCGACACCGGCTTTAACTTTGGCTTTGTGAATAGCAGCTTCAAAATGTTCGTGCTCACAACCCATGACAACGTCACCGAACATGTCGATAAAGCGGCGATAGATGTCATAGGCAAACCGGGCGTTGCCGGTCTTTTCGATGATGCCCGCAACGACGTCGTCATTGAGACCCAGGTTCAGGACGGTGTCCATCATGCCCGGCATGGAAACCGCGGCACCGGAACGAACCGATACCAGCAGCGGCTTCTTCGGATCGCCGAACTTGGCCTTCATGGCCTTTTCCAGCTTGGCGACGTTCTTGGCGACTTCTTCCTTAAGACCTTTGGGCCACTTCTTGCCGAGAGCATTGTAGTCGTGACAGGTCTGCGTTGAGATGGTGAATCCCGGCGGGACCGGAACACCCAGACTGGTCATTTCTGCCAAATTGGCCCCCTTGCCGCCGAGCAGTTGTTTCATTTTCGCGTTTGCTTCGGCTTTTCCGTTACCGAAGAAATAGACGCGTTTGGTTGTTTTCTTGGCAGCTTTTTTCTTTGCCATTTCGTAAATCTCCTATTGCGTTTAACGGTTAAAAGTTCATTTTTATTCGATATCGGTCTCTGGCTGTTCCATAAAACGACTCAGAGATGTTCCTGCCTTTCACCCGATGTATAAAAGGATGTAGACTATAGACCCAAACGCCGCGGATGTCAACCAAAAACCAATTTGTGGGCTGTTTTGTACGGGGTGCGCGAATATGTCTGATTTTGGCGAAACGAGGGGGCGGGTTTTTAACATTGGCGACTCTTTTTTCGAGAATTCATAAAAAACGGCGGGACCGATAAAATTTTTTTGAAATTTTTGATTTCTCGTTGACATACTATATATAGGAGCTAAGATTGCCTGGTAAGGATATATAGTTGCTTTGGACAGGACTTTACTTTTAAGCAGCAAGGACGCCCCAGTGAGATGCCCGTTCTGCAAAGAAGATAATGACAAAGTGATCGATTCCCGGTCGAGCGAGGGAGGACGCATCATCCGCCGCCGCCGGGAGTGTCTGGGCTGCGAACGCCGGTTTACCACCTACGAAAAGATCGGGGAGGCATCTAAGCTCAACGTCGTCAAAAAGGACGGCACCCGCGTGCCGTATGATCGTGACAAACTGGTCGCCGGCTTGCAGAAGGCCTGCTACAAGCGTCCGGTTCCCGCCGAAAAGATACGGGACATTGCCGACCGTATCGAAGAAGAGGTTTTCCGCAATTACGACCGGGAAGTGTCGGCGCTGTTTTTGGGCGAGCAGGCCATGCGGTTTTTGCGTAAGGTGGACAAAGTGGCGTATATCCGTTTTGCCAGTGTGTACCGTGATTTTACGGACGCCGGCGACCTGCTGGATGAAGTCACCCAGGCGATTGCCGAAGCGGACGCGGCCGATCAGCCAAAACTGTTTTAGGATGTGGTGCAGATACGGAAAGGGATGTCTATGCAGATTCAGGTATTGAAAGCCGACGGATCGACAGAATCCTATCTTCATACGAAGGTGCTGGGAACGCTGCACCGGGCGATGGCGGCGGTGGAGTCCGACTGCCTGGAGACGGCGCAGATGCTGTCCGATGCGGTGACCTATTTCCTGTATCGCCATCCGGATTCGAAGGCGCTGACGACGGACCAGATCCATCAGATGGTTCTGACGGTATTGGACGGGGCCGGTTTCGGGGCCGCTTCGGAAGCCCTGAACGCCCACCGGTTGAACCGGCGGCTGCAGCGCCGCCGCCTTGAGGTTCTTGACAGCGAATATCCTGTCTGGGACAAGAGATGCATCGTGCGGGATTTGATGGAGCACTACTGTTTGGAACGGTCCCTGGCGCGGGCGATTGCCGGGGCCGTGGAAGAAAAAGTCCTCCGCATGGGCGTGCTGCGGATTCGCAAAGGAACGATTCGTCACCTGATGATCGCCGATATGGAAACCCTGCTCGAGGCACAGTACCAGTTAAACGCCGCCGAGCCGCATGCAGTTGCTCTTTGAAAATAAGAAATGCAAAAGCCGCGAGTATTTTTAACGCGAACGACGCTAATGGCGCAAGAGCCGCTAAAGGTAAAAAATAGAATTATTTTTTTGAACGTTTGCGTCGCTTGCGTCTATCGCGTCTTTTGCGATAATTTTTAAGACCCGCGCGGACAGGGAGGTTCGCTTCAGGCAGTTTTCGGGGACGGAAACCCGACGGTCACAGAAAGAAACAGACGAAGTGGTCGAGCTGCCTGTCAATTTCGAAAGCCCGCCACGGCTTTAATTTTTTGTAAAAGGCCCGGACCACGGATGGTCAGGGCCTTTTTCAATTTAAATTCGAAGCACGAAATCCTAAATCCGAAACAAATTCAAAATTCAAATAATCAAATTCTCAAAACAATCCGTTTGAAACAGTTGGATTTTTGTCATTTAAATTTGTTTCGTATTTCGATATTCGAATTTCGTATTTTTAATCATCTCTGTGTGCTTTTGTCCAGTCTTCGGCGCGGACGCCGTGGTAGGTGGTCAGAATGTATTCCAGCGTCTGTTCGCTTTCGGGCTCAAGCGTCAGGGTATACTTGACCGTGTCCAGGTCAACCTTTTCGTAGTACTTCTTCGCCTTACCGACGTTCTTGATGTCCCAGGCATTTGTTCCGAAGTTGCGTTTGATCTCGATCTTGACGGGCAGGTCGCGGGTGTTTTTGACTTCAAGCTGGAATGTGCGGATCTGGTCCCAGCCGTCAATGTTGCCTTTGCGGCCGAAGCGGTAGTTGTCGGTTTTTTCGTCCATCAGCTTCGGTTCGACAATCACATCGGATACGGCACCCAGATTCAGTTCCACCTCTTCACCGACGGGGATGTACTTAAACGATGAGGTGCCCTCATAGGACAGGTGCTGGTCATCATCCACGGTACGGTAGACCTTCATCCCGCCGCCGGGGATGGGCGTTTCGCCCAGTTCGTGCTCTTGGTCATTGGTGAAACTCAAATAGCGGCGTACCACCCGGCCGCGTTCTTCCTCGAACTTGTATAGGTTCACGACCGGGATTTCGTCGGTGTCAAAACTGGGCAGGCGCTTGGACCAGGTATGCGGAATCGTCTCGGTGCCCTCGATGGTGTAGAGGAAGTATTCGCTGAGGCCCTCTTTTTTGATCTCTTTGGCTTTCAATGCCGTTTCCAAAGAATCTACCATTATTAGCTCGCTCTTAGCTTCCTTGAGCATTCTGGCCCTTCTAACCGGAACACCCGCCGCTTTGGGCATCGGAACCGGTTCGCCGGGGCGGCCGTAGGGATACTGCCGTTGCGCCAGTTCGGCGATGCGGTCGAGGACATTGACCTTGCCGACGATGAGCCGGGTCTGGGCGTTTTCGTAGTCCTCGCCGGAGTTGTTGGTGACGCGGACATAGCCCTGCAGGCGCATGGTCTTTTCGTCCTCGGTGAGCGTGCCCATGTAAAACGCCCGCCAGGAGAGCCCGCTGGTCAGGTAGGTGATTTCGATGGGGACCTTGCCGCCGATGCCGCTTTCAATATTCCACAGGCCCAGGTTCTGCACCCGCGGCGGGAAGGTCAGGTCGGCAATATCGATCTTGTCGGCATGGGCCTTGGGCAGCATCGACAGACTCGTCGGGTCGATCAGCGTATTGGCCCAGGAGAACTGCAGCTTGTTGGCGCCTTCTTTGAGCGTCAGCGACCGCGCATCCCGCACGAGTGTCAAATCGGCAGAGTTGTAAATCGTCAACTGCGTCATGTCCTTTGCGGGAAGTGTCACAAGATCGACCTTAGCAATGGATACGGCAACACATAATATCAATATTGTTGGAAATATTAGGTTTCTCATTTTATGCTCCTGATTTTATAAGAATATAGGTAGATAGGAATGTAGGAATGTATGTTTTTATATTCCTATATTCGTACATTCGTATATTCCTGTTTTACGGTCTTGCATTAATCCGGCTGTACCGCATTTCGAGATTTCGTTCGGCCGGGCCGTTGTCGGTGCGGGCGGGCAGTTCGATCTCAAATTCCAGCGTCGAAGCGTCTTTGCGGGTGTAGGTGGCCTTCTTGCCGTCGAGGGTGCATTTCTTCATCTCCCACTGGCCGCCGATGTGCTGGATCATGGTCAGCGTGGCGGGTTTGTCCTTGAAGTTTTCGATCTTGGCGGTGATTAGTTCGTCGGTGTTGTAAAGGATGACGTGACCTTTTTTGTTTTTTATCGGGTCGACCTTGTCGTCTTTCATCTTTCGCTGGGTAACGACGATGTCGCGGCTGTCACCGATGTACAACTCGGTCTTTTGGCCGACCGGCACCAGCGCGGTGTGATCCTCGCCGAGGAAGATGGTGCTTTCGGAGCCATCATCCTGGAAGAGCCGGGCCTTGCCCCCGGACAGGGCAAACTCGCCCAAGCCGCTGTCGGTGTCGTTCATGATGCGGTAGCTGACGGGGATACCGATGTTCTGGTTTTCAAGCTTTTCCGGGTCCCACGGCAGGGCGGCGGCGTCCCACGTCCAGATTTTTGTAATCGGCACCTCGGGCGCCTTCAAAAACAGCATCCGCTTGGTCTCCTCGTGGTCGATGCCCTGTTCGAAACTGTCGCCGTAATCGAGCAGCACGCGGGCTTTGTCAAAGTCCTCGCCGGAGAAGTTCCGCAGGACGAGGTAGCTCTTCAGATCAAGCTGGGTTTCCTCCTTGTCGGCGATAGCCTTGTAGGTCACCAGCCGGTCGATGTTGGAAAGCAGGTAGCTGATGCGGACGGTTTCGGCGTAGTCGCCGTCGGAGGCGATCTCCCAGACCAGTGCCGGCTCGCCGGGCGGATAGCTGACATTGAGCAGTTTGACCTCTTCGGGATGGTCCAATACGGTCAGCCGGATCGAATCGGGGTCGATGCTGACGGCCTTCCACGAGAAGTCCACCTTGTTGAGCCCCTTTTGCAGGGTCAGGATGCGTTCTTCTTCGATGAGCGTGGCATTGGGGTTGTCCAGCCGGATGATGGTCGCATCCCGCTCCGGCAACGCCACCAGCTTCGTCCGCGCCTGCGCGGCAGGCACAAGTACAACGGCCACTAACAAACATGTTAAAATTCTTTTCGTTCTCATAATCGTTACTCCTTTCAAAAAGTTTTTTATTGAAATCCGATAGGTTTATTTTGAATGTTAAACGTAAATGACGGTGGTGTTGGTCCGGCCCCGCCTGTGACTTTCGGATAGTTCCAATAATCAATGACCGCCCAGTGTTTGTCTTTAATTTCAAATGAGGTGTTCAAAACGGCTTTACCCTTTTTCGATTCAACTCGCAAATCATAGTTGCCGGGATTTACCTTGAAATGAAACGGAATCCAGTTGTGTTGCGGCATCTTTCCGCCGTTAACATCAAATTTTTCGCTGATGACTTTTTTGCCATCAACGAATACCTGAATGTCCACAGGGTTCACGGCAAAACTCTGATTGCTGACATACAGGGTGAAATTCCCGTTTTTGTCCTCGGTGAATGTTTTGTTTTCCTGCTCCTGCTCTATTTGCTTTTCGATGTAGACCTCGATGCGTTTTTGTCGGTATTTGCGGATGGTGTGGCCAAAGACTTTTTCCGATTTCGGCCGGACGGTCATCATGTATCGTGCCCGGTTTTTGTCATGTTTTTTGTAGGTGATGGCATCTTTGGCGGTTGAGGCCGTATCCACATAGTCCAGTTCCCACGCATCCGTTCCCATGTTCCAGGTGATCTCGATGTCGATGGGGATATCCCGGGTGTTGGCGATGGTGACTTTGTAGGTTTCGATATCGTCCCAGCCGTCGATGTTGCCTTTGGGGTCGAAGGTGTGGTTTTCGGTCTTCTGGTCGATCAGGACCGGTTCGACCTTGACCAATCGGGCGGGGCCGAGGTTCAGTTCGATATCCTCATTGACGGGGATGTACTTGATATTGCTGCCGCCAACGTAAGACAGGTTTTGCGCATCATTCAGATTACGATAGATTTTAATATTGCCTTCGGGAATCGGCGTCTCGCCCAGTTCGTGTTCGGTATCGTTTTTGAAAGACACAAACCTTACCGGCTGCTTGCCGTAACGGTCGTCATCATATTTATACAGGCTTTTAACGGGGATGTCGTTGACGTCGAAACTCGGCAGCCGTTTGGTCCACTGGTTCGTCAGGTCTTCCGTCCCCTCGATGGTGTAAAGAAAATATTCACTCAGCCCTGTTTTTTCGATTTCTTTGACACCAAGATCACCGTCCCACCAATATACGATTGGAGCCCCACTATAGCGGCCGTCAAGTGATCCTGCAATACCGGCCCCCAGCAGGAGATCTCTGCGTCTATTTGATATGTCTTTCCAGTCTCTGGGGTAATTGATTTCATGGCTTATTAGCCCTTCTTTATCATCCATAATATCAGGCCCGTAAGGATAGCGGCGTTGGGCGAGGGTGCGGATCTCTTCGGTCAGCCGGGTTTCGCCGACGATGAGCCGGGTTTGTGTGTTTTCAAAATCCTGGCCGGAGTTGTTGGAGACGTTGACGTATCCCTTCAGGTCCATTGTTGTTTCGTCTTCGTTCATGGTGCCCATGTAGAACGCCCGCCACGACAGACCGCTTGCGAAATAGGTGATCTCGAACGGCACCGCGCCTTCGACCTCGGAGCGGATCAGCCAGCGGCCGATGTCTTTGAGCCGTGCAGGGTAAGAAATCAACTGAATATCGACCTTGTCGGCGTGTGACAGCGGTGTCAGCGATAAGCTCGTCGGGTCGATCTGGGTATTGGCCCACATAAACTGCAGCCAGTTCCAGCCCGGTTTGAGCGTCAGTTTGCGGGTATCCCGCACCAGCGTCAAATCCTTACTGTTATAGATGGTCACCTGCGTCTTGTCCGGCTTGGGCAGGACGACCAGTTCAATCGCACTGGCCGGAGCGAACGGCGGAACATCCGGGATTTCGTCCGCAGAGACCACCCGTACCCCATTTGTGAACGCGGCCTGTTTATCGCTTCGGACCGCGGTCGACAGTGCCGCCATTCGGTCGTCGGGCAAGGGTGTTGCCGGTATTTGTATTGCATCGCTGTCTTTTTTCGCAACCAGGGCGTCACCCGATTCCGAAGCAGGATGCTTCGCCCACATTGGGTCTGGTTTCTTAACCCGTGTGTCCGGTAGGTTCTGCAGGAACAAAACGCAGACAAGCGCTACCGCCGCGGCGGCCGCGGACCACTGGACCCACACACGGCGATAGGGCGGGATATTTGGTTGTGACAAAAGCGTGGAGCGGGAGCGACACGATGCGATGACCCTGTGCCAGACGTTTGCCACAGGGTGACGCGATCCCGTCACTTCCGTTCCGGGCTTCTGTTTGCACTGCGTTATCGTTCGAGTAATTAATGCGTCTGCGGGAATCTCGTCCGCATCAAGTGCATCCATCGCGGCGAACTTCGCTTTCAACGCTGCCAGTGCGTTTCGGCAGTCGCCGCAGGCGTCCAGATGCTGTTGGGCGGCGTGTCGTTCGTCCGCGTCCAGCAGGTCAAAGGCGTATTGGATGAGTTTGTCTTCGTTTAAGTGGTTCATTCGATACCTCCTGCGGGATTGGGCAGCAGGGCGGCCATTTTCTTTAATGCACGGAAGATATGGGTTTTGACCGTATTCACCGAGCAGTCGAGTGACTCTGCGATCTGATGATAGGTCAGTTTGTGGTAGTAATTTAAGATCAGCGCGGCCCGTTGTTTTTCGGGAAGTTTATCCAATGCGGCCCGCACGGTGCGCCGTTGTTCATCCAGTTGGAGTTTTTCATGCGGCTGCGGCGTGTTGGCCGGCAATGTGCTTTCCAGCGTGGGGCAGTGCTCGCCGTCGGGACAGCCGACCGGGACGCTCAATGAAACCGCGGCATGCTTTTTCTCTTTGCGCCAGTTGCCGATAGCGGTATTGGTGGCAATCTTGAACAACCACGGCTTCAGGTTGTCGCCGGTGAACGTGGCGGCGTGCTCGTGGACCTTTTGGAAGGTTTCCTGAAACGAATCTTCGGCATGGTCTTTGTTATGTGTCATTTTTACAAGATATCCCAGCACAGCCGCCCCGTGCCGGCGAACGAGCGCTTCAAAAGCCCCGTTTTCGCCGGCCAGATAGGCATCCATCAGGTTTCGGTCCGTCAGTTGTGTCATTATGACCCGTGTTGTAAACAACTTAAAATTCGGCTTCTTCGCGGCGATGTCCGGCACAGGTCTTGTTTCGAACCCGCTCGCGCCAAATTTATCACCCTTAAGGGTGTCCCGCTGAGAGTATAGACAATCATAGCCCCGAAAAGGTTGACAGGAAAGTGTAAAATTTATGTAAAATATCCTGATAGCCGATGGTAAGAGGGGTACGTTTTTCCGTAGTTATACGGAAAGGGTGCTTTTTACGGAAGGCGGTTGTTTTAATGGTACGAAATTAATGTAGGATTCGAGATGTCTTTTAAGAAGAACGAGCCAGGCAAACCCCAGACGCGGATTCTAATCGTCGAAGATGATTCGGCCACCCGTGACCTGATGCAAGTCCTGCTGGGCGAATACGGCGAATGCAGTTTTGCGACCAACGGCGTCGAAGGGGTTGAGGCGTTTACGCAGGCACTGGATGCGGCCGAGCCGTTTGATCTGATCTGCCTGGATATTATGATGCCGGAAATGGACGGACTGGAAGCGCTCAAGCAGATGCGTGAGGTTGAAAAAACACACGGCATCGACGAAGCCGACCGCGTCAAGGTGATTATGACCACGGTTGTCAGGCAGGAATCCAGGGTGATGCAGGCGTTTCATTACGGCTGCAGCGGCTACCTCGTCAAACCCATCTCCAGGGATGCGCTTGTTATGGAAATGAACAAGCTGCCCCTGGGACGCAGCAACAATGCCACGTGGCGTGGCCGATAACACACCTCTCTTTGGACACCCTAATCTTTGAAGCCCGGCGCCTCGGGGAACCCTACGATGGGCGCATCCGGTTTTGGCTTGCTCTCTTCAACGGCGGCAGCGGCTTCCTCCACAGGCGCCGCGAGGGCTTGCTGGAGATCGGCGATCTGTTCTGCAAGTGCGGCGGTCTTTTGGATTTGCCGACCAAGCTCATTCTGTAATTGTTCGAGCATCGCGCGGGTTTCTTTCGCTTCAGCCATCGCGGCGTCGCGCTGGGAAGCGACCTCGGCCAAATGTGTTTTGACGGCGCTCAGTTGCGAATCCATCACGCCGTTTTCTTCCGAAAGCCGGGTGAATTTCCGAATGTCTTCCTGTGTTTCGGTCAGTGCCTGGGACAGCGTTTCCAGTTTCAGCGTCAATGCTTCTGTCCGGGTGTCTGGTTCATCCAGCCGCTGCTGGACAGCGGCCATTTCCGTTTTCAATGCCTCAATCTGGTTCAGTGTTTCTTTGTCCGGCTTGCATCCGTTCAGGCACATCAAACCGGCCAGCAGCACCGGCAAAAGAACGGCGCACCATACGTTTTTGAAATCGGGTCGGGTACACATAAGCCCTCCTTTCAGAGTTTTCCTGTCGCCCCTCCGTGGATGGTTCCATATTATCAAGGTCCAGTGACAGCCTTCATTTTACCTATCTTAACAGGGAAAGTCAAGAAAAAACCCCCTGAGCGGGGGTTTTTGTGTTCCTACTGAGTTTTTATGCCCTTCAGCGTTAGGGGCGTTTATGCTTTACCTGGAACCGGGGCGATATCATCCGGCGGGGCTGTTACGGTGCCGTTTTCGAAATCCAGTGCGGCTGGTTTCAGTGTCAGATTGTACCAGGCCGACTGTTCGTTTTCGGTCAGGTCCTTCCAGCGTACCAATTCCCCGGTGTAGGCACTGATGCGTCCCATGATGCCGGTCAGCGTCGAAGTCGCGACCTGTTTGGCTTCATTCAGCGGTTTGTTTTCCAGAATTCCTTTGAGCAGGTCCACATGTTCCTGAACATATGGACTGCCCACATACGGCACATCGGCAACGTCAACCTGCCGGGCGAATCCTTCGCCTTTTTTCTTGCCGGGGCCGCTGCCCCAGGTGGCGCCGTCGGTGCCGGTAAAGAATTCACTGACACGACTATACGTGCCATTGATCTGGCGGCACATACTGTGGACATGGACGCCGTCGCCGTAGTCAAAGTCAATGCTGAACGAATCGAACTGGTTGCCTGTTTTTCGTCGTGCACGGCCGCCAAAACCGATGGCCATTTCCGGTGGTCTGCCGATGAACCAGTTGGCCACATCAAGGTTATGCACATGCTGCTCGACGATATGGTCGCCGGACATCTCGGCAAAGCTGACCCAGTTGCGAACCATATAGGACGCGTCGTCTTCGCCCGGATTGCGGTCCTTGTACCAGAGCGCTCCGCCGCACCAGTAAACCGCACCGCCGCGGATGGGACCGATGGCCCCTTTATCGATGGCAGATTTGGTCTGCAGGCATTCGAGCTGGTGTCTGCGCTGGGTTCCGGCGACGACCGCCAGTCCTTTTTGTTTGGCAATCTCGCCGATTTCCATAATCTTGCGTGCGCCGGGCGGGTCCACCGCGACCGGCTTTTCCATGAAGACATGCTTGCCGGCACGAATGGCCGCTTCAAAGTGAACCGGTCGGAAATTCGGCGGCGTGACTAATAGAACCACATCCGCATCGGTTTTCATGATTTCTTTGTAGGATTCGGAGCCCCACACGCACAGGTCTTTGGAAACGCCGAATTTCTCTACCGCTTCGTCCGTGCGCGATTCAAAAAAGTCCGCCAGGCCTACAATTTCGGTTTCAACGTTTACATGCTTAGCGGCCTCAATAAAGTTTTCCAGGGCGCCTTTGCCCCGGCCGCCGCAACCCACGAGAGCGACTTTCATCTTCTGGTTCCCGGCGGCAAAGATATGGCTATGGGACAAAGCGATTGTGCCTGCTGAAACGACAGCGGCGTTTTTTACAAATTCTCTGCGATTCATGATTTCTCCTAAATTGAAAAGTTGTCGGCTGCACGGTAGGCCTCAATGAAAGCAACTTCCCCGTCTTTGCCCTTTTGGCTGAGGCCGTGCTCACAACAAAGAACGCCTTCGTATCCTTTTTTATTGAGATGCATAAAGATATTTTTGTAATTAATCTCGCCGGTACCGGGTTCTTTTCGGCCGGGATTGTCGCCGATATGAAAGGCGCCGATCCGGCTCCAGCAGCGGTCGATATTCGGGATCAGGTTGCCTTCGGTGATCTGCTGGTGATACAGGTCGTTCACGATTTTACAACTCGGGTTATCGACCGCCTGACAGATCTGGTAGGCCTGGGGCATCTTGGTTAAAAACAGCCCTGGATGGTCGTGCGGGTTCAAGGGTTCCAGGACGATGACGAGGCCGGCCTTTTGGCATGCCTCGGTGCAGTATTTAAGATTCTCAACAACGTTGGCGGTCTGGTAATCCCACTCCAGACGCTGATTATATCGACCCGGGACCACCAGCACCCACTTGGCGCCGGTTCGTTTGTGTGTTTCGATCCACTGGGCTGTATTTTCCTGTATCTTGTCCTTCATGTCTTTCGGCGGCAGGACAAAGCTTTCTTCGCCGAAATTGGCATAGCCGACAAACGGCCCCAGGTCCATTTTCAATTCGTTCAGCAGCGTGACGATTTTTTCCTGCTGATCGGCGGGCTTGTTCATCAGCCCGTTATCGAACACCGCGCCAAAGCCCTGATCGTGCATAAAGCGGATCCGGTCGACCATATCGTCTCCGGCCAGTTGCCTGAACATATCGATCGAGGGGGCGTATTTGAGCTTGAAAGGTTTGGCTGCCGGGGGAGCGGATTCTTCTGCGGCGAAGGCCGAACCGGACAGGGATGTCAGGGCAGTGCCGCCTGCCAGGCCCGCCGCGAGAAAGTTTCGTCGATTCATGTCAAATCCTCCGTAATAAAGACCTTGTAACCAAATATACGGCGCAGGCCATCCTACGCCAAAGTGCGGCAGCATTCAACAGAAAAAAACGCCCGGTCCGGCGGGGATATTTCACTCGGTTTGCTTTTTTCTGTTTTTCACGCTTGTTCGCAAAAACAATTTTGTTGGATTTTGCTCAGAATGCCGGGGTATAATGTTAACAGTTCGGGTTTAACGGATGTTTCTGAAAGGATTTAAGGCGATGGCTGTTCAAATTCTGCTGTTGATAGCCGGTTTTGTTTTTTTGATTGGCGGGGCGTCGTGGCTGGTGGACGGGGCCTCATCGCTGGCGCGTCGGCTGAAGATTTCCGACCTGGCCGTCGGATTGACGGTGGTGGCGTTCGGGACCTCCTGCCCGGAACTGTTTGTGAATATCCAGTCGGCCGTCCGGGGCGATACCGCCATCGCCATCGGCAACATTCTCGGCAGCAACAGCTTCAACATCCTCGTGATTCTCGGCGTTGCTTCGCTGATTTATCCGCTGTCGATTACGCAGGGCACGGTCTGGAAGGAGATTCCGTTCAGTTTGCTGGCGGCGGTGCTGCTGGGGGTCATGGCCAACGATGCGCTGTTCGATGCGTCCAAGAGCAACCTGCTGGACCGGATTGACGGGCTGGTCATGCTGGCGTTCTTTGTGCTGTTTCTGTATTACATCGCGGGCATGATGAAAAACTCCGCCGAAGAAGGCACCGTGCATCCGAAGTCGCTGACGGTGGGTAAATCGCTGCTGCTGGTTGCGGCGGGATTGGCCGGGCTGGTCATCGGCGCCCGGTGGGTCGTGGGCGGGGCGGTGTTTATCGCGACCCGGTCCGGCGTCAGCGAGGGCGTGATCGCGTTTACGCTGGTGGCCGCCGGGACGAGCGTGCCGGAACTGGTGACCTCGGTGGTCGCGGCGGTCAAGAAAAAGCCCGGCATCGCCGTGGGCAATGTCGTCGGCTCCAATATCTTCAACATCTTTTTGGTTCTCGGCGTGACCCCGCTGATTCGTCCGCTGACGTTTTTACCGGCCAACCGCTATGACATCGCGCTGGTGATTTTGGCCAGTGTGCTGCTGTTTGTGTTTATGTTCACCGGCAAAAACCGAAAACTCGACCGCTGGGAAGGGGCCCTGCTGCTGCTCGTCTACGCAGGGTACATGGTCTTTCTGTTCATGAACCGGTAGCAGCAATCAAAATTTTTACCACGAAGGGCACCTGCCGCGACGGGCGCGAGCACGGCGGGCGAAGAACACGAAGTTGTATCAATCTACAATATACAATCACCTCAGCCAATCTTGCGCACGGTCATCCCGACCGGAGCATTGCGAAGTGGCTTGTCCCGTCGTAGCTCGAAGAGCGAAGTCGGAAGCGCAGCAATGCGCAGCGGAGATAATATGTAGGCCATCCTAAAATCGCTCGTATAATGTTTGCAAACCGTATTGTAAACATTATTGAAAGGATGGCCCATGAGTACCTTAACAAAAGTC
>JAOUFG010000004.1 GCA_029858345.1 Phycisphaerae bacterium
CGGTGGAAAGAGGATGGCGCCAGTTGTGTTCTTGCATTGTGAACATTAAAGTTAACAACGGGCCGCTGGCAACAGTTCTGGAGTTATGTGATGAGGCACGGATGCACACTATCTTAAGCGAACACCCCTTGTAATCTGGCTGGCATTAATCGTTTTCTTCGTGATTATCCATTGTAAAATCTTTTCTAAGGCCGGTTATCATTGGGCGATGGGATTGTTGATGATGGTCCCGATTGCTAATCTGATCATGATGTGCATCCTTGCGTTCGGTCAATGGCCCATTCATCGCGAGTTGCAGGCACTGCGAAGGTCTCAAATGGCTCCGCCGCCGGAAGGCCAGCCGCACGAGAGCTTCAGAGATGTTTGATCCCATCCAGTATTGACAAATCGGAAAATATCCAATGAACGATGTCACAGAATTCATCAAGCTCATCAAAGCCGGTTACTGTTGTATCTCGATCGTAACCCACGAGGAAACCGAAGCACTGGATGTGATTCGCCGGGCCGCCAAGAATCTCGAGTATCACATGCAGATATGGTCCGCCGGGCGAGGAATCAGGGACGGACACTACCCGGTGTTTTCCATTGAAAGCACACATCGCGACATCTGCGATGGCTTGCAGGAATTTGCCTCCGGTCCTACCAAGTCAATCTATGTTATGCTGGATACCGCCCGGCATCTGGATTCAGTTGTCAACCTGAGAATGCTGCGGGATACAATTCATCGAATTGAACTGAACAAGAGTATTTTGGTACTGATCGACAGCGAGGAAAAACTTCCCGAGGTGGTGAAATCCTATTGCCGCCCCTTTGAGCTTTCACTGCCGTCGGATGCCGAACTGGACATGCTCATTCGAACCACACTGCGCGAAATCCATGACATGACGCCGCTGGAAATCGGCATTACCAAAGGCGGCCTGAAGGCGATCATCCGCAATTTGCGGGGGTTGTCGCTGCGTCAGGCCCGGCAGCTTATTTGTGATGTTGTCTCCACGGACCATCGTTTTGACGACGAGGACGTCAACCGCATCATCGCGGGCAAACGCCGGATGATTCGTTCGGACGGCCTGCTGGAATATGTCGAGGCGCCGCTGAAAATAGAAGAGATCGGCGGGATGGCAAATTTGAAGAAATGGCTGCAACTGCGTAAGAACGGATTTGCGGAAAAGGCCACTGAATTCGGCATTACGCCGCCGCGAGGGGTGTTGATTCTCGGGGTGCAGGGCGCGGGCAAAAGCTTATGCGCCAAGGCCATCGCCACCGCCTGGCAGCAGCCGTTGTACCGGCTGGATTGCGAAACACTGTACAACAGCTATATCGGCGAGTCGGAGCGGAATCTCCGCAAGGCATTGAAGCAGATTGAAGCGATGAGTCCGGCAATTCTGTGGATCGATGAAATCGAAAAGGCATTCGCTTCCGCGGCCAGCCAAAGTACCGATGGGGGTCTGAGCAAACGCATGTTCGCGACACTGCTGACCTGGATGCAGGAACATCAGGAGCCGGTTTTTTTGGTTGCGACCGCCAATGACATTCAGGCGCTGCCGCCGGAATTGCTGCGAAAGGGACGCTTTGATGAAATCTTTTTTGTGGGGCTGCCGGACAAGGACGCCCGCAGAAGTATATTTTCCATTCACCTGAAAAAACGAAAACGCGACCCGAAAAAATTCAATCTTGAAAAACTGGCGAAAGCATCCGACGGTTACAGCGGATCCGAAATCGAACAGGCCGTACTGTCGGCACTGCATGAGGCATTCGCAAACGACAAAGAAATCGATGACGACCTGATCATTAAATGCATCAAGTCTTCGCCGCCGATTTCGGTGACCATGGCCGAGCATATTCAGCAGTTATACGACTGGGCACAGGAGCGCTGTGTTCCGGCCGATTAGCGCACTAAAAAACCACCGGGGCCAATCATTGACCTCCGGCGGTTTGGAAATCAACATTGAAAACGGCTATTCTTCGCCGTCAGCGGCTTTTGTTTCATCCGCTTGCTGGGCCTTTTCCCGCTGGGCAGCCATCCGCTGCTGCATCGCCGCTTGCTGAGCGGCCCGGGCTTTTTCGGCCTCGTCTCTTAATGCCTTCTCTTCGTCGAAATAGACGATCTCGGACTTGTTACGAAAGGCCTTTTCAATCTCTTCCCATTTTTCCTTTTTCTGTGAATTTTCCAGATACTCGGTAATCTTCTCCTGCACTTCGGCAAACGGTGTTTTGCCCGCCGCTTTTTTATCCGTCACCTTGATGATGTGATAGCCAAAACTCGTCTTGACAATATCACTTGTTTGTCCGACTTCCAGTCCGAAGGCGGCCGTTTCAAATGCCGGGTCCATCCGGCCCCTGCCGAAAAAGCCCAGATCTCCGCTTTGGGCGCTGGACGGGCAGGTCGAAACATCTTTGGCCACATCTTCAAACGCTTCACCGGCATCCAAGCGGGCCCTGGCGGCTTTGATCTTTTCCATTTCCGCGGGATATTCTTCCTCGGTGATGCCGCGCTTGCCGCAGAGGATGTGGCTGGCCTTGACCTGTTCTTTTTGTTCAAAGTGCCGGGGGTTGTCATCATAAAACTTTTTCGCATCGGCTTCTGTGACGGTCACCTCGGCTTTTGTATCCACGAGCTCTTTGACAAGCATCTGCGTGTGAATTTGTCCCTTGAGGTCTTCCATTGTCATGCCGTACTGCGTGGTGATCTCTTTTTCAACCTCTTCCATCGACTGGTTTTTCCGGGCGGCAATCTCTTTGATCTGATCTGTCACCTGCTCCTCAGAGACCTTTATGCCGGCCTCATCAGCCATTTGAGCATACAGCGCCTGGTCCACCAGTGAGTCCGTCAATCGCATATGTATCTGATTGACCTGCGCTTCCGGCATTTCCTGTCCGGCAGGCATCCGTTTTTTCATTACTTCGATTCGTTTTGCCAATTCGTCCTGCACCTGACCAACAGTAATTTTTTGGCCGTTGACGGTTACCGCAGCCGCATCCGGATCGACTGCTTCGGCGGTTTCAGTAACCACTTTGGCGGGCTGTTCCGACTCCGTCGCGGGTTCAGGGGCAATCTCGGCAACGGTGGTTTTCGTCTCGGGCTCGGCAACAGCCGCTTTGGTTTCTTCAACGGCGACTTCAATTTCCATCTCAGGTTGACTCGTATCTTGAGCAGGGGCTTCTGCAACTGCTGTTTCGACTTCTTCGGCAGCAGCGGCCACCGGTACATCCGCTTCTTCCGATGCCATGGCTTCGGTCTCCGGTGTCTCAGCAGATTGTTCGGCGATTACTTTCTTATCGCTTCCGCATCCATTAGCGAGACATAACATCGCCAGCATAGCGGCTATGAGGACTAAATTCTTCATTTGATTTCCTTTCTTTCTATATTTCTGATTTAAATTTACAAAAACAAAACAAGGCCCGCTTGGGGGCCGTTATTCAACATCGCCAAACGACAATAAACATTTTACCCTTTTTGGTCGGACCGGGTCAGGATATTCAACGACGGTGCACCGCCGTCTTTGTTCTGCCCGGCATACAGCGTGACATGCGGGAACGGGATCTCGATATCCAATTCGTCAAATTTTTTCTTGAGCCGACGATTGAATTCTCGCCCGACCGCCCACTGACGAATCGGCACGGTCTTGGTACGGGCCTTGATAATGATCGCTGAATCGGCAAACTGATCCAGACCCAGAATCTCAATGGGCTCGAGGATGTCGGTTTTGTATTCAGGGTCCTCTCGCAGTTCGGCATCCACCTGCTTGATGACCTTGATGACCTCGTCCACATCCTCACGATAGGCCACGCCGATATCAAAGACGTACCGCGAGTATTCCTTGGTCATATTGGTCACTACGCTGATCTGACCGTTTCGGACAAAATGCACATTTCCGGCCAGATCTCTCAAGGTAATCATCCGCAAATTGACACTTTCAACGAGACCGCCTTTGTCAGCGATATTAACCACATCTCCGACGCGAATCTGGTCGTCCAGCAGGATAAAAAAGCCGTTGATGATGTCTTTGACCAGTTCCTGGGCACCGAAACCGACGGCGATGCCCACAACGCCTGCGGCGGCCAGAATGGGGCCGATCTTGATACCCAGTGAATCGAGGATCATCATGACCGCCACGACCACGATGGTAATGTTGATCAGATTTCGCGTTACGGATTTGAGCGTATCAGAACGTTTTTGAATCTCAATGTCATCCCGGTGATTTCTGAACAGCCGATGGAACAGTTTGTCCATCAAAATCTGAACCATTTTGATCGCAACCAATGTCAGAATCAGAATCAGAAAAATCTTCAATCCGCTGGTGAGCAGCCACGCACCGGTACCCTGGACAATTTCCTGGACATTAAAAATACCAGTTTTTCCTGCCGCGTCGCTTACTGCTGCTGTGCTTGAATCAGCCATTATTCGGGTTTCCTACAAATAAACCTTATCCATCATTCGCGGATACGCAATACATTGGCGGATGTGTTTTTCGCCGGTAATCCATGCTACCGTCCGCTCGACTCCAAGACCAAACCCCCCGTGCGGCACTGAGCCGTACTTACGCAAATCCAGATACCATTGATACGAATCGGGATTGTACCCCTCTTTGCGGATGCGAGCAAGTAAATGTTCATAATCGTCCTCGCGGACCGAGCCGCCGATGATCTCGCCGAAGCCGGCGGGAGCCAGAAGGTCGAAATTCTCCACAACGGTGTCGTTGGTCCTGTCCGATTTCATATAAAACGCCTTAGCCGCTTTGGGATAATGAGTTACGAATACCGGGCGGTCGTGCATCAGCGAAATAATCGTCTCATCGGAGCCGCCCAGGTCCTTGCCCCATTGGAAATCCGCCGCCAGTCGGGCATGCTTGGGATTATTTTCGATTTTGACCTCTAATTCGACCAGTTCCGAGCGGATTTCGAGCATTCGCCGGGCATTTTTCTCCTGTTTCCACTTTTTCAGCCCCCCTTTTGCCTCGGCAGCCTCGATTTCGGCCAATTCCGTTTCCAAGACCTGTTTTTCGGCCTGAAATTGGGCCAACTGTTCGGCCATGAAGGTTTTGGTGCGTTCGCTGGTCAGGATGTCGGCCACCTCGGTATAGGTCAGCCGGACGAAAGGTTTTTGGATTTGCTCCAGCGAGGCAATGTCGGCGCCCAGTGTTTCCAGTTCGCTACGGTTATCTTTGAGTACCCGCTGGACGATGCTGAAAACGAAATCTTCAGCCAGATTCAGAAGCCCGGGCAGGTCGATATAGGCCACTTCCGGCTCGACCATCCAGAACTCGGTCAGGTGGCGGCGGGTTTTGCTCTTTTCGGCACGGAAGGTCGGACCGAAGCAGTACACTTTGCCGAAGCTCATCGCCGCCGATTCGAGATAGAGTTGGCCGGTCTGGGCCAGGTGCAGCGGCTGGCCGAAATAGTCCACCTCGAACAGCGTCTGCTCGCCCTCTCCGGCGATGGTCGTGAAAATCGGCGTATCGACCAGCGTAAAACCGTTGTCGTTGAAAAACCGGCGGATTGCGTCGATGACCGTGTGACGAATACGTCCGATACACCAGGGTCGCAGTGACCTCAAATGCAGATGACGGTTCTTGAGCAGGAAATCGATACCGTGTTCTTTGGGCGTAATGGGGTAATCGGTCGCTTCGCAGTGGATATGGGCATCAGAGACGACCAGTTCCACGCCGCCGGGGCTGCGGGGTTCTTCCCGAACCAGTCCGGTGACCGACAGCGACGATTCCTGCCCCAGATGTTTGAGCTGTTCAAACAGCATGTCATCGACTTTTGTCTGTTCGATCACACATTGGCACAGGCCGCTGCCGTCACGCAGCATGAGAAACTGCACCTTGCCGCTGGGCCGATTGTTATACAACCAGCCATTGAGCGTAACTTCCTGCCCGATATTGCTCGCCAATTCCGTAATGGGTTTTGTATTCATTGAAATATTCCTTTTCTCTCCATAGAAAACCCAGATATTTTATCCGAAAAGCCCGGCAACATCAAAAGGAATTTTGATAATGGGGATATTAAGGCCTCCCAGAGGCCAGAATGTTGGAAGCTACGGGTGGCACGAATAAAATTGTGAATAAATTTCTTGCCGCCGAATCCTGTTTGCAGGATAATACATATTATATGAAGGAACAAGTATTACAATCAAATCAACTGGATAAACGCCCCCACTTTCTCAGGAGACCCTAAACATGAAAACACTTCAAACCCTGCTGATGATGACAGCCATTACACATCTTGCCTGTAATGCAGCTCAAACAAAACCGGTCCAGAGCAAGGCAAATCTACAGCAAGTGGCGCTGTTCAAAAACGGTCTTGGTTTTTTTGTCTCTGAGGTTAAGGTTCCGGATGATACCACTACGTTTCAGATGACTCCCTGCGCAGCCCCTTCGCATGGAACGTTCTGGGTGTCCTATCCGAAAGAGGTTCAACTTGAGCGTCTGGTCGCCAAAGAGTCACAGATTCAGGAGGAAGCCGAAGCCGTCAGTATTCCCGACCTTCTCAAAGCCAACGTGGGAAAATATGTAAAGCTGTATTTCTCCGATCCAGACGAAGCAACGATTGAGGGAACAATTGTTCATGTGTCTCAGGACCGAAAAATTCCAAGGCCGCAACCTTATGCGCCCGGTGCGGTCGGCGCTGTAGTTGATAATCGCAGATACGGCTACGCTCAAGCAAACCTGATCATTATCGACACAACCAATGGACAGATCGCGATTAATCCCAATATGGTCCGCCGGGTGGATTTCCTAGGTGAGGCACCGGGAAGAATGGTCCCTGAAAGCAAGGAATCAATGCAGCTTGATATCGAGTTAGCCGCTCCGGCCAACGGGCAGCGCTTACAGATCAGCTATCTCGGCAAAGGCGTCACTTGGGTACCCAGTTATATAGTGGATATTAGCGAAGAAGAAAACGCACGCATTTCGGCCAAAGCGGTTGTAATCAACGAAGTTTGCGATTTCGACGATGTTACGCTGCAACTGGTGACGGGGTTTCCACACTTGCAGTTCGCTGATATCGTCAGTCCGCTGGCCATGAAAGAAAATCTCGCCCAGTTTCTGGACTCGCTGACCCGCGGCGAGAGTGAACGGGGAAGACGAACTTCGGTGACGTCCAATGTCATGGTACAGAGCCCCGTCTGGGGGATGGGCGAAGACCGAAGCCGCATCATGCCCGGTTACGGCGCCGCCGAAGGGGGCAAAGTGAGCGAAGACCTGTTCTTTTATCCCATCAAAAACGTCCGGCTTGCCAAAGATCAGGTCGGCTACTTCCCGCTGTTTACCGAAAAAGTGCCCTATACACATATTTACCAGTGGAAAATCCCGGATTATGTCAATGTCGATGACCGCTATCGGTGGCAGCGGCCAAATCCGCAAGAGGCCGAGCCAGAAGAGGAAATCTGGCATAGCATACGGCTGGAAAATGTCTCAAACGTCCCCTGGACCACTGCCCCCGCGCAGATTCTCAAAGACGGCCTGATTCTCGGACAGGATACGCTCAAGTACACACCGGTGAAAGGCGAAACTACCGTTCCGATTACCCGAGCGGTCAGCGTCAATGCCGAACAGATCGAATT
This sequence comes from Phycisphaerae bacterium, assembly GCA_029858345.1. Lineage (GTDB taxonomy): Bacteria > Planctomycetota > Phycisphaerae > Sedimentisphaerales > Anaerohalosphaeraceae > 4572-13. Next base: position 7,565 of record JAOUFG010000004.1, read on the forward strand.
CGAAACACAACGCCAACGGGACGCAATGCGAATGTACGGCGACCAATTCGACTTGATTACCATTCAGGGTAAACTATCGGTGACCAATTTCTTGAACAAAGACATCACCTTGGAGATCACCAAGACCCTCTCCGGCGATGTTAAATCCACGGAACCCGAAGCAAAAGTCAAAAAACTGGCCCGTGGCCTGCTGCGCGTCAACGCCACCGCGGAACTGACCTGGACCATCGATCTCGAACCGAAACAAGACAAAGAACTCACCTATACCTACGACGTGTATGTAAGGCGATAAAATGTCGGATTGTGTATCGATGCTGACTTATGCGAACAATTTTGCGGCGGTTTTGTCGGAGCAGGTGATGATACTATTGGCTCCGGCGTGTTTGAAGCTCAGCAGGGTTTGGAGCATGGCCGAGGCGCAATCGAGCGAGCCGGCATCGGCGGCGACTTTTATATCGAATACAGGGGTGGTTTTCAGGATTCCCGGAAATCCCATGTTTCATGGCAGGCGATCCGGTCCAATGAAAGACGTTTCGGTGATTTGGGCCTGTCGGCGGGGTATCCGACCGTCATTAACTCGACAATCTCAATATGGGTTGGAATATTCAGGATGCTGCGGACGCTTTGCGGCTTGAAGGAGCCGATCCAGCAGGTCGCCAGCCCCAACGAGACGGCCGCAAGCGCGATATGCTCCAGTGCAATCGAGACATTGATGGATGCGTACGGCTGGCCGCACAGGTTCATGTGTTTATTGGTACAACTGCATGCGACGATAACCACGGGGGCCTGCCCGACGAATTCCTGCCCCGCGGCGGCCTGCTGCAGGGACCGGCGTATCTGTGGATCGGTCACAATGACAAAACGCCAGTCCTGGATGTTTCGCGCCGATGGGGCCAGCCGGGCCGCCTCCATAAGCGTGTTCAGCTTTTCCGGCTCGACGGGTTTGTTTTGATAGCTTCTGCATGAATACCGGGTTTTGATCGTTTCGAGTATGTCCATCGGGCTGCTCCTGATTGGTATTTGGCTTTGATTCTGTGTAAACGCTATTTTAAGCCCTGAGAATACATCACGATTGCGAGTTTTTCAACGATTTGTAAGATTTCCGGTCAAAAAGATTGACACACCGGCCGCAAATGCGTATAGTGCCTCACTTCCGGGCGCTTAGCTCAGTTGGCTAGAGCACCTGCCTTACAAGCAGGGGGTCACAGGTTCAAGTCCTGTAGCGCCCATTGAATTGCCCCAATGACAAACAGTGTCAAAAGGGCTTTTTTTATGCCAAAAACAAGATTTTTCGGTGTGATAAGTCATCTTGTAAAAAGTATTCCAGACTCTGATAGCGCAGAACAAAGACAAATAAAACCAATCGTTTCCAAAAAAGTGTACATATAGGCGTACATGTAAAAGACTTATCCAGTCCGTTTCTTTCTGGTTTTATATTGCTTGGGTTCTGGTCTGTATAATCGGTCAATCGCCTGAACATCATCCCCATGCAGGACATGGGTGTAATAACTCATTGTCGTTTGTATATCGCTGTGTCTTGCCAGTTTTTTCAGGATATGGGGGTAAACTCCCTGACTTGCCAAAAGAGAGCAGAAAGAATGCCTGAGACTGTGGAGGTGTACTACCCTGTCGAGTTCGTCCTTCTTATCGATTCCGGCAAAGTCTAAATCTCGATTGAATGCTTTCAGGAAAGAGGAATTTGAGGCAGGGACATTTACTACCCTGTCTTTGGCTTTTGCATCCGGTTGGTTTTCTTTCCACGCCTCCAGCAGTTCTTGAATGTACTCATGCATCGGCAAGGTACAGGGCTTGGCGTTCTTTGTTGTGGTCGATCTGACCTTGATATATCGTTTATTAAGATTTATGTCATTCCAGACAAGCTGCCGGACTTCATTTACCCTGAGTCCTGTATAGAGCATGAGCGCATAGGCAAGTCGTCTTTCCTCTCCATTTAGCTGATATTTGCGTATCGTTGCCGGACGGATATTTTTGTATTTACCCTGTCGCTTTTCCAAGGGTCGTCTATATGCCCCATCCAGCAGTTTTTCCACTTCATCCGGCATTAAGCTTCGCGCCTCTCTGACACGGTTCGTCTTTTCGTCCAGACGGGTAAAGTCCACAAATGGATTTTGACTTAGTAAGCGGTTCTGATAAGCCCAATTACAGAAATACCGGAGTCTGTCAACATAGACATTTACCGTTCTGTCCGAAAGCCCTTTGTCTTTCATTTTATTGATAAACTCTTTTACCGGAGGTTGGCATATATCTTTGAGATATTGAAAGCCACAATCAGAGACTATCGCTTTCAGGCAACGCTTCACTTCTTTTCGGTGTTCCTCCGTTGTGCCGGAGGCCTGTAAATCTTCACTATATAAGTCAAAGAGTTGTTTCAGTGGCTTTCGGCTTAATTGGTCGCCTTGTGTTTCCTGACCGCTGGCAATCAAGGCCTCCTGTACCTTGTCCCGTATCATGGGGCTGATTTCATTCAGCGGCGGTATGGCCCGATGCGCGCGGAGCAGTTGGATATACTTTACCAGTTCATTCAGAGCCGCTTGACTGGCCTCTTTTTCCTGACAAAGTGTGATTGTCCGGCGTTTGCCGTGATAATCGTTGTACCGTCCTGCATAGTTTCGTTGTGGCTTGAGGTAGCTTTTGCCATCCTTGGTTAAAAATGCCTTAACCGTCCTGCTGTTGTGATCTTTGATGTTGATATAACAGCGTCCCCTGCTCTTGTGAATCGTTGCATCCTCCGGCAATTCTGTTGCATAGGTGGGTTTAAAAACTGACATAGTTATCCTCTCTTTCTGCCTGTTGGCTTTAATTCGAGATTCAATACTTTTGCAATCTTGGAAGCGGATTTTAGAGTGAGACTCCGCTTGCCATTCATAAACAGGGATAGCTGCGCCTCGGATACCCCGGCGGCCTTGCTGATCTGATAACAACTCATGCCGGAGCGTCTTATCGCCTCCCTCATTTGCTGTTCAAGATGGTACTGTTCTTTTGCCATATCGTTCAATATACACTTTTCATCGGTGCTTTGCAATAGTAAAGTAAAGATTTTTTTCAATTAGCAATATATTTATATTTTGATGCTCTGGATTCTTTCGGATTTGACCGGTTGTAATATCCTTTTTGGAGCAGCTTCAAAACCCCAAGATTGCAGAGTAATCGTAAATAGGTACTGGCGGTGCTAAAGCTAATATCGATGATCTTCCCTGCTTTTCGGCAATCCAGCTTAAAGCCCTTGCCTTCTGTGGCATCGTCTATTGCAAGAAGATCAATGGCAAGACGTACTACTTTGGATCGGATAAGCAGGAAGCACTACAACGATATATCGAGCAGGCGGCGTATTTGCATGGAAGCAATCATAATTCTCAAAAACCAGTTAACGACTCAATGACACTGAAGCAACTGTGTGACATGTTCTTGAAATACCAATTGACCAAAGTGAAAGCCAGTGCAATCACAGCCCAGCATTATAACGATCAGATCAGCAGTCTGAATATGCTTATGTCTTTCCTGGGACAAAGACGGAGAATCAAAGATATATCAACGCTTGATTTACAAAATTATAAACGAAAACTTCAGAAGCAATATACAAAATCGGCACATCGTATGAATTTACACATCAGCAACTTAAAGACGCTGTTTCACTGGGCAAAGAAAAATGATGTTCTGAAACAGATTCCTAACATCGATGCTATAAGCAGGAGCAAGCTCACCAACAGGCAACGCAGGATTTTCACCCACGAGGAAATCAATAAGTTGCTTGCAGTTGCTGATATTCAAATGAAGGCTATGATCTGGCTGGGACTAAATTGCGGTTTTGGTTGTACTGATTGTTCAGACCTTCAATGGAAGAACCTTGATTTTGAAAATGCCCGGGTAGAATTCCCCAGAGGAAAAACTGGAGTCCAAAGAGACTTACCTTTATGGTCTGAAACAATTGATGCGTTAAAAGCTGTTCCAAAGAAAGGAAAGTTGGTGTTCTATACTGCCAGAGGGAATCCGTTCGTTCGCAATGTTTTGAAGACTGGTGCTAATGGCCAAGAAAAATATTGCGTGTTGAATACGATTTCTACAAAGTTCGCAAGGCTACTAAAAAAGTCAGGATTGAATGTTCCTAAGGGAACCGGCTTTTATAGCTTACGAAGAACCGCGGCGACCTTAGCAGCCCGTTCAGGTGATCCATTTGCTGTCCAGCGTCTCTTGGGGCATGCAAACTTGCTCATGGCTATCCGACAGGAACTATTATTGAAAGTAAGTATGTCCGCACCAGTCCAAGTATGAGTTCCCCAAGTGATAATACCGGTGATATATCCCCAACAGAAAAAATTTATGTACTTGATGAACGAGATGAATGGATACGATTTCGGGTTACTCCACAAGATCAGGGATGGTCTGCATGGATGCCGAAGAAATTTACAATATCTCAAAAACAAATCAATGCTCAAATCGAGGCCAAATTCGGTAAACGTCCAGAGCAAAGTAGTTGGGATGGTTCTGTACGCATTGTGAAAGACTATATTCGTAGTGTCGCTAAAGACCCCGACAGTCTTCAATTCGATAAATGGTCAGATGTTTATTACAACGAAAATGACGGCTATATTGTCTATTGCGTCTATCGTGGAAAAAACTCTTTTGGCGGTTATACAGTTTCAGCCAATTGGTTTGTAATTCAATACAGTCAAGTCGTGGTCATAAAAGAATCAGATGCTTACGAGCTTTAAAAATTAAAATTCTAATACAGGAGGCGAAACGATGAAAATTCAAACAACTCAATTAATGGTTATTGTATTTATCCTTTGTATTCCGATTTTACGTGCTGAGATACTTTATGACATTATCGACTTGGGAACTTTGGGCGGCAGTCATAGTGAGGCCTATTCAATTAATAATCAAAGACAAGTTGTAGGCTGGTCATACACAATTGCAGGGCTTTCACACGCCACTTTATTTGACTCTTCTGGTCAGCAGCAAAACAATATTGATTTAGGAACATACGGAGTTACTGAAAGCAAGGCATACTCTATTAACGATTTAGGGAATATCGTTGGTTCTGGAAGTCGAGCAATCCTATTTGATTCAACTGGAGCCGGAAATAATATCAGCTTAGGAGTTTCGGTTGGTACACAAAGTTATGCACTCTCGATTAACAATCATAATCGAATTGTGGGTTGGTCGGGTTATAAAGCTACAGAGTTTGATTTTTCTGGGACAGGAAATAATATAAACCTTGGAACAACTGACTCTACGGTTAGTTATTCATATTCTATGAATGATAACGGGCAAATTGTTGGTCAGAGAACAGGGTATGCAGCAATATTTGATTATGACAATGGGAGTATAATCAGTTTAGGCGACCTTGGAGGCGGGCAAAGTTGCGCATATTCAAATAATAATAACAATCAGGTCGCAGGTTATGCTTGGACAGCTACCGGAAAAACTCATGCTACTCTGTTTGACATGACAGGAGGCAACAATAATATCGACTTAGGAACTGTTGGCACTTCTGCTAATGACAATGAAAGTATGGCATTTTCAATTAACAATATGGGGCAAATAGTAGGAAGATCAGGTGTTTATGGTTTCAGACGTGCTGCTTTATTTGACGCATCTGGAAATGGAAATAATATTGATCTTAATACCCTTATCGACAATTCGTTAGGTTGGAATTTGATTGAAGCACGAGATATTAATGATAATGGCTGGATTGTTGGTTATGGCATAAATCCCAATGGTGAACATCATGCTTATCTCTTAACACCCATACCAGAACCAACAACTTTTTCCTTGCTAACTGTTGGGGTATTATTACTAAGAAGAAAAAAATAATCTGTCAATCTTCTTCCGGTCGAGTTAATACGAATAATGGGCAAAAATCATAATTGCCATCAGAGGGATTTTTTATGCCCATAAATTCTAATACTTTTTGCTGTGTTTCTTCACATAAATCGTCGAAATAGATATTTAATTCGTCCATAGTTTGAATCCCTTTCATTAATCTAATTGGTTTATTGCTGATCGATTGACACCCGGCTGACAATGACCGTAAAGATCAACCGTCATAGTAATAGAACTATGACCCAATTGCTCTTTGACATAATGAATTGGTGCACCAATTTGAAGTAGCAACGACGCATAAGTATGTCGAATATCATGGACGCGGATTTTGGGCAGCTTCGCTTTGGTCAATGATTTATAGAATACACCTCGCCTGAAAATATTGGCATTGATCGGTTCACCTTCACGGTCTGGAAATACAAGGCATATCTTCTTTTTCTTATGTGATTGACAGTGCAAATCCTTATTTCTGGCTTTATGTCGGGCTTTCAATGCTTTATATAATCCATCCGTCATATCAATATATCGAACCTTATGCGATTTGGGTGTGTCCCAATGGTCATGGCTATAGCTTCGTTGGACAATAATCTGCTTAGTATCAAAGTTCACACTGTCCCAAGCCAATCCCACTAATTCACCAAGCCGCATACCAGTACGGAAGGCCGTAAGCACTAAGTCATAATAATCGGGTTCGTCCTTTTGAATGACGTCCAACAGTCCCGTTACTTGCTCCTTAGTTAGAAATTGGGTTTTCTTCTGCGGTTTCGACTTCTTGAAAAATCGGCCTAAATTATGAGCCGGATTCACAAGTACAATTTCCCGTTCTACTGCCTCGGCAAACACCGCACTAATGCAAATTCTGATATTCTGTACGCATAACCCATTGCCTTGTTTATCCAATAGAAGCCGCTTGACCTCTTGCCGATTGATGCTCTTTAATTTCTTATTTTTCCATTCTGGCAGCAAGTACAATTCGGCAATCCGTTGATATGAGTACCATGAGTTACGTTTTAATCTGTGCTTTGCAACCTTGTTAATGTACTCCTTGAAGAACCCCCCGAATGTGACATTATCCTTGTCCAGCCCTCGTCCATTGGTAAAATCGACCTGACCTAATGCCAATTGCTCCCGAAATTTTCGTGCTGCCTTTATTGCTGTTCCTTTTTCAGGTCCAATTTTCCGTGATGTCCGTTGGCCCTTGTGATTAATCCACACATACCAATCCCCGCTTGTTTTTTGCTGATAAAGCCTAACACCCATAATTTACCCCTTTCCAAAAATGTCCTATTTCCTTGTTTTACACAATGTACAAGAGGCCTTTATCTTTAATTCTTATCTATGTCGTACTTTGTGTAAAATAGCGCATCTATATAGGTGCATTGTGGCGTGTTTTCTGGACCTCGAACACCCGGAAAATGGATAGAATTGGACTTTTTTAGTTGCACATAGAATGCGCTTTTTCGTTATGAATAACCGAATGAGAGAAAATGGAGATTGGGGGGATGGTAGAACGACTCGGGTTGTAATTACTGTGCAGACAAGCAATTAGTTATATTTAACGGAGAGGGGGGGATTCGAACCCCCGGTACCCCTATTAGAGATACGACGGTTTAGCAAACCGTTGCCTTAAGCCGCTCGGCCACCTCTCCATGGTCCTATTCAAAAATGCAAATAGCTGCTTATGAAAAGCCAAAACTGCGTCTTTTCCGCAAATTACGCCAGCACCAATCTAAGCCCGGCATGTTGCGAACAACTCGATGCATACTTATAACATTTAGGAATTCGTTTGTCAACTAACCAAGAGACCAAAATAAGAGACCAAAATTATTTCATCATATTGATGCAAAATATCAACACAAAAAGAATCATCGGACCCAAGACAGCCAGGACTTGTAAAGATGACTCGAATCCGATAGAATGGCTCAAATAAAATGGTTATTTTCAGTCTTAATTAAATGGTGCAATAGGAGTTTTCATGAAGATTTCTTTGGATTGGCTGCGGGATTATGTGGATATCGACCTTTCGGCGGATGAAATCGGCGAGATTCTCAGCAATCGGGGCTTTCCCATCGAGAGCATTGAGCCGGTCGGCGACGACACCCTGCTGGATGTGGAGATCACCAGTAATCGCGGCGACTGCCTGGGACACATCGGGATCGCGCGGGAACTGGCCGGAGCCACGGGAAAACCGCTCACCCTGCCCGATATCACGCTGGATGAATCGGACCACGACGCAGCCGCCATGGTACAGGTCAAGATCCACGAACCGGCCCTGTGCAACCGCTACACCGCCCGCGTCATCGAGGGCGTCAAAATCGGCCCCTCGCCTGAATGGATGCAAAAGCGGTTGGAGACCATCGGCGTCCGCAGCATTAACAATATTGTCGATGTAACCAACTATGTGATGATGGAAACCGGCCAACCCTCGCACGCATTCGACTATGCGAAGATCGGCGGCCAGACGATCATCGTCCGCAAAGCCGTCAATGGCGAACGATTGGTCAGCATTGATGAAACCAAGTGCGACCTGAACGAGTCCATGCTGGTCATCGCGGACGAAAAAATCCCCGTCGCCATGGCCGGTGTCATGGGCGGACTGGATACGGAGGTCTCCGAAGCAACAAACGATGTGCTTTTGGAAATGGCACATTTTGAGCCGGTCACCATCCGCAGCACGGCCCGCAAGCTGGCCCTGCCATCCGAGGCGTCCTTCCGCTTCGAGCGCCATGTGAACACCGAAAACATCGAGTGGGTTTCAGCCCGATGCGCTCAATTGATGACCCAAACCGCCAGCGGCAAAATCGCGAAAGGCATGGTTGACGCTTGGCCGGAAAAACGGCAGCGGGACACCATCGGGATGCGGCCGTCACGCATGAACGCCCTGCTCGGCATCGATATCCCGCAGGACAAAGTAATGTCGATCTTTGAATCGCTGGGCTTTGCACCGACAATCCAAAGCGATGATCTGATCGCCTGCACATCTCCAAGCTGGCGGCACGATCTGCACCGTGAAGCCGACCTGATCGAAGAGGTCGCCCGCTGTTATGGTTACGATAAGATTCCCGTCGAGCCGAAGATTCACATTGAGGTGGCCCCGCCGAACCCGCGGGAAAAAATCGCCGGCAGAATACGGACCTTTCTGAACGGTGCGGGCTTTTACGAAAGCATCAATGTCAGCTTTATCGACGCAAAAACCGCCGAGCCGTTCTCCGAGCTGACGGCCGAACAGCACTTGTCGGTTTCGGATGTGTCGCAGAAGAACCTGAACCTGCTGCGGCAGAACCTGATCGGCTCGTTAATCTCGGTCATGCAGTCGAATTACAACGCCGGCAATCGGCCGTGCCGCCTGTTTGAACTGGCCAACACGTTCATCCCCGGCGCCAGCCACAAACCGGGCGAACTGCCCAATGAGCATACCCGCCTCGGACTGGCAATAGACGATGATTTTCGTGTCATGCGCGGCGTGATTGAAGGCATCATCACGGGTCTTTGCCTTAACAGCACGTTGGAATTCAAGCCCTGCTCGTACAAATGGGCACAGGCAGGCGCTCAGATTTTCCTCGACGGCGAGGCGCTGGGGATGGCCGGACTGCTAACGCCCGACACCGCGGCTCAATTCGACCTGGACAAGCAGGTCGTGACCGCGGCAGAACTGGATTTTGACCTGCTGCTGGCCAACGCCGGCGGCATCCCAACGGCGAAACCCATCCCGCGATTTCCGGCGATTGTCCGCGACCTGTCCCTGATCGTGAACGAACCGATCCAGTGGTCGCAGATCACCTCCGTGGTGCAGAGTAAGGCCCCTGCCGAGTTGGAACAAATCGACTTTACCGGTCTGTATCGCGGCAAGCCCATCCAGAACGGCAAGAAGAGTATTACCGTCTCGCTGCGGTTTCGTGACGACCAAGGCACGCTGCGGCACGAAACGGTGGACGGCTATCAGGAAGCAATTCTGGCCGGCCTGACTGAGTCATTAGGGGCAGAACTACGAACAGCGTAAACAACAGCGGAGCGGCGCAAGCCGCCCGATTACGTTTCTTGGAATATCAGCGTTTGAATCGGAGGGCTTACGCCCTCTCGCTTTTGCTAAAACATGAAAGGACACTGTGATGGAATGTAAAAAAGACAAAAACATGGATTTCTGTAATTGCAGCTATCCCGGCTGCAGCCGCAAAGGCGTTTGCTGCGACTGCCTGCAGTACCACCTCAGGAGCAAGCAACTGCCCGGCTGCTGTTTTCCGGATGATGTGGAAAAGACCTATGACCGCAGCTTTGCCGCCTTCGCCAAGGCGTGGAATGTGTAAAGCCAAGAGAATCCTGACGCATACAACACAAAAGAAAAGAGCCCGACACATTTCCGGGCTCTTCCTTTATTTGCAAATTTTGAAAGGGTATTTTTAGGGTTTTATTTTTTTCTGCGGAGCAGTGCCAGACCGCCAAGCCCAAATAACAGCATCGTGGCCGGCTCGGGAATGTTTGCGGTATGCTTGTAGCTGTAATTATGGCCGCCGATGAACTTTGTTACCAGGTTGCCGTTTTGAGCCCAGAAGTCAAAGTTGTCCGCAACTGTTGCAGCAGAGTCTGTAAATACAAAGTGGAATAACGCCTGATCGAATACAGTTCCCTTGTCACCGTCATCAGGATTCAGGAAACCCGCGGCCCATCCCTCCCTTGGAACATTGGAGCCATCCAGCATAGCCATACTTCCGATCGTATTATCATTCTTTTCATTGTTTACGTCCAGCGACATGATACAACGGTCCATTCCGGGGGTATCCCAGTCGACGAAACCATAGTTAAGATTTTGTTCACCAAGAGCGGTTGCCGCAACCCCCTTACCATTTGAAAAGAGCGTGTCCGCATAGCTCCTAACATAACTGTTGGTTTCATCGAGAGTCAGGCCGGGAATATATTTAAATTCAAGTTCTGTGATCAGTGGATTAGCATATCCCGCATCACCGCCTCCTCGATCCACCCAAGGTCCTAAAGTAGATGTGTTCTGCAGGACGATGTCGATATATCCTTTGCCTGTTGTCGAATCAGTACCGGTTGTTAAAGTCGCTGTCGCAGATGCGTAGATACCTGTGCCGTTATTAGCGATATCGGTTGCTTCAAAGTAGGTAACAACCGAGGCATACAGGGGGGATGTTACGAGACACGTCATTATTGCTACATAGAATAACTTTTTCATCTTTACAACCTCTCCCATATCTTATGGGCACTGCACATCATTGACTTTTCCGTGAGAGGATTAAGCAAAATGCCTACCTCTCCTCCAAGAATCCATTTATGTTGCTAATAATAGCAATTTTAGGGCGGCTTGTCAAGGGAAAACTTGTGGGTCCAATATGTCTTTTTTGCAAGCGATTACAAAACCAGTACTTATGTGCTAAAAAAAATAAATTCCCATAAAAATATCACTTTGACCGCCTCAGCTATCTTTTTTGAATTTTTGTTTCCAAAAAACAACATAATAATATTAAATAGTCCTGTCTTGCGATAGCCTGAGGTATCAATATACTGAATAATGTATACTCAACGTTATTAAGCTGAGATTTGACTATTTATTTGGAGAATATGTAAAATGGCAAAACTGGACCCGACCACAATGAAGGACTGGCAAATCGCTAAAGCGGCCGAAGAAAATATGAAGCCCCTCTATCAGCTTGCCCGCGATCTGGGGCTGGCTTATGGAGAACTGCTGCCGGTGGGCGAAAAGCTGGCTAAGCTGGATTACGCGAAAATCCTCGAACGGCTGCGCTACGCCCCGACGGGCCGCTATATCGACGTCACAGCAATCACCCCGACGCCGCTCGGTGAAGGGAAAACGACCACAACCATCGGCTTGGTGCAGGGGCTGGGCAAACTCGGCAAACGGGTCTGCGGCTGTATCCGCCAGCCCAGCAGCGGCCCGACCTTCAACATCAAGGGTTCCGCTGCCGGGGGCGGTCTGTCCCAGTGTATTCCGATGGTCCCGTTTTCGATCCGCCTGACCGGCGACGTCGAATGTGTCACGAACGCGCACAATCTGGCTATGGTCGCTCTGACGGCCCGCATGCAGCATGAGCACAACTATGACGACCAGCGGCTGTCAAAGATCGGGCTTAAACGTCTCAATATCGACCCCGATAATGTTCAGATTAAATGGGCGATTGATTATTGTGCTCAGTCGCTGCGAAATATCACCATCGGAAAAGGTGGAAAAATGGACGGCCTGGAGATGGAGTCGGGAGCACAGATTTCCGTTTCCAGTGAAGTGATGGCCATATTGGCCGTAGCAAAAAATCTGCGGGACATGCGTGAACGAATGTCCAAAATCGTGGTCGCTTATGATAAAGCCGGAAATGAAGTGACCACCGCTGACCTGGAAGTTGATGGTGCCATGACCGCGTGGATGGTGGATGCCTTGAATCCAAACCTTGTGCAGACCATCGAGGGTCAGCCGATTCTGGTACACGCCGGACCGTTTGCCAACATCGCCATCGGTCAAAGCAGCATTATCGCCGATCTGGTAGCGACCAAGCTCAGTGATTTTGTCGTAACTGAAAGCGGGTTCGGCGCCGATATCGGATTCGAAAAATTCTGGAACTTGAAATGCCGCATGTCCGGCCTGAAACCTCACGCCGTCGTTATCGTCGCAACCGTCCGGGCCCTGAAAATGCACGGCGGCGGCCCTGAAGTCAAACCGGGTAAGCGGCTCGCGCCGGAGTATTCACAGGAAAATCCGGAACTGCTCGAAAAGGGATGTGAAAACCTGATCGCGCACATCGATATTGTCCGCAAATCCGGTATTCGCCCCATCGTCTGTATCAACAAATTCTATACCGACACGGACGCGGAAGTGGCACTTGTCCGCCGTATCGCTGAAGAATATGGGGCTGAAGCCGCTGTTTCCGAACACTGGCTCAAAGGCGGTGAAGGCGCCGTCGAACTGGCCGAAAAAGTGGCTTCCATTGCCCAGGAAGAAAAGGACTTCAAATACCTGTACGATCTGGAAATGCCGCTGAAAGAGCGCATCGAAAAGATCGCCACAGAGATTTATGGCGCAAAAGGCGTCACCTATTCTGAAAAAGCATTGGAGAAAATCAAAAAGATCGACGGCACACCCGAAATGCGAAAACTCGGCACCTGCATGGTCAAAACGCATCTGAGTTTGTCCCATGATCCCGATCTGAAGGGGCGTCCCACGGGTTGGGAACTGCCTATCCGGGATATTATGGTCTATGAAGGGGCCGGATATGTCGTCCCCATCGCCGGAGACATCAAACTGATGCCCGGCACCGGTTCTGACCCGGCCTATCGGCGTATTGATGTGGATATCAAAACCGGTAAAGTAACAGGGATGTTCTAATCACCCTTGCCAAATCGACTCAAATCCTTACAATGACACCTTGATTCTATTGTCGTTATCGTTCGTTTGAATACAGAGTTTTGGAGAAAAAATGACCGCGAAAATTATCGATGGTAAACAAGTGGCCGCGGATATGCGGGCCGAATTGAAAGAAAAAGTCGCAGAGTTGAAAGCGAAAGGCGTTACGCCGGGGTTGGCAGTTGTTTTGGTTGGTGAGGATCCGGCGTCAAAATCCTATGTCACCGCGAAAGAACGGGCCTGCGAAGAAATCGGCATTTACAGTGACGACAATCGCCTGTCCGCGAAAACAAGCGAAGATGAGCTTCTGGCCTTAGTTGAAAAACTCAATAAGGACCCAAAAATCAATGGGATCCTGGTCCAATTGCCGCTGCCTAAGCATATCGATGAGGATAAAGTCCTGCTGGCGATCGATCCGGCCAAGGACGTCGATGGTTTCCACCCGGTCAATGTCGGCAAAATGGTCGTCGGCCAGGATGCCTATCTGCCCTGTACACCGCACGGCATTATCCAATTACTCGTCCGCAGCAAGGTACAGCTCGAAGGCGCCGAAGTCGTCGTTGTCGGCCGCAGTAATATCGTCGGTAAACCCATAGCGAACATGCTGATCCAGAAGGCCCACACCGGTAACGCGACTGTAACGGTTTGTCATACGCGAACAAAGAATATCGCCGAGCACGTTAAACGAGCGGACATTATCATCGCCGCAGCGGGCCGGCCCAATACCGTAACCGCTGATATGGTGAAAGACGGAGCCGTCATCATTGACGTAGGCGTCAATCGCGTCGAAGATGCTACAAAGAAACGCGGTTACCGGCTGGTCGGTGATGTGGATTTTGAAGCGGTTAAGGAAAAAGCAAGTTTAATCACCCCCGTCCCCGGCGGCGTCGGCCCGATGACCATCACCATGCTGCTGTACAACACGGTTCAGTCAGCGGAAAAAACACTGAAAGCATAAACTCGCAGATATCACATAAAATTAAAGCCCGGTTTGTAAAGATGCAAATCGGGCTTTTATCGGCACTATCGCGATTGCAAGGAATTGGCTGGCGACTGTTGAAAACTCCCGATCGCTTTTCGCAGGCCAACGCTGATCGCGGCCAGACGAGACAGTTCTTCGGCTTGCAGCGGCAGATGCGCGGGACGATAGACCAGAACAAAGCCAACCCCCCGACCGAAGCGTCCCAGCGGAATCGCGACAATCGAGATGGTTTTCAGAATTCCCGGCGGACCCTGCAGACCCATCCTCAGCAACTGATCCAATGAACAGATGCGATTCATTTGACTGACACTGTTGACCAGTTCCCGCGTAAACCAGTGCTGAAATTCTCTCTTTTCGACAGGATCTGAAACGCCGATGTCGGCCATGTGAACATCAAAACTGTTTTCGGAGAGAAGGAAAACAGCGGCATCCGCCTCCTCAATGGCCTCACGAATCCCCCCGACCGCGGCATCCAGCAAATCTTCCAGGCCGGTGCTTTGGAGTAATGATTCATAAAACGAAGTAACAAATGTCAGATTGGCCAGTTTGGTCGCAAATTCACGGTGAGCCGCAACCATATCGCGACACATAATATCTATCTTGTCCGCTTGCTTTTGCTGGCGGGTATGAAGCTTGCGAATTACTTTCAACGCTCGTTTATTGTCTCTTGCCGCCAATGCCTACTCCTATGTCTGATTTTTTTATCTGCGCTCTTTCCTCTGAGATATGGTTCTCTTCGGCATTTCAGGAATGGGGCTTAATCGTGAATTTAAGGAATTAAACTCGAAAAACAATTGATTTATCGGACATTCCCTGCGGTTCAACCCCCGATAAAAATGGCTCAATCTTCATTGATAATGAAAGCGAATGTTGGTTTTTGGTGACCCCTCTTCAGGAACAGGTGGAAAACATGGAATCGATTTATCAGGGAACACCCGGCCAGGCAAATGCCCTATGATTATTTTGTTCATAAGGGAAAGTTGTAAAAACCGGTTCATGGACTGGTTTTTACAAACGGGCTTAACTCGCGCAGGCGATTGACAATCGGGACCATTTTCTCGACAACGACGTCGATCTCCTGGTCGGTATTATAGCGGCTTAAGCTGTATCGAATCGAACCGTGCGCCGCGGTAAACGGTACCCCCATCGCCCGAAGCACATGCGACGGCTCCAGCGAGCCGGACGTGCAGGCCGAGCCGGAACTGGCACAGATACCAAACTGATCCAGCAGCATTAAAATAGATTCACCTTCGATGTACTCAAAACTGATATTGGACGTATTCGGCAGGCGGTTATGGGTATCACCGTTGACAAAACAATCCGGGCAGGATGCCAGAATGCCTTTTTCGAGCTTATCCCGCAACGCCTTGACACGGCTGTTTTCCTCGGTCATATTTTGCAGCGCACGCTCACAGGCCTTGCCCATCGCAATAATACCCGGCACATTTTCCGTTCCGCCGCGGCGGCCGGATTCCTGGTGCCCGCCGTGCATAAACGTCCCCAAGCGTGTCCCCCGGCGGACATACAAGACCCCCACGCCCTTGGGAGCATGGAGCTTATGGCCCGAAAGACTCAGCAGATCAATGGAGCTTTCTTTCAGATTGATCGGGATTTTGCCAACCGCCTGTACGGCATCCGTATGAAAAACGATTCCCCGCGCCTTCACCAAATCGGCAATCTCTTCGACCGGAAAAATCGTTCCTGTTTCATTATTAGCCCACATCACCGATACAATCGCCGTATTATCATCCAGCCGAAAACCCAACTCGTCCAGATCGAGCTTGCCCTGCCGGTCTACACTGACTTCACTGATGCTGTAGCCGTGCCGCTCCAGATCACGGCAGGTCGTCAGCACCGCCGGATGCTCCACACGGGTCGTAACGATTTTTCGCCGATTGGGGTACATCGCCAGCGTACCTTTAATCGCGGTATTGTCGCTCTCGGTGCCGCAACTGGTAAAAAGAATTTCGTCCGGCTCACACCCCAGCAAGGCAGCCACCCGCTCACGCGCCTGGGCGAGCTTTTTGCCCACTTGGCCGCCGAACGTATGCATGCTCGACGGATTGCCGTATTTTTCACTCAGATACGGCATCATCTCTTCGATCACTTCTTCGGCCACACATGTCGTGGCGTTGTTGTCCATATAAATTATATTCTGCATCGGAATCGTTCCCGCTGAAATCAGTCTTTTACTTCTTCGACGTACAGATCATCACTGACAAATTCTTTGAGCCGTGCCTCGACCACATCTTTCATGGTAAATTCTGCCATCTTACACTGAGCGCACATCCCGCGAAAAGCAACTAAAACCTTGTTGCCCTCAATATCAACAAGATCAATATCGCCGCCGTCGACTCTCAGTGCCGGACGTATCTGCTCGTTAATCGTTTCCTGAATCAACTGGATTTTCTGGATATTGGTCATTTTGGTCGGCTTGGCTGGTTTCGGTTTATGCTCGACCTTGGCTTTTTGCCCCTGTACTTCTTCGACCAGCTCGCCAATCCGTCCCTTACAGCCGCCGCAGCCGCCGCCGGCCTTGCAGAAATTGGTCACTTCTTCAACCGTCGTCAGGTCATTTTCATGGACGACTTTGCGGATTTCTTCATCCGTCACACCAAAACAGGTACAAACGATATTGCCCTTTTGCGTCTGCGGGGCCTGTCCGCCCTTGCGGCGATAATAATCAGCAATCGCCGCTTCAAGCGCTTCCTGGCCCATCACCGAACAATGCATCTTCTGGTCGGGAAGGCCGCCGAGCTGCTCGACGATGTCCTTATTGGACACCTTGGCCGCTTCCTCAAGCGTCATCCCCTTAATCATCTCGGTCAGAACCGATGAGGATGCAATTGCGCTGGCGCAGCCGAACGTCTGAAACTTCACATCTTTAATCCGACCGTCGCCATCCAATTTGAACATCAGCGTCAGCGCATCTCCGCACGCCAGCGAACCGACTTCGCCCACACCATCCGGGTCATCCAGTTTGCCGACGTTCTTCGGGTGATGAAACGTATCCAGTACTTTGTCCGTATAATCCCACATAATATTTCTCTCAGGATAATCTACGCCTGACTGGCTTTCAGTGCCTGATCAAAATCCTCAATAATATCATCAATATGTTCTGTGCCCACAGAAACACGAACGTAATCCGGTGTCACTCCCGCGTCAAGCTGTTCTTCATCGGTCAACTGCTGATGCGTCGTGCTGGACGGGTGGATAACCAGTGTTTTGCTGTCCAGAACATTGGCCAGGTGGCTGGCAAGATTAACAGCATCAATAAACTTGACGCCGGCCTCTTTGCCGCCCTTAATTCCAAAGCCCAAAATCGCTCCCTGCCCGTCCGGCAGATATTTCTTTGCCAATGTATAATCCGGATGCGATGCAAGACCCGGATAATTGACCCATGAAACCGCCGGATGCTTTTCAAGGTGCTTCGCCAGTGCCAACGCGTTCTCGCAGTGACGCGGGGCACGCAGGTGCAGCGTCTCAACTCCCTGCAGCAGCAGAAAGGCATTGAACGGTGACAAGCAACCTCCCGTATCCCGCAGGATATTGGTACGAATCTTAATAATATACGCCAATTCACCCAAGGCCTCGTAATACTTCAAGCCATGATAACTCGGATCCGGTTCGGTCAGTTCCGGAAACTTATCATTATCCCATTTAAACCTGCCGGAATCAACCACAATACCGCCAACACTGGTGCCGTGGCCGCCAATGATTTTGGTGCAGGAATGCACGACAATATCAATACCATGCTCAAACGGCCGGAATAAGTAAGGAGATGTCACCGTGTTGTCGCAAATCACCGGCAGGCCGTTATCATGGGCAACTTTCGCGATGGCCTCATAATCCAACACGTCATTCTTGGGATTGCCGATGGATTCAATGTAAACCAGCCGTGTATTGTCCTGAATCGCTTTCGCGAAATTCTTGGGATCCTTGGGGTCAACAAATGTAACATCAATCCCCATTTTCGGAAATGTATGCGAAAATAACGTACAGGTACCACCATACAATGAGTTTGCTGAAACAACATGAGACCCCGCCGGCACGATATTCTGAATCGAAGCGGTAATCGCCGCCATCCCGGAACTGAACGCACAGGCCCCGACGCCCCCTTCCATCGCCGCAATGCGTTTTTCCAGAACATCGGTCGTCGGATTCATCAGCCGTGTATAGATATTGCCAAACTCTTTGAGGGCGAAGAGATTCGCCGCGTGCTCGGCATCATTAAAAACATAACTGGTTGTTTGATAAATCGGCACCGCACGGCTCAAGGTTGTGCTGTCAACTTCCTGGCCGGCGTGCAACGCAAGTGTCTCTAATTTATACTTTTTCTCTTCCATTTTTGATTCCTTATCTACCTTTAAATATTCTGTTTATTTTGGCAAAACCTGCAACATGCGATCCAGGGACCTTCTTGCTTTGGAGCATATCGGTTCCGGAACTGTGATTTTGTACTGCATATCTTCCAACGCCCAGACCACCTTTTCGAGCGATATTTTTTTCATGTTCGGGCAAACAGCTTTTTCCGTAACCGGGTGAAACTGCTTCTCCGGATTTTGTTTTTTTAACGAATGGATAATTCCCTTTTCTGTCGCAATAATGAATTCGTCGGCGCTGCTTGTTCTCGCAAATTTCAGCATCCCGCCGGTACTGAGCAGTTCGTCTGAAATAGCCCGAACATCCGGATTGCATTCCGGATGTGCCAAAACAACGGCATTCGGGTGCGCTTGCCTGGCAGACTCTACATCCGCCGGCAAAATCCGCACATGGGTTGAGCAATACCCCGGCCAGAGAATCATCTGGCGCCCTGTGCGCTCAACAATAAATCCGCCCAGATTCTTATCCGGCACAAAAATAATCTCCCGCTCGCGCGGCAGCGTTTGAACCAGTTCAAGGGCGTTGCCGCTGGTACAGCAATAATCGCTTAACGCTTTTACCTCCGCCGTCGAATTCACATAACAGACAACCAACGCTTCCGAATGCTGATCTTTCAGTTCCCGAAGCTGGGCGGCATTAATCATATCCGCCATCGGACAACCGGCGTCTTTATCCGGCAACAATACGGTTTTGTCCGGGGACAAAATCGCCGCGGTCTCGGCCATAAACAGCACCCCGCAAAAAACGATGACGTCTGCGTCAGTTTCTGAGGCCTGTGCGCTCAAGCCCAGCGAATCGCCGGTAAAATCCGCAATGTCCTGAATCTCTTCGGGCTGATAGTTATGAGCCAGAATTACGGCGTTCCGCTGCTTTTTTAAGGTCTGGATTTTCTCAGTGATGTTCACACTCATATATAGTACTCCAGCCGATCACCGAGGCCCGGCCCTTTTTTCTTGTAAAGCGTATCCGGCCGCGAGATGACAACCGCCGTCTGGGGCGGCACGGATTCCCGAATCCAGACATTTCCCCCGATGATCGCGCCTTTGCCGATGGTAATATCTCCCAGAATCGTGGCCTCAGCATAAACCGTTACTTCGTCTTCCAGCGTTGGATGCCGTTTTTGATCACGAATAATCTGACCCCGTTCGTCTTTCGGGAAGCTCAATGCCCCCAGCGTGACGCCCTGATAAATCTTGACACGAGAGCCGATCACGGCCGTTTCACCAATCACAACACCGGTTCCGTGATCGATAAAGAAATAATTTCCAATCCTTGCCCCGGGATGAATGTCAATGCCCGTCTGCGAATGCGCGTACTCGGACATAATCCGCGGTATCAAGGGTATTTCCATGCGGTACATCTCATGCGCAAGCCGATGGATGGCAATCGCGGATATGCAGGGATAACTGATCACGATCTCTTCAAATGACTTCGCCGCCGGGTCTCCGTCGTAAGCCGCAACGACATCGGTTCTCAGGACCTGCCGGATGGACGGAATACGTTTGAGCAGTTCATTCGCATGAAAACCGGCCATGAGCGAGCAATCGGACGTGGGACACTCTTTCAGTTTGCATTCATGACGCAGGGCCAATTCGATTTGCTCTTTCAACTCCCGGCTGAGAATCACCAGCAGCTCATGAACCACCGAACGCACATTTTCCTGTGTCACTTTATGCAGTCCCCTGAATCCGGGAAACAGGACTTCCAGCAGCAGTTCCAGAATATGGATAATCTTTTCCCGTGCCGGAAGATTTCGGACATCAATAAAGTTGGTGCCGGAATCATTCTGATATGTCGATACAATTTGATCTGCAAGCGACTCAATATCCAGGTGCTTTAAAGATCTTCCATTCATTGCTTTTATCTCAATTAAATTATTACATCGGCCGGTATTTTAAGACTCATAACAAGCACAAAATCGCCTTCAAAAAAGGGTTTCAAAGCATGGAGAACCTATGCGTCAAGATGCGCATATAATTCCGTTGAAAGATACCGTTCCCCGGTATCGCACATAATAAAAACGATCGTTTTGCCGGCATTTTCGGGCAGCTTTGACAATTCCACCGCAACATAACAGGCCGCCCCGGCACTGATCCCGCCCAATATGCCCTCCAATCTCGCCAGGTTACGCGCCGCTTCGATCGCCTGCTCATTGGAAACGGTAATAACGCGATCATAAATCTTGGTATTCAGAACACACGGTACAAAACCGGCGCCAATCCCCTGGATTTTATGCGGCCCCGGGTTTCCTCCGGACAAAACGGGTGAGTCCGAAGGTTCGACCCCGATGATTTCAACATTCGGGTTCTTCTCTTTTAAAAATTCACCACAGCCGGTAATCGTGCCGCCCGTGCCGATACCGGATACCAGAAGATCGATCTTGCCGTCGGTGTCGTCCCATAATTCCACTGCCGTTGTCCTTCGGTGTACATCCGGATTCGCGGGGTTCTGAAACTGCTGAGGAACAAATGAATTCGGGGTTTCCTTGTGCAGTTTCTCCGCTTCTTCAACCGCGCCTTTCATCCCTTTCGCCGCGGGAGTCAGTACGATTTCAGCGCCCAGCATTTTCAACAGCTTTCGCCGTTCCAGACTCATCGACTCAGGCATGGTTAATATCAGACGATACCCGCGGGCTGCACAGACAAACGCCAAACCAATTCCTGTATTGCCGCTGGTCGGCTCTATCAAAATGGTTTCTTTGTTAATCCGGCCCTGCTCTTCGCCGGCGGAAATCATTGAGACCGCAATCCGGTCCTTGACAGAACCGCACGGATTGAATGATTCCATCTTTGCCAGTACACTGACACCGGGACCGACCATGCGTTGTAGCTTAACCAGAGGCGTATGCCCTATGGTCGCGGTAATATCTTCATAAATCCTGCCCATTTTTCTTCTCTTTCAAATGAGATTTTATATGTGATAGATCGTTGTTTTCTTAGAACGAAGCGAGCGTTCCACTAAATCCGCCAGTGTCACGGATTCAAGAACCCCGAAGATGGCATCCTGAAGTTCTTGCCAGATTTCGCGGGTCGCACAGTCCGTACACCGAGGACAATATTCCGGGTGCTCCAGGCATTCGGCTGGCGCCATCGGCCCTTCAAGGGTCAAAAAAACCTCTTTGAGCTGAATTTCCGCCGGCGGCTTTGCCAGGATATACCCTCCACGAGGCCCACGTATGCTGCGGACAAGACCGGCGGCCTTCAGCATTGCGATTAACTGCTCAAGGTACTTATTGGAAATATCCTCGCGTTCAGAAATAGTCTTAATTTGCAAGGGGGCTTTACCATACTCAAGAGCCAACTCCAGGATGGCCCTCATGCCATATCTTGTTCTTGACGATAACTTCATCCGAATACTCCTGATATCCTATTGTTTTAGTAGATTATTATATACTACTATATTCCTACGGAAGTGTGCAAGAAAAAACTCGATTTTCGCCAGATCTGTCACGAAAAACCCTATCTTACTTGAAAAAAATGACTTATGCTAAAAATAAACACCTCGAACAATAGCTTTTATTTTTAGTTGACAGCGTTTTTTTTGATTCTATAATAGAATTATCTTCTTTTCAAATTCATCGTGTGGATACTCGGAGGCATGGATAATGGCCAATGAAACCTCGAAAAAAGTGGCGTTTGTGTCCTCGTATCTTCCAAGGAGATGCGGGATTGCAACATTCTGTAACGATCTGACAAGAAAAATTTCCGCTTGCGCAGGCAATAAATTTGAACCGCTTGTCGTCGCTATGGTTTCCTCCCATGAACACCAGTACAGCAGTCCTGTGAAATTCGAGGTCCGTAAAAATGTCAAAAACGACTATGTCTGTGCCGCGGATTATTTGAATTTCAGTCATGTTGATTTAGTGTCCGTTCAGCATGAATTCGGGCTTTTCGGCGGCAGCGCCGGTGCCTATCTGAACCTGTTGCTAAAGCGGATTGACGCACCGGTCATTACCACGCTTCACACAATATTGAATGAACCCGCTCCGGAGTATCGACAATCCATGATTGACGTTTGTGATCTCTCTGAAAAAATTATCGTCATGAATGTCCGCGGTGTTTCCATGCTTCGTGATATTTACGGGGTCGATTCTAAAAAAATTCAGTTAATCCCTCACGGTATTCCGGATCTGCCCTTCGTAGACAGCAGCTATTATAAGCATAAGTTCGGCATTGAAGGCCGCAAGACAATTTTAACATTTGGCCTGCTCAGCCGCAACAAAGGCATCGAACACATGCTTAAAACGCTGCCGGCCGTGGTAGAAGCAGAACCTGATGTACTTTATATCATCCTTGGCGCCACCCATCCGGATGTACTTCGCCACGATGGTGAGGAATACCGATTTGAATTACAGCGAATTGTTGAGGAACTTGGTCTTCTGGACAATGTCATGTTTTATAATCAATTCGTCAGTGACGAGCGGCTGCATAACTTCCTATGTGCCACGGACATCTACGTCACCCCCTATCAGAACAGAGAACAGTTAACCAGCGGCACACTCGCATTTGCAGTCGGATCCGGAAAAGCGGTCGTTTCAACCCCCTACTGGGCAGCCGAGGAACTTCTGGATGAAGGACGCGGCAAAATTGTTGCCTTTAATGACCACAAGGGCCTGTCAGATGCGATCATTGGCCTGCTTAAAGATGAAGCTGTTTTCAATGAGTGCCGGCGCCGTGCCTATGATTACGGCCGGACGAGAACGTGGTCCAAAATAGGTCGGCAATATTGGGATCTGTTCTCCAAAGCCCGGTTCCCTGCAAAATCCATAACAAAAACATTTGCGAATAAAAAGGAGAGCATTTCACTGTTTGAACTTCCGGAACCGTCTCTGGATCATCTACGCAACATAACAGATGACACCGGTTTGATTCAGCACGCTAAATTCATGCTGCCGGATCGAGAGCACGGCTATTGTACGGATGACAACACCAGGGCCGTGGTCGCAATGGTCAAATATCACACGCAGTACGCCGACCCGGAAGCCCTGAGATTGTTTAACATTTATCTCTCATTTATCCTCCATGCCCAGCGCAAAGACGGAACTTTTCATAATTTTATGGATTATAACCGCCAGTGGGTCGAACCGGAACCGGCCCATGACAGCCTCGGCAGGTCGCTTTGGGCATTTGGTTCGGTTATCGAACATCCCCCACTGCCGGAGTTGGTCCCCATTCTCAAAGACCTTTTCGATAAATCTTCGCCGCACATCCCGCAACTGCCCCCCCGCGGCAAGGCATACGCGACATTTGGGATGCGAAGCTACCTGAGCCAGTTTCCCGGAGCCAGCGATATCAAACGGTATTTACACGCCGCCGCCGAGCATTTGGTGCATTTGTTTGAGAAATATTCCGAACCGGGATGGGATTGGTTTGAGAATATCCTCACCTACGATAATGCTGTCCTGCCTCATGCATTATTTGACGCCTATATCACCACAGGTAAAGAGATCTACCTGGAAATCGCAACCAAATCCTGTGAGTTCCTCCTGGAAACGACGTTTACCGGTGAACACTTCAGCTTTGTCGGCTGTACCGGCTGGTATCCCAAAGGCGGCCAAAAAGCACAATTTGACCAGCAGGCCCTTGAAGCGGTGAGTACAGCGATGATGCTTCGCGGAGCATACGAAGCCACGGACAACCCGAATTATCTTAAAATGCAGAAAAAGGCCTTTGGGTGGTTCCTCGGAGACAATGATCTTTCCGTCCCCATCTATGATTTTCGCACAAAAGGATGCGGCGACGGCTTGGGAACAAACGGCGCCAACTTAAACCAGGGAGCTGAAAGTATGATCAGTTTTCTCCTGGCCCTCCTGAGCGTCATCGAAAGCTACGGCCCGCAGCGTCATAATGGGTCCGACCCAAAACAGAATACATTATCTGTGTCTGAACCAGACAAAACACCCCCCAATAACGACTCCGTATTGCCATGAAAATCGCAACCTTCAATGCCAATTCGATCCGAAGCCGAATGGGTGTGCTTACCAAGTGGCTGGGGCTTCACCAACCGGACATTCTGTCCATCCAGGAAACAAAGGTTCAGGATCCTGATTTCCCCATATCCGATCTCGCCGCAACCGGCTATGAGATGGTATTCCGGGGGCAAAAAAAATATAACGGTGTGGCGATTTTAAGTAAGGAAAAGCCCAAAGAAGTTGTTACCACCCTGCCGCAGGATACGCTGGATCAGGCCCGCTTTATCAAGGCCACATTTGGTGATATCGTGGTCATCAATACCTATGTTCCTCAGGGCACCGCTGTGGATTCGGAAAACTTCCAATACAAATTAAACTGGTTCCGCTGGCTTCGAGAGTATCTGCAGCAGCACCACAATCCCGCCGACCCCATCGTTTGGGTCGGCGATTTGAACGTTGCCCGCGAAGATATCGACGTACACGATCCGGAGAAACTATGGGGGCATGTCTGTTTTTGTGAGCCGGTCCAAAAAGCCCTTTCAGATGTCATGGAGTGGGGATTCATTGATGTCTTTAGACAACGGCATCCGGAACCGGGGCGCTACACATTCTGGGATTATCGAGTCCCGAATGGACTTAAAAGAAATATCGGCTGGCGCCTGGACTACATTATGATGACCCCAAAATTGGCCGATAAATGTACGGAGTGCTGGATTGATCGGGAACCAAGGGGATGGGAAAACCCCAGTGACCATACATTTTTGGTCGCGGAACTTAACATCTGAATAATCTTCAATGTGCAGGCTTGCATTTTTCATCAAATTACTTATGTTCTATGGTTTCGTAAAATAATATCGATATTTAAAAAAGACTGGGAGTTATGGGCCCTATTACCATATCTTATGAGGATTTTAATGATCTGATTGCCGGCAGAACAGACCGGTATTTCAGGGCAGTCGGCTATCTGGCAATCCATTTCGATGAAAAAGGGGGGTTGACACGCCCGCTTCTCGGCGAACTGCTTTCGCAGGCAACACAGATCGAGGAACTGTTAGATTCCTACGGCGCACGAAATAACTGCCGATGGGCTCGTTTTCGATCCCTGACTGCGGCGATTAAACTGTTTTCTAATGTCAGCTACGAACTATTACATATTCACCATTCCATTCCGGCCTATCGTCTTCTGGAAGTGAATCAGGAATTTTCGAAAAGCACCGAGCAGGCGCTGAGTTTCACCCAAGCCACCCTTCTCAAGGCCGCCCAACAGCTTATTGCAGAAGCCGAAAAACTGAAGCTGTCCATCCCGGAAGTATCCGAAAAGGATGCCTTCTTCGGTGAGAAGCTTCCAATCGGGCGGCTCCCGCATGATCTGGCCAGACGCAAAATTGAAGCCGTATCAAAAACGGTTTCGTTGCTGGCGACCGCTTTTTTGAATCTGGCCGCCGAAAGCAGAAAAGTGCTGCCCCGTAGAAAGCCAAAGTCGCAAACCGCTTTGTATGAATTAATCAATCTGATCAGCGAAGAAAAGGTGCGTTCTCTGGAACTTCGATTCCATAACCTTCAGTCACTCTATGATACCTTTGTCTCGACGACCGAAACGGAGGTCTTTGACAATGATCTTCCGGTCCTTCGCGGCCATATCAGTGTCGTGCTGCACCTGCTTCGCACCGCTCGTGATTTCGCTCACTACTTCGAACGGCATGTCGGCCCGACAACGCAGCAGGTGCCGCAAACACCCAAGCAACTGGTAGAACCGGAGGCACTGGTAGAAACATTAATTGATTACTCCATCCGGTATGTTTCACAATTTCTTGAATGCGCCGAGAAGCTTTGCCAGGAAATGCTCAGGCGTTATACCGAAATCGGAACCATCGAAGTCCTCGTCCCCCAGTACCGTGGCTTTCATGTCCGCCCGTCCACTCTCATCTCCAAGCTTGTGCTGCATTACGGCAGCGAAGTGAAAATGAAACTGGGTGAGGACACATACGATGCCAGCTCTCCCCTTGAACTGTTCAGGGCCAATGAAAAGATCAATGCCCATAAGCGCCGCTCACTCGCCCAGGAAATCATTTGCCTGGATTTGCTTTCTTCCCGGTCCGAGTCGAAGAACCTTCAGATGGTCATACACAATGTCATCGCCACACTGGCGGAATCCGGAAAAGTCATCATTTACGAGCAGCCGCTTAAAATCGAAAAGAAAGAGTTTCGCCCCGATATCAACCCCATGGAACAAGTCGCTGATGAAATCGCGAAGTTGCTGGTTACCGGAAAAATTGACATCGCAACGGATATTCGGGCTGTTTTCACCGGCGACAGGCGTGTTCTGGAAGACATTAAACTGCTTGCAGAAAACGGATACGGAGAGGACAACCACGGGGATAATATTCCGCTCCCCGAACAATTATCATATCTTAGACAGTAAACGAAAATTCTGGTAAAGCATGAACACATCATCGCCGCCGCACAATGTTCTTTTGTCGTTTTCTCAGAATGATCAAACTATCCGTGAAACAGCCCCCACAAAGGAGAGATCAAAAGATCGAATTCCAATATCGCCTAAATCTAATCCGGCGCTTCAGCCGGTTCGACTGCTTCCGGCTCCGGCACATCTTCCAGCAATTCAGCTAACGGTTTGGTCATGTTGTTGGCGATATAAGAGGGTATCTGGTAGACCCAATTCTGGTGTTTTTGGGTAAAGGCCTTGGCGGCGTCCATCGCCAGCAACTTCGCCTCTTTCTCTTTTAACTGCTCTTCGGAGTCATCCTTGCCAACCTTGACCTGAGACTTATCCAGGTAGTCCGCTGATATTTTGGCGTATGTCTTTTCGTCCTTTTGGGCCAGCGTTAGCTTATAGACAGTTTGGTCGTCCAGTTTGCAGGTGTAGGTGTTATCAAATTCCAGTGATGCCGGGGAATTGGCCACACTGGTCACATCCTCAAACCGAAGCGAATTTATCGCCCCGAAAACAGATTTATAGTCGATTCCCTTAACCTGTTTGCCTTCGGGCATGTCCTGCAGTTCGACAGTCGTTTTATCCTCGGACGCTTTCAGGACGTAGCTGTCAGCGCCGGTGCGGACGGCCACACTGGCTATCTGCTTCTGTTCGATCTGAAGCAATTGAGCATCCACATAGTCCATCGGACGGGCAGAAATGTATGGGGGTTGTTGAATAGAATAGACATCATTTGCAGTGCCCAATCTCGCAAATGCTCCACCCTCACCATCGCTTTCTGAGACGAAAAAGCGCACAATTTCCTTCCCGTCTTTATCCATAAAAGCAACCTGATAACGAGCTGTTTCGTCTGTTACTTTCAGGTCGACGTGATTATCCGGATTATCTGTTACTTTCTCATGCGTGCGAATATCCAGGCAATTATTGATGAGACGGTTGATCCTGGCAATATCTGCCGGGTAGTTATCTTTATCCGCAACGACAAAACCCTTTCCGGAGCGGTTCAGTGTTGTCGTTTTGGCGCCCTTATCACTGGTAATCGTGATGGCCGAAATGGCCTCAACCTGAAGTCCTTCGATCAACAGTGAACTGCTGAAATCGGCAACATTCACATTTTGACTGATACGGTTCTGCAGAACCGCCCACCCAGCCATGAGAACGGCAATCATCCCTAAAACTGAAAGTTTTTTGTTACTCATTGATTCTCTCCTGTATAATTTCAGTCTTTCCAATCAGGAATCACTGGCATGACTGATATAACGTCTTCGTTTGATACTTCGATAGATTCCAAGCCCAATCGCAATGATCAATGTCAAAATGGGCCCCGGGACCGTGCAATAGAAAAGCATCCGCTCTTTGAGCACTTCGACACTTTTACGTTCCTGCATCTTGATATCCCGCATTTCTTTTTCCAAGTCACGCAGTTTTAATTCAATCTCTTTCTTTTCTTCAAGAATCGTCTGATTGATCAGCGCCCCTTTGCCCTCGCCCTGAAGTGACCGAAGTTTCTCATTTAACTGCTGTTCAAATTCTTTGATTCTCGCCTCAATTCGCCGTGTTTCCTCAATCGTTTTCTCCTCAGCGACAGCTTCAATGTCTTTGACCACTGTAAACGGCCGCTCATAGTTACCACGGGATCGGATCGAGATCAACCGCTCGGAACCGGACAGGGTCTCCAAGGCATTCAGCAGCAGCGTACTGTTGTCGCCGACAGGTACCATCCCAAAGATGCTCCGCCGATAGGCCACCATGTCCCCGAGAAAATCAACATCCGACAGTACGACCACCGCACCGGATTCAGTCGCTTCGGTCAGCCCCGTAACTGTCTTGGTCCTGGGTTCATCGCTTTCATCAGATTCTTCGGCTTCGTCCGCAGTCTCATCGGGCATCTCAATCCCATCCGGAAAGGCGCTTTTGAAGTTGCCGGTGACCATGTATCCCATCACAACCGGTTTGGTCCCGTCGCGAAACCGCCGCATAAAGAGACCGTAATCAGGATTCATCAGTTCATAAGGATTCTCGATCTTCCATGTATTACCTGCATCTGTCGTCATCAAAAGCGGCGTATGTTTTAGCTCGGGTGAATTTTCATCCGTTTCCAGTTTTTTCAGCACCCCCGAAAATGCGGTGCTCACTTCACCCAGCTGGGCAACGATGGGATTTTCTTTGTTGAAACAATTGTTTGCAGCATTTAATTTCAGAATACTCAATATCTTTTCCGGCCGCCGATTGGGATTAGGAGCACCCACGACTGCCAGAGAGCGGTCTCCGGCAAACGTCATCGCCGGCATCTCCAGCCCCCATGCCTTTAATAATTGTGGAATGTCCGAGGAGGCATTGTGCTGGCCGCCCCTCATCATCTGCTGCTGATCCGGCGGATCGGCAATGCAATAGGGATCCACGCAAACAATCGCCCGGCCGCCTTTCAGGACGAACTGATCAATCGCAAAGAGCGTTTTTTCCGGAAGATCCTTCGGATGAATCACCAGCAGCAGATCGACGTCAGCAATCGTGTCCGTATCTGCCGGAATGGAAGAAACATCAAACTGTTGTTCCAGATGAGCAATAATACCCCATTTAGGGTTGCCCTGCTGGCCCTGCATTCGCATCATCTGCAGCATATAGTCCGAATCGCCCATCACCGGCAGCGAACTCAACACGCCCACCCGTGTTTTCTGCCGGGTCACCGCGGTATCGATCAGGTAACTGATATCATACTCGACAAACTGCTGCCGGTCCGGTGCAAAAAAATCAATCGTCTTGGTCACACCAAACTGCGTCTGAACCACCAAGCCGAAGAAAAAACTCTCATCTTCGGTAATATTGAATCGGCGCAGGCCGTAACGGATGGCGGCCAGCTCCTCTTCGCTGTACGGCCGCGGATCCACAATTTCCAGGATCACATTGCCCTTGGCCTGGGTTTCATACTCTTCCAGCAGTGCTTTGACGTAAGTGTAGTAATTGTTGTAATAGCGAATCTGATCGGGCCCCTTCATCGCGGCAGTCTTGGCATAGAAAAGCTTCAGCGTAATCGGCTGCTTGAGATCGGCAAGAATCTCCTTGGTCCCGTTGTCCAGCGTATAGAGTTTTCTCTCTGTGATATCCAACCGGGCCTGTTTGAACAGGTTCTGTGTGACCGAAACGGCTGACACCGCAATCACCAAAACAAAAAAGATTCCTAATACGGCTCGCATCGTCCGGCCACCCAGAATCAGCGCGGCGGCACACACCCACGCCGCGATCAGAACACCAAAGTACGCGATATCCTTAAACTCCACCACACCCCGCATAATGGATTCGAAGTGTGCCTGAAAGCTCAAACTCTCCACTACTGATGCAACGGCCGGTGAGGCCGTCGAAGAAACATAGTCCAGTGTCGTCGGGTTGTCCGCAAACACCAGTATCGCACAGGCAACCACCGACAAAATAAAGCTGATGACCTGATTTTTGGTCAGCGCCGAGAAAAACGAGCCGATCGCCAAAAAGCCCCCTGCCATCAGAAACGCCCCGATATACCCGGTCACGATCTGCCCCATATCCGGTTCACCGAGATAATTAACCACCCACGGCAGCGGGAACGTCAGCAGCAGTGCAATACCCAAAAAGGCCCACGCCGCGAAAAACTTGCCCAGAACCGCCTGCGGTACGGTAATCGGCAATGTCAGCAGCAGTTCAATCGAACCGCTTTTGCGTTCTTCGGCCCATAGCCGCATTGCCACCGCCGGCACAAACACCATAAACAGCACCGGCAGGTTGGAAAAGAACAGGCGTAAATCCGCCTGCTGAATCTCAAAAAACTTCTGGATAAACGGCCACAGTCCGGCGGCAAACAAAAATATCACCAAAAAGACGTATGCCACCGGCGTCGCGAAATATCCCTTTAATTCTCGTTTTAATACTGCTAAAAAGCCATGCATTGTCATTACTCCGTCATTGAATTATGCCGATTTTTTAGTCGTCGTGATTTTGCGAAAGACCTCATTCAGACTGCACCCGTGCTCTTCGGTCAGCTTGGAAGGCGTCGAATCGGTCAGGATTTGTCCCCGTGCGATGATGATCGTGCGGTTGCAGACCTGCTCAACCTCCTCAAGAATATGCGTCGAGATAATGATGCATTTTTCCTGGGCCATCCGGTTGATCAGTTGCCGCACCTCGTGCTTTTGGTTCGGATCCAGCCCGTCGGTCGGTTCGTCCAGGATCAGCACCTGCGGATCGTGAATCAGGGCCTGTGCCAGACCCACACGCCGTCGATACCCCTTTGACAGCGTTTCAATTGTCTGATGATACACAGACTCAATGGAACACATCGATAAGATCCGCTCGATGGCCTGTTTACGGACAGAACCCTTCATCTGTCGGGCATCGCAGACAAAATCCAGAAACCCCGCCACGGTCATCTCATTGTAGGCCGGTGCGTTTTCCGCCAGGTACCCCAGACAGCGGCGAACGCCAACCGGATCCGTAATAATATCATGACCGCAAACAGAGGCCGTCCCGCCGTCGGGCGCTAAAAAGCAGGCCAGCATTTTCATCGCTGTGCTTTTGCCCGCACCATTCGGGCCGAGAAAGCCAAGTACATCCCCCTTTTGAGCCGTAAATGAAATGTCATCGACTGCCACAACAGGCCCGAAACATCGCCGCAAATGCTGCACTTCAATCATTTTACGCTCCTGTAAAACAGGTTAATCACTCGTTTTCCGTTGTATGGAAATGAAAGCTCTAAATACGTTGAAAATTACAGTCCCGCTTTTTTAAATAGTTTTTTTCGGCTTGTCAAGCCCTTTTTTGCTATTTCATTTTGCTATTTCAGGACACCTCGTAACCAAAAATAGTTACAAAAAAACGAGCCGCACATCTGAAAATGCGCAGCTCGTTGAAAAACGAAGTTACGGATTTATCTAACCTATGGCGCCGGCGTAAAAATCGTCCGGGTTTGAGACTTAACCGTCGTATTCTGATTCGGCGATTGGTCGCGAACAAGGATATACCATCCATCACTGGCGTTTATAATCCCGCGAGGCGCCCAGTACTGTTCCGGCACCTGAGGATCTCCGTTCGGATAGGTCAAACCCACCACGTTGACGGCATTCCGCCATGCCAGACCATCGGGGTCAGAACTGCCACCGCTGCTGTAAGACGAATTCGTCGCGTTGACAAACCTGTATTCGACATCGCTGACATCCGTCGCCGCCACGGCGGTGACAACGTGGTAGTAGATACCTTTCGAAGCCACAAAGACCTGGAACGGCGAGCCGCTGGCATGCTGTGCCGGATCCGGGTCCGGCGGTGTCAGGTCGGGACCAGACGCCACAACCGAGGCCTCTTCGGACCAGTCACCGTCCTTAATCTTAACGGAAGTACCGTCACCCGGCTCATAGAACAGGCCCATACGGACTCGATAAGAATAGGTCTGCCCTTCGACCATACCGCTGTCGACATAAACCGGGTCAAAATCATAGAAACGGCCATCACCGCCGGATGCCGTACCGGTATAATCAAACTGGTATTTGATCACATACCCCGCCGGAAGCGTTGGAACGGTAATTCCAAGCGTATCGAAGAAATCCTCATAAGCAAGCGCTTCCATCTGGATGGCAAACTCAGCAGTCTTTACAAATGGCGGTTCCAGCCATTGTGCCGCCGGCAGTTCGGTACCTTCACCCGGCGTAACAGGATCTACCGAGTTGCTCAACGCGGTCGAATTACCCTTTCCATCGACGGCTTGAACATATAAACTGTAGCTGCTTGGAGCAAGGCCCGATTTGGACGCATAAACCCGCACAACATTTCCATCTTCGTCCTTGGATTCCGGAACCTGCATGATTTCGGCATAAGTCAACCATCCATCTTGATTTACATCCTGATCAATATAAAAGATGTCCGGGTTATCTCTTAAGCCGGAATAGAACCGATAGCTGATATACTCATCCGGGAACCACAGATCGTGATGCAGCTTCGCTGTCATTTGGATCTTGTCAAATGTTTCCGCGGTTGCGAATGGCTCGACTTCCCATTCCGCCGGATCGGGGAACGGAGGTTCGGTGTCTGTCTCCTGCCAGCAGGCTGCGATATTAACGTAGTCCTGGAAGTCCACTTCAGTATCGAAGTTTTGATCGGCACCCTGACACCACAGGTTGCTTCCGGCACATGATCCCAGCCACCACGAAGCAAATGCCGCCAAATCGTCAAGCTCAATGATACCATCGAGAATCAGATCTGCCCGGCGGCAGGATGTTACGGCCGCTTTTTGATAATGGTAGCCGACATCCACTTTGCCCTTGTCAATAGCGCCGAAAATACTCGTTGTGTAATTCGACAGACCAACCGACGAAGCAAAATCACTGCCTTTATCAATACAGGGGCTGCCCTGCTGGTCCAGATAGAATCTCAAGGTCACATCGTCAGCAGGGGCAGGGGTATCCGATGGGGCCACGAAGTCCGGATCCTGGCTGAAAATCCCCGCTCCTGGATTGAAGGTACAACCATCTTCAACATAAATCGCGTTGGCACTGGGATAATTTGCCACATCCGAATAAGAAATGGTCAGTTCCGATGGGCGTTCATAGGTAGGTCCGGTGCCAAGATAAACACTTTCACCCCGATCGGCCAGGTTGTACCAGAAAATACTGTCAATAACCTCAGCGATACTGTCAAAGGAGACATTCAGGCCGCCACCCTTGCCCGGAGACAGTTGGACCGATGTCGTTATCGGAATCAAAACGGGATTGTTGTCGTCATCGAGCACCGGTTCACCCGTTTCGGGATCCAGCACAACTTCGAATTCTCCGGTCTCAACATCATCATAAATACCGACCGCAACGTTGTCGGCAAATGTACAATTGCCAAACCGCGCCCGGCTCATCCAGTTCACCGAAGCCCCTGCACCGTCAAGTTTTGCCGTGTTTTCCACGAACAGGCAGTTAAAGATATCCGCCGTTTCGGCAACCGTGCCGCTCAGCAGCAATCCGCCGCCGGACAGTTGGGATCGGTTCTTAAGAAAGATACTATCGCGAATCTGCAAATCCTGAACATGAGCAAAAATACCTGCGCCTTCACCGGTCAGATCCAGTGTCGCCGCTGGTTCAACCGGTTCATCCGGATCCGGCTCCGGTGCATCCGGATCGGGCGGCACAACCACCACCTCCGGAACCTTCGCCTGGTTTGCCTCGAACCGCGACCCGGAAATAACAGCCGCCTCATCGTCCAGGAAAACGCCCGCACCGATATAGGCCTCGTTGCCAAAAACATTACAATCTGCGATCGTTGTAGGAGAATCAAATCCATAGACTTCGATTTCTGTAGGAGACTCGTATCCATAGATAGCCCCGCCGACCGTTGCATCATTCTCAGCAATGTCACAATCAGTAAACGTAGCGCGGCAGTTAAATTCATACGCAACCGCACCGCCAAAGCTGACCTGGAAGGTATGCGGCAGATCCACTGTGGTCTTGTCCGCAGTGTTGTTGTGGAACGTACAGTTGTCAAATGTCAAGTCGCTGTCAAACATTGCAAACACCGCACCTCCGGCCGTCGGCATATTCAACTGTCGATCCGGCCACGGGGTCTCAAGAAAGAACGGGGGATGTTGCCCACCGATACCGGTAAGGCCACCATGGGACTGATTGTTCTCAAAAGTGCAGTCAACAAAATTCGCATTACTGTCAAAGGCACAATAAACCGCACCACCGTAACCACTGTGGCGCCAGGATTCAAAGAGGGTATCGTATGGTTTCGGAACAAAATTGACAAAGTCGTCCCAATCTGTCAACTCATCGGCCCATCTAAACCACCTTTTCCATGTATCAAAGTCGTATTCCCCGAATCTTGCTGCATCGAGAGAATACTTTTCTGTATTGCTATTATAGGACCATCCATCCCAACCTACGTAATCAATAAAGGTCTGTTGCTCAACAACGTCATCATAAGTCCAGCCACCGCCGCGACCGCCCCAATAATCGACATTTTCAATTGTCACGAAATCAGCTCCGTTGCCGCCGTTGCCGCCAAAAACTTCATTTCCGCTAAAAGTGCATCCGATGAAGGTTGGATTACTACTGAAACCACAATAGACCGCACCACCATAAGCGGCACCCGGCCAACCGCCGTCACCGCCATTCGGATGGTTATCACCTCCCTCGAATCCATCTTCAGCATTGCCGCCGTATAACGCGTTGTCTTCAAAAATGCAGTTGATAATTTGGGGCGAACTGTTTCGCATTTCCATCGCGCCGCCGACTATCGGACTCGGATGGTATCCATCGGTCCCATCAGGAATATCTCCAATATGAACCGGTGTCGCACGAGTAAAACGGCATTCCCGGAAGACGCAATTTCGAATGGTGAGATCAGCGTTTTGCAAGGTCGTTCCACCCTGTTCAATCGTAATACCTTCAACAATGGTATGTTCATCCAGATTGCTAAGGATAAAATTAAGATCCCTGAAAACGGTTGCCCGCACAACCGATTCATCGTCCGGATTGGAACCTGAAATCGTCACTTGCTTGCCGTCAAGTTCGTAATATCCGGTTAACGAAGGATATTGACTCGCAGCCGTATATTCACCGGGAGCGATGAAGATCACATCGCCGTCCTGGACATCGTCGAGGGCATCTCCCAGTGTGTCGTACTCTGCAGAAGTGCCGACATTCAGCGTTCTCCGCAGACGCACCAGAACCAGGATATCCCTGTCCCGCGTCATCAGAACAACATTTTTAGGGTCTTTGGAGTTGTCATTACCCGTTCCGCCGCTCCAGCCGGTCAGGAAGTATTCGTCATTGACATTCGCAAGCAATGGAACCACCGCCCCTCGGATATAGCTTCCGGATGCCGGAGTGACCGTTCCGCCGCCGTTCTGAATTTGAGCCGTCAAATTATAGTACGGGATACCCGAAGGATCATCATAATGGTATCCCAGATCCAAACGGCCCTGATCGAGCATTCCGGCAGGATCAGTCGTATAGGGATATGGATCACCCAGCATCGCCACCGCCGCACTCATGCTTCCGGCATCTACAGCCGGGCTGGTCTGCGTCAGATAATAGCCGTCCAGCGGGCCGTCCGCAAAGAGGGGATCGCCCACCAGGACATTCGTGTATCCCGGTTGCGGCATCGTCTCCAAAGCGCTCTTGCCGGTGCGTGCCTGGTTCGTCTGAGCGTCAAACAGATCGCCCACACTATTGTTGTAAAACAGTGTATAAGCCGCATCGGAATCGCCGCCGGGGGTGGTACTGCCGCCGGCCGGCAACTCATAAATACCATAACCTGCATTACCGCTGACAATCGAGTTGGCCAGTGAGACGGTGGACGAATTGTCCACAAAAATTCCGCCGCCCAGTTGATTGTTGCTGGTGTTACCCGCAACGGTACAGTTATCCATTTCAACGTTAACATTCTGCCGACAGCTAAGACCGCCGCCGCCGTTATCGGACGTATTGCCTGCAACCAGACAGTTCAGCAGATTCAGTTCCTTATACGTTTGGCCGCCGGCAATGCACAGGCCGCCGCCGCAGGAATTGAGGCCGTGAGCTTGGTTATTCAATATCCGGCTGTCAGCTATCGCGACCTTGCAGTCCACGGCAATTACGCCGCCGCCTAAACCTTCTTCAACAATCGGCCGGTATTCGCCTTCGATCAGACCTGTCGCCTCATTGCCGTACACCAGCGCCCCCTGCATCTCGAAATCGGAGTTGACAGTGTAAACGGCACCGCCGCTCTGACCGCTATTCTGAACGAAGAAGCAATCTGTCAGATTCAGAATCGACGTCTTTGTATACCCGGCGCCACCGAGCCCTTGCGCTTTATTCTCACTGAACTCACAGTTCGTAAAGTCCAGCTTCAGCGTATACGTATCCGGGGACGGAAGCGGATAATAGGAGTAGAAAGCGCCGCCGTTACCTATCGCCGAATTTGCGTTGAATACACTGTCAGTAACCTCGATGTCACTGTCGGTCCGAATGGCGCCGCCGGAACCATCGGTCATATTGCCGGTAAAATCGCAACCCGAAATCTGAGATGGGACTTTGGAGTCCACTTCGACAGTGATCCCGCCCGCGTTATCCCAGGTGGCCGTGGGTTCAGGAGGGAAGAATAAAAACGTACTATCAGCGTCTGCGTCCGGATCGTAGGTCTTGTTATTGGTGAAGTCGCAATCATCAACCGTCAGGGTCGCACCCGTACTGCAGTACAGGGCACCGGCAAGATTCTCAGTAAAATCACAGCCATGAATTTTGACGATGGCATTCGGATCGATATGGACCGCTCCGCCGCGAGTATAGACGGGCGGATCATTATACGTAAAGACATCATACGCGGAACTGTTACTAAATTCACAGTCGATTAACGCACCGTCGGTTTCTTCTGCAAAGAAGACAGCACCGCCGGCGATGGTTCCGTAATCGGTCAAAATACCGTCACGGCCCTCACGCGCACCCTGCTGCCCCCATGCAACAGGCGGAGCTGCAGCATCAAACGGTTCCGGATAGGCAGCACCGCCAGGCGATTCCGCACCGCCGGCACTGACATAACCGGGACGGGCATAATTGCCCTCGAAAATACAATCTGCAATGGTCGGTTTACATCCGGCGTCCACAAAAATCGCACCGCCGCGGCCATCGCCTTCGCCGTCTCCCGCTTCAGGATTGATGCCATAGAAAATAGACGCCCAGGCAACACCCGCCCAGTCATTTCCGCCCCAGCCGTAACGGCCGTTGCCGTAAGCGCCTCCGGCATCGCCGGGGATACCGCCCCAGCCACCGGTTGCACGGTTTCCGGTAAATTTACACTGTGAAATAATCGGGCTGCTTCCGTCAATCACTGCGATCGCGCCGCCATACCCATCACCAGTTCCCTTGCCGGAGTGACCGCCGGATTGGCTGTCAACATTCCCACTGATGCCCGACAGACCCGGAGGCGGAGAACCGTCTGCACCATCGCCGCCGATACCGCCCGAAACCGTACAGTTTTCAAACACACACTTACGAATCGTCGGCGAGCTGCCGTTTTCACACAGAACAGCGCCGCCGTAACTGTCACCCGTTGCGTCCATACCGGATAAAGCGCGGAATGGCGGCGATGGCTTCGGATTGTCAGCTGTCCATGGTTCGGGAGGTATGCCAAAAATGGTGCCATCATGCCACGGCCACAGGCCTGTATCAAGCGCATAGCTGGGACCGATCACCGCGGTAAACGCGTTGCGGATCGTAACACCTTCAATAATTGTATTCGGATCGGCACCATTATTGAAAAGGAATGCGCGCTTGGACACATACCGGCTCCCCTGTGCATTAATAATCGTCTGTGCAACAACATCGGGATTATCCGGATCCGTTGACCTCAGATGAACCTGCTTCGCCGTACCGTCCGAATTCAGCCCGAAATTGATACCTTCAGGATCCGCAATCAAATACGGCTGTGCGGGCCGCGGCGCCAGAATAATCGTATCCCCGTCGCGAGACGCCATTACGGCATCTTCAATCGTATCATAACTTTCCGGCACATACAGATTCTTCGGAACCGCCAGCTCAAACTCAACCTGAACCGTCTCATAACCGGTCATGGTAACGGTATCGGTTTGCCCATAATAGAACGGGGCACTGTCGGTACCGATCCAGCGTTTGACGCGGTAGTTTTCATCCGGGATCGCTCTCAACTCGACGACCGTACCCTGCTTGAATGTATACACATAGGTTGCCGTATTGGGATCATCCTTTTTCTGAACAGGATCTGTCAGCGAGGGGGTCAGGACTTCCAATTCACCATGTCGGAATCGATCCGCAACATAAACGCCGGCTTGCAGCGTATATTCCGCCACGGGCCCGGCCGCGTCATAATGATACCCCATATTCACAGGATCCGTTTCGGCTTCATGGTCGGTACGCGTTGTCGGGTCAAACTCTAATAATGCTGCCAGATCCGCAACCGTTCCCGTACCGGAATTCACACACGGGCTGTCCGCTAATTGACCTGCGGCAACCTGAGACAGATAGAATGTCCGTTCGGTAACGTCATTCGGGTCGGAAATCGCAACAAACAGCGGATCGGCCTCATCGACCTCTGTAGCAGGATCATCTTCGATGTTGTTCGAACTGTACCAAAGCCACGGACCATCTCCATCACCGACAAAGACATCGTCTTCGCCGCCCTGAATATCACTGTAGTCGACAAAAACCGTCGAGTAAGGAATATAATCCGGATCATAATCCTGTACCAGTTCCAACGGATCGCCCACAGCGATCTGCGAACCGAACATCGCCCCCGGATAGAAGTCTTCTGAGCTCCAGAAAATGCTGTTGACGACTTCGACAAAGGCATCATGCGCCAACATCGCACCGCCAACCCCATACTGATCCAACACGACGTTATCGACAAAATCACAGTTCTGCACATAGACATCGCTGGCCCCGCTGGCCACCATCGCACCGCCCTGAAGACCGGCCGAATTTTCAACAAACAGGTTGTTGATCAGGTTCTGCGGGTACCAGTCCAGCGAAGGACCATTCACAAAAACCGCACCGGCAAAACCGTCAACGGTATTGCTGGCAAAGCGGTTATTAATCATATCCAGATTGGAGTCGGAAACATACAGGCCGCCGCCGCTGCAAAGCGTCTCAACCGTACTGGCGTCCGCCTCGCTTTGGTTGCCCAAAGACGGAATATCCGTTCCGATATTCCCATCGAATGCAGTGTCTTTAACGAATAAGTCACTTGCGAACACAAAACCGCCGACACCCACTTCACCGGTATTCAGGGTAAACTGCGAATCCGTAATATCCACAAACGAAGCATCCAGGCACAACCCGGCACCGTACGGGGACAGGTTTTCTTCAAAAGTACAACCTGCGACCGAAACAGAATAGACCGGATCCTTGTCTCCCCATAAAATGGAATCTGCCTCCTGGACATCATCCCAGAGCTGGGTCGTTATCGGATTCGCAAAAAAGACAAATCCATGATAATGATCATACACCGAGACAATAAAACTTATGAAATCATTAAAGGCAACCGGGTCAAAAAGGAAATAATTCTCATAATCATCATAATTTGTATATCTGTCATCTTTCAGATAGTTAAAATAAAATTCTTCATAGGGATCCAGGGTGTTACCCGCGTAAACAGCCCCGCCGTAAGAATACATAAAGTGAGAGTTCGCCTGATTTCCCGTAAAGGTACACGCGGTGAGGTCAAGATTCCGCGGCGTAACATAATTCGGATCTACCGGATCAAGCTGACTGTTCGGGTCTGACGGTGCGAAATCGCAGTAAATCGCAGCACCGCTGTAAGCATTATTTTCGACAAATTCGCATCCACTAAAGGACAATCGAATGGGCTGATCGGCAAAGATGGCACCCCCCATACCCTCAAACTGATAATCACGCAGTTCGACGATGCTTTGTCCATACTGCGTTTGGTTATTTTCAAAGGTACAATTTTCAAACTGGGCATCACACCCCTTGTCGTACAGTTCACCGCCGCCATGGTTGGCAAAACTGTTATTGCCCGATACCCTTGTATCTCTCATCACAATAACACATTTTTCGCCGTAGAAATTAGCTCCGGCACAGGCGCCCGTGCTGCGCTGTTCGGGATTTGTTGGGGTCAGGGATTCGACTTCTGCTGTCGTACTCAACAACGTTGCGTTTTCATAATCATAGGTATAAAGAGTCGGATCGCCGGGGAAATTGGGGTCCTCATACACGGGAACATCCCATTTCTCAATGGTGGTTAAAAAGCCGAAATAGGGAGAAAATGGACTGTCAAATATATCCGTATATCCTAATTCAACTATCACCTCGCCCGGCAAAGGATCTGCTGGCGGGG
Organism: Phycisphaerae bacterium; assembly: GCA_029858345.1. GTDB lineage: Bacteria > Planctomycetota > Phycisphaerae > Sedimentisphaerales > Anaerohalosphaeraceae > 4572-13. The sequence continues at coordinate 48,321 of JAOUFG010000004.1, forward strand.
TAATGACCTCTTCGTTAATAATCTCCGATTCCCATTCCCAAGTATATGCAAAATTTAAATGATCGTTTGGATCATCCGGGGGATTGTCGATATTCATGGTATCTTCCCAGTAGTACGCCATATAATAGACATTCGAGGGGAAAATACCTGTATGACGATTACTACCCGTAAACGTGAGTCCGCCGGGGTTGCCGCCCTGACCTAAACGGAAACCGCCGTTACCGCCGGCAGCACCATTACCGCCGCCATTACCGCCGGTACCGCCGGTTGCATCGACACCCCCTATCTCCGTCATCTTGGGTGGAATAAAATAGGCCGGGCCGCCATGACCACCGTTACCACCGGGAAAACCACCATTGCCGCCGCCGCCGTTACCGCCGTCACCACCGGAATAATCCCCGGACAACAACGCAACGACACGGCAATTCTCAAACGCACAGCCGTCAATCGTCACTTTCGTATTATCACCGAAGTAAACAGCCCCACCCGACGAATCCGGAGCGCGTAAATCACCGCCGATACCCCCATTACCGCCGTGACCACCTCTGGCGTCGCCTTTGGCATCGCTGCCATCGCCACCGTCACCGCCGCTGCCCGCTTCACCCACTTGGACAAAACAATCGCTTATCGTTACATCGTATAACTCCGGCAGGCAGTTGGATTCAAAATAGATCGCACCGCCCCACGCGCAGCCGCCCTTACCGGCGTTGCCGCCGTCACCGCCGCGCCAACCGGGTGTACCATCTGGAGCGCCTTGAGAGTGTCCACCGCCATTACTGCCGTTTCCGCCGTTACCGGCATTACCGCCAATGGCCTGACAATTGGTAAATTCGCACTCTTTAATGAGGGGAGATGAACCTGCGTAAGCATAAATCGCACCACCGTAGGCGTTGCCGCCATCGACGCCGGGAGAACCGGGGTTACCGTCACTGTCATTGCCAGGGTTCGGCCCGTTACCCCCATTGCTGCCATACCCCCCATGAGCAAAACAGTCCACAAAAACACAATTGCGAATCGTGGGACTGGCAGGATTCGTTTGGGTACCCATTAAAATGGCCCCTCCCAAGGCATCTACAGTGGCAGTCAGCGCAATTTCGGCTTCGTCAAAAGCAGTCGCGTTTTTAATCGTAATACCCGCCAGCACCGTATCGCGTCCTTCACCGTTTTGTATCAGAAACGCACGACGGGGCTCATGTATCCAAATCTGTTCCGGCTCGGCACAATCGATCACAGTGGCCGCAACAACGGTCGAATCTTCCGGATTTTCACTGCGAACCGTAATCGCCTTGCCCTTAAAATCGATATTGATCTCACGGTAAACGCCCGGGTGAACCAGAACCGTATCGCCATGATTCGATGCGTTAATCGCTTTTTGAATCGTCGGATAGGTTGCCGTCGGCACTTCACGCACAATGGACGGTGGGGCCAAGATCACTTTGCCTTCGCTCGACCACCCCGTCATGTTTTGACTCGCGTCACGAATACGAACCCGGAATATATAGGTATTACCCGGGGTTCCAATAGAAACCCCTGAGACAGTATACAACGCATTGGTCTGCCAATTACTGCTCATCGCATTCGGATCCGGATACGCCGGGTCCGTCGTTGAAACACACTCAAAAAAGTATTCCACCTGCGTGCCAAACTCATCATATCCATGCGCCGCTTCCATTGAGATACGACTGTTCGAAATCTTTCGCGGCGTTCCTTTCCACGCTGCCGGATTCGGATACGGCGGCAAATCATCGGTGCCCAAAGCGGCCGTGGTCATCGCCACATCGGACCATTCAGTTTCCAGGGCCTCTTCATCCGGTTCAGTCACAACATTGCGGGCTTTGACTCGGAAATAATAATCTGTCCCCTCGGCATAACCACCCCGATAGAATACCCGTTCACTGACCCAACCGCTATCAAATGATGTATCCCCATAAGTTTCATCGTTAAAATTAGCCGGGTCTGTCTCGACATCAATGTAATATTCAACGCCTGAGGAATGCTGTGCCTCTACTGCTTCGGTATAAATTGTTTCGAGACCAACGGCCACCGGTTCAACGTCCCACTCCATCGGATTCGGAACGATTCCCCGGATAAGATCAGCCGGGTCAAAACACTTGGACAACTCGGTCACCAGGCAGGCCTTTTCAAGATTCCATTGCTCATCTTCGGTCCATCTCAAATTGATCGCTGCTTGGGTCAGTGCGACATGGAAGTCCGCATAATCTGAAGACTCGGTCAAAAGATTGGTTTGACATTCATACATCAAATCGGCAACAGCAGAAATGCCCATGCCCGTGATTTCAACATCCTTAAATGTATCCCCATCGGTCAACAGGTAGCAAAGTTTATTGCCGACACCGCTGTTCCAGTGAACCCCGCCGTTATCAAAGGGCCCATCATACCATAAAGGACTGCATTTACTGTCCGGATCGCCGAAAGCAGGTGGATTCGACATATCGCGAATGGCTCCCATTCCCGGAACATCTTCACCCATTAACCAACGCACTGAAGGATCATCATTGCCACCTGTATTGGTCAAATCAACCCATTCACCCCACATATCCGAAAATGATTCGTTGATCGCCCCGGATTCATTCATGTAGATCAGGTTGGACTCATACTGGGTCACACCGTGCGTCAGTTCGTGGGACGTGACATCGTCGACGGCAAAGCCCAAACCAAACAGCATTTCGCTGCCGGTCCAAAAGGCATTGGCAAATGTAAAACGCACCGTTGCTTTCATGAGCATCCCGGCATCGTCAATGCTGTCACGCCCATGTTCATTCAAATAGAAGTCATAAGTATCTCCCAGAAAATCATAAGCATCGTCAACGTCCACAATATCCGTCGGCTGATCGCCCTCGGCACGTGCCAGGACCGGATCGGCCTCATCGTCACCGTCCACATCCCAAATTTCCCGGTTCCTGGCATTAATGATCTGGCTATAACGCAACGCGGTTTCACCGGTGTGTGCGTCAATAAGAACCACTTCATTGACAACGTAAGCCGGAACGCTTGTAACCACAGTATGCCAAACCAAACGGGTCGATCCCGAATTGCCAATAACCTCCGGCTGATAGATCATGAGTTGTGGATCGCTGTTTTCAAGCTCAACATTCGGATGCTCGGCCTGCATCAAATCAACTGCCAAAAACGCTGCCTCCTCGGCAGTGATGCTCGGAGCCACAGAAACTTTTCCGCCATCAAGAGCGTCAGTATCGGTCATAATGTCACTGAGAACAAATTGAACTCCGCCCGCATCGTCTAACTGGACGATCATCTCACCGCCAAAAACCGGAATATTCGAATAAGTCTGAATGAAACGTTCGTAGTTGCGGCCGTTCTTCTTTTTTGATTTTTTGTGAGCAAAATCTATTGATTTGCTAATAACCCCAAACGCCTTGCCGTGTTCACCGATAAAGTTCTTCGCCGTAGCACGGGGATTGCCCTTAACAACCTTAGTCACCGGAAACACGTGGTCTGCCGGTGCCCCTAACGAACGGAGATATCCATTCTTATAGCCCGTCCGAGCGGATTTCCCGTTTTCCTGACCAGCAGCAACACCCTGCGGAGCGCGCATAGTGCCCACCAGTTGTTCAATTGCCTGAGACGCGGCTTTGTTGGATTTTCCGGAACTCCCGTTAGCCTGACCGGGCGCTGCCTGTAGAATCCCGGAAAAGGCAACTATTGATAAAAAAATGATTGCAATAATAGCAGTTCTGCGACTTCTCATAACACCCTCCGCAAAGGTTTTAATAGATTTCATCTCTCATATCCCAATAAGTATTAGACCATTTAGGCGCAAACAGACCGCGCACCAAAATCAATAAACCGATTTCAATCCGTTATCTTATCGGAAAATGTAATAGGCAAGTTTATCTCTGTATAGCACAATAAATGCCCAAAGTCAAGGCCAAACAAAGTTTGCGCCTCTTCCCCAGACCCCCAATATTGAATATTATAAGACCAAAAAAAATATAATAGAGACCCAACTATTACGTCCGATATAATCCGTATTATATGAAACAGACCGCTGTTTTCGTAACGAAAAATCGAAAATCTCCAGAAATTATTAAAAAAATCTATATAATCCAGGTAATTTATCTTGTCGTATTTGCCCACAATCAATATAACCAATCTGTTATATGTAGTTTAATCAAATGATCTTAGCTGTGAAGACATCCTGTTTATCGGGCGTAGTGCAAATCCCCGGCTCAAAATCGCACACGATTCGTGCCGTAGCAATCGCCTCGCTCGCAAATGGAGCCAGCCGCATCCGCAAACCGCTCATTTCCAGCGATGCCCTCAGTGCGGTCAATTGTTACCGCGCCCTCGGGGCTGAAATTGACACGGAAAATGATGATTTATGGGCCATAAACGGCATAAATGGCCAAATTAAGCCCATCCAGGACAAGATTGATGTTGGCAATTCGGGCACTACGATGAACCTGGCCATCGGATCATGTGCCCTCATCAGCCCCAAAAAAGAGGTTTTGCTGACCGGTGACCACCAGATCCAAAAACGACCTGTCGGCCCTATCTTTAATGCAATAAATGACTTAGGCGCAAAGGGCCGCATCCACAAAAACAACGGCTGTCCCCCGCTGACTGTCTCCGGAAAGCTTCGCGGCGGAAAAACGACCCTTGAATGCAAATCAAGCCAGTACCTGTCCAGCTTGCTCCTGGCCTGCCCGCTGGCCGAAGGCGACACCGAAATCACCGTCCCCCTGCTCTACGAGCCGGACTACGCCAGAATCACACTGGATTGGCTCGACAAACAGAAGATCCAATATGAAATGAAAGATGACCTAAGCTGGTTCCGCATTCCCGGCGGCCAGAAATACACCGCCTTCGATTTGCCCATCCCCGCCGATTTCTCCAGCGCGACGTTTTTTCTCTGTGCCGGCGCTCTGATAGGAGAGGAAATCCTCATTCAGGGACTGGATTTCGAGGATTCCCAACCCGACAAGGCCGTCGCCGAATACCTCATCGCGATGGGAGCGGACCTGTCATGTCACAAAGAGGGCATTCGCGTGGGCCGCTCCGAGTTGGTCGGTTGCGAGATCGACATGAACCGCACCCCGGACGCCCTGCCCGCAATGGCCGTCACCGCGTGCTTTGCCGAAGGTACCACGCGGCTGGTCAATGTCCCGCAGGCCCGCGAGAAAGAGACCGACCGTATCGCCTGTATGGCAAAAGAGTTAGCGAAAATCGGCGCCGATGTCGAAGAACTCCCGGACGGCCTCGTCATCCGCGGCCATAAAGACGGTGCAAACCTGACCGCCGCACCCGTCAGCGG
>JAOUFG010000066.1 GCA_029858345.1 Phycisphaerae bacterium
CAATCAGTTTTGCTGGCATGGTAAGTACTCCTAAAAAAACAGTTAAACCATGCCACTGTTATCGGACAAATCCAAAAAGTTCCTTGAAATATAACACTATTTCAAGCGAACACCCAAAAATTGAAATATAAGCCGTTTTCAAATAAGGATTTATGTCTTTTTGTGAAAATTTTTTATTTTTCTTATTGAATTGCTTGATATTCGATGTATAATAAAGACGTACTAATTATGCTCTTTTTCTTCTTATTAGTAGTACCCTTCGGACGCTGAGGCGGATTAGTAGATAAGTTTGATATATTACAAAATTCGAGTGCGTCTCAGCAAGGCCGGTATGAAAATGCCGGCCTTTTTTATTGCGCCAAGCCGATTCAGGAAGCATGTTTTCGATGGGTGACCACCACCGCGGCCAGCAGGATATGGCGGAGCCGCTCGGTACTGAGCTTTTCCAGGTACTCGCGGGTAAAATCAAGTTTTATCGGGCCGTCAAAGTGAAGCAGTCGTCGAATGACTTCTCGCTTGCTCATCGAGGTGATCTTGGAACACATGTTTTCAAAAGAAAAATCAGCGGACATCTCTATTGGCCTCATTCGTTGCTCATATACTCGGTGTATCGGAGAAAACCGAACGCGCTTTAACCTTGTCTTTGCAAAATTGAAAAATCTTTTTTGTTCGGCTTCTCTATTGTGTATACGCTCACGACTTTCATTAAGGTCGGTACTTTTTTTTTGAAAACGCTGTCAAAGTCTGCTACCCTTTCGCCATGAACACCGATGACTTAAATTATACGCTGCCGCCGGAACTGATCGCTCAGCATCCGTCACAGAAACGTCCGCAGTCCCGCCTGCTGGTGCTGGACCGGGCCGCCGGCACACTGACGGACCGCTGTTTCAGCGATTTGCCCGGCTGCCTTCGGCCCGGCGACTGCCTGGTGCTGAACAATACCAAGGTGCTGCCGGCCCGTTTCTATGCACAAAAACTGACCGGGGCGCAGCTGGAGGGGTTGTTTCTTCACGAAGAGCCGGACGGGCAGTGGCAGGTCCTGCTGAAAAACGCCCGCAAGATCAAGTCCGGCGAAACAATCGAACTGCTGGACCGATCCGGCACCCCCTGGCAGCGAGCGATTGCCCGTCCATGCGAGGGCAAGGGCCAATGGCTGCTGAAACCAATGCAATCCGTCGATGCGTTTTCGGCGCTGGACGCGATCGGGGCCGCTCCCCTGCCGCCCTATATTAAACGGGACCGGGCCGATTCCGACAGCGCCGAGGACCTGCAGCGGTACCAGACGGTGTATGCCAGCCAACCCGGAGCGGTTGCGGCCCCCACCGCCGGACTGCATTTTAATCAGATGATGCTGGATCAGCTACAGGAAGACGGAATTAAACTTGCCTATATCACGCTGCACGTGGGCATCGGGACGTTTCGGCCGGTGCAGACCGAAACACTGGACGCCCATCCGATGCATGAGGAACGCTACGAGGTGGGCCAGCAAGCCGCTGACATCATCAACGGCACCGTCGATGCCGGCGGGCGGATTGTCGCGGTCGGGACGACCTCGGTCCGGACGCTGGAAAGCATCGCCAAAGACCGGCACATCCAGCCGGAACAGGGAAAAACCAAGCTGTTCATCCGGCCGGGGTATGCGTTTAAGATCGTCGATGCAATGGTCACCAATTTCCATCTGCCCAAATCCACCCTGCTGGCCCTGGTCGGCGCCTTCGCCGGACTGGACTTTATCATGAACGCCTACCAGCACGCCATCAACCAAAAATACCGCTTCTACTCCTACGGCGACGCCATGTTCATTGATTGACCGGGAACGCGGGCGTCCCGCCCGCATAAAATAAACCACGAAAGACACGAAGAGCACGAAGGTTTATATATTACAAGCTACCCCCAAAGCCCCCGCAGGGGTCAAATAATAAACTAAGTTGCAGCAGCAACTTCTTCCTGCTTAAGCGCTTGGATCGCCCCAAAACCCTGCAATAGAACGAATAAGACTAACGCCCGTAACGCCAGACCGGTCCACGCCCACACGGAAAGATTCTGAAAATTGACAAGAACTGTAATACTGCCCAATACTAACAGCGCAACACCAATCCCCAAAGCAAGCATGGACTTTCGTTTCGCAAAAAAGGCAAGTACTCCGAAAACCGCGCCGACAGCAACTGAATACCACGCTACTGAAGCAGGCATGATAGCAGCCGTATACCCCATTAATCCCATGAGCCCTCCGAATAGATTCGCTGCGGCGATAATATACATAATATTGCAGGTCATTTTCAATCGATCCGCCGCACTCGGTCCCATCGTCGTTAACGGCTGTCCGTCCTTGAGAATCTTGAACATCGGGAACATCTTGCCGCCGGTCAATTGGACACTTAAACGGCTGCCATCCGGCAAGGTAAATTCTTCTCCTCTCCGCACATGCTCAGCATCCGTAAACGCCCCAATCTCCTCACCATCCAACAAAACCCTTGCATCGTTCCAGTTATTCTTAAACGAAATCCCCAACCGCTTTGGCTGCCCCTTCTCTAAAGCATACTTAATCATTGCCATTCTATAAATCTCCTATAAAAGCATTAATAACACGTCCACTCAAACAACCATTCACCTATATCATTCAGTCCGAAATACCCGATACCGCAATCACCCCAATACCAACCGGCCTTTTCCTCGGTTCCGATCTGAAAAACAAAATCATTGATTCCAAATCGCAATTCTCCCTGAATCAGAGCCGGATACCCGCCAAGCTTTGTTTTCTCGGAATTTTGATACCGGTCATAAAATTCCGAATCGGCAACAAGATTGTATTCCGTCAAATCGGTAATGCCCCACGCATCTTCCCAACTCGGCCCCTCATTTTCCACAAGTTCCCATTTCATCGGGAACGGCTTTATCTCAAAGTCAACATCCGGCTTTTCCAAAGGCACCAAATCCTCCAGCGACTTGTATGCTCTTACAATCCATCCATGCCCATGAGCTTTATCAAAAGGAAGATAGTCATCGTCGATAAAGACGGTGATCATTTTGAATTGCTTAAGCTTTTCCGGCACATAGGGCGCCTCGGTCAAATTAAACTGTCCCAGCGGCGTCAAATAAACACCTTTTTTCCCGACAACACGGTCCCATTGCGGCCATTCTTCCCCTTCCTTGCAAACAAATACATCGCCGAACCATGAACACAGCGAATCATCCGGCGGCCGGAACCCGCCAATTTGTGCGATGGATGCTTTGCGAAGATTTGCGTCAAGGATCGCAAACGTATTGGAAATAATCTCGTCTTTGCGAGGCAGTAGTTTTCGCCGTTCTTTTTCTTGCTGCTTATCAAAAGCACGTAGTCTCATTTTCCCCCGAATTCGATCAATGAAAACCATAAATGGATTCCGACCCTGTTGCGCAAATCGCCCTGCTCGTTTCATATATTCAACCTTTTGCTCTCTTGTAGGTTCCATTCCATAAACAAGTTTAACTTTCAACGGACAGAGTTTCTTTTGTCGTAGCTGCGAAATAGCATCGCCAACATCAGCTGCATCTATCTTGCCAGCTACATCCTTGCCCTCCATGGTGATTGCGGTGTATTCATATTCCGGCATAGCAACACTTACTTTTTGTTGTCAGATGGTTTTTGGAGTAATTCTCGTAAAGAATCTCCCATTTCCTTTGAAACATTCTCATAAGCACGTTGCAATGTTGAATTATTTAGAAAGCTTAACCAAGCATCCTTTTTATATATATTAAAAAGCATCGTGCTATAAATTAATATATCATTTACTTGAACAATTTCTCCATTTGTATTCTCCACCACGTCCACAACGTTTTTATATGATTCCTCTGCTTTTTCATATAACTTATTTTCTAAATAATATTGCAGAAGACTAAACGCAGCCCTAGCTCTTTCAATATGCAATTGCCTGAAATCTTTTTGGTTGTCTGTTGTGTATTTCTGGGGGGCTACTTTAGTATTTCTAAGATTCTTGACTTGATAAACCCATGATATCTCAGAGTTAGGACCTTTTTCAATATCTTCATAATCGAGTTTCTTTTCAGCTATGTTTATGGCGAGATTGGCGATAATTAAACCTGCTTCTGCAAGAATACCAAATATAGGTTCACTTGCTAAGGCAGTTGCCCCCGCGACAGCTCCAGTCCCAATTAAAAATTTCCCATCGAGTATTTCTTTCACGGTTCCAATAATTGTTTTTATACCATGTTTTTTAAGAGCCTCTTCATAGTCAGACAACTTAATTGAGATATCATCTTCTATAAAAGCTTGTGACTTTCCGATCATTTCTTTGTCAAGCCAATGAAAAAATCGCCTATATTTATCTCTTGTTTCGCCGTCACTTCTTAGCTCTCGCACCTGCTCCCATTCAAGTGCATCTTCATTCACAATCTTCAAGTTGTCAAGCGTCGTAACTATAGTACTTTCATTTCCCTCATAATACATTAAATCTTGTAATTCAGTTGTCGAGAAAAGTGTAACAACTTGCTTGCCATATTTTTTTGTAAAAGCTAAGGCAACATCCCTGAATATACAACTGCTAATAAGTTCAGTGTTTTTTTGATAAACCTCTCTTTCGTGCAATGGAATATCTGCCGCTCTAGCTAAAACTTTTTTAAGTTCTTCTTCATTTTTAGCGTTGATTTGATCTTTTAATAAAGAAAGGATTGATTTTTTTATCAATTCTTCATATTTGCCACTTTTTTTCAATTTATCTAATGTAGGGTAATGCCCTTTCCCTAAATCCTTGTTAGAAAAGATTTGAAAACTATTTTGACACTCTTCTACAGCTCCACCAAAAAAACGGATTTCATCAGGCATTTTGCCAGCATAGCCCCATACATCAATTGTAGGACACCACACTCTATCATAATAAAGCGCTGCTGTTTTGGGCTTATCAGATATAACCGCTGTTTCATTATCATTGGGGATTATTATTTTTGGTTCAATAATGCTTTCTATTTGTCCAATTTGTTTCAATATCGCTTTTCTCGTTTCAAGTAAATCATGCTTCGATGCTTCCATTTTTTTATTTCCCTCTTTTTCCTAACTCAATCCCACAATCATTCCCATATTCTGCTCAGCTGTCCGATGAATATATTTTTTCAATCCGACAAAATTCTCACTGATATACTCAAGAGATTCCTCTTTCGGTCGGTCCCATATATTCGGATAGATGTCTTCTTCCATCATCTTGGCAGGATCAAACCGGCTTTCAAATTCTTCTCTTGATATGGCTTGCAATGCCTCATCGATTTCCTTAACCTGCATAGAAGTAAACATCCGTCCCGGCTCATAACCGATATCACATCCCTTAACTTCTTGGCCTCCGATAATCAAGAAATTCAACGGAGGTTTACCCACCCCTGTGGTACCGGTTAGTAGGAAGTATATCCCAAACCACGCTTTGTCAATATCATATTGTATACTCTCATTTCCGGTTGGAGAATAGTCCGGCAGCGGTTTGGCCTTCTTGGTGAAAAGCTTTTCAAAAAAACCGAGTTTCGATTGCTCGTGCTCGATAAACTCCGTAAATTCCTCCTCCGAACAAAACCATTTCATGATCAACAACGGATGCTTGCGTACCAATTCAATCGATTCATCTGAAATCGTCGAAAACACACAAATCATACTCATAATCACTATCTCCTTAAATCGGTGTCAATCGCCGTAACCCTGTGGTGTCTACTGTGCCCGACATTATACACCCTATTCCCCCGATTTCCAATCGACAATTTACAATTTATCCCGCCATCGCTGATTTTTGCATAGCTTTATGCGAAGCAGAATAGCGACGGCGGAAATTCAACGAAAATCTGCCCTTGCAATTGATTATTCGCGGTCGGAACGCCCACAACAGCGCGGCGGCGCGGCTCGGCTGAGCTCGCCGAAGTCAAGCCGCCCGATTGCATCTATGGAAATATCATCGAAATACGCATCTGTGAGCCACTGCGTAATCCCATCGGGGAGTTTGCGCTCCCGCGCTGTTGTCTTAAGCTACATGGGTCGCTGGAGGAGTATGCCGCAGTTTCGCCATAGGTTGGTGAAACTGTCGCGCGGCATGTTGACCAGGCCGGCCATCGGGTCGGCGATGGTGACGGTGTTTTCGTGCACGCCCAGAACCGCCACGCAGTGGTCGCTGGCCGGGGCATCCCGCACCACGGCCAGCAGGATAGCGTCGGCGGGGAGTTGGTCGATGGAATTCATGTGCAGGAAGGAGTATCGGATGCCTTCGGATGCGTAGTTGGATTTGAGCGTCTGATAGAGGTCCCACGGGGAGGTGCCGATGATCGGGCTGGTGTGCGACTGCATGGCAAGCTCGCCCTCGCTGGCCTGCACGCCGAATCGATTCAGCGCCGTGACCGCCGCGGCCGGGCCGCAGGTAAACGGCTGGCTCTGCCGGCAGACGCCGTCGATATCCATGCGTGTTTGAGAGGCGGCTAAATCGGATTGGATCAGGGCCGGACCCAAAAACGGCAAGCTCACCAGGATGGCGATAAAGAAACCCATGATCAGGCAGGTGACAAATCGGGAGGTCAGACTGCGAAGCTGGCTCAACGGCGCCGTCAGACCGAGCGTCACCGCAAACGCCAACAGCACAAATCGAAGCCGGCTGGCGGCAATCGGACACAGAAACGGAAACGTCTGCCACAAGCTGCCCTGCCGGGCCACGAGAACCAGGCCCACCACGGCAAACGAGGCGCTCATCGCGAAGATGCGGGCGGAGGTGGACCGAACAGAAGCCCAGCGGCCCAAGAGAATGCCGACGATGGCGATCAGCAGAATCCCACATGTTTCAAACCAGACTGTCATTGCCTCCCTTCCGACGAATGCACGTTCTGTTCATAAAGCAAGATCAAGCAAGAGTTACAAGATGGGGCTTTTCCTGAATCCGTAATCGTTGACTTTTCATCACCCCACTTGTTACTATACTGGTCACGATTGAAAATTCCCGTTTCTGCGCGGCTATGTAGGCCTGCGACCGTGAGTTAGGGTTTTGCTCGCGGGAACTTCCTACCCTGCAGGGTATATGATACCACAGTCAGGGCCGATCGGCAAGCAGAGAATGGACCTGAAGACCAAGAGAGACGGCATCTTTTACAATATCCGCACAATAAGCACTCCGGCCCCGGTTTTATCGGACACAGGGAGGGCGAGGACAGGATCGCACGATACTTTTTCCCGGGAGTAATATCATTTCGAAGACGCATTTACCGGGATTTGAGCCAGCAGTTTTTGAACAGGAAACGGTTCGACGCCGGTGAGTTCGGCGATCCGTTTGGGGATGTCGGTATTGTCGAGTGTGCCGGAAAATCGTTCCGAACCCGGACCAAACGCATAGATCGGCACATTTGCAGACGTATGTTTTCCGGTGGTCCATTTGGCTTTGATGGTACCGGATTCCCCGTCACGCTTCAGTTGCAGCCCCCCTGTTTCATGATCGGCGGTCACGATGACCAGCGTGTGCCGGTCCTGCTGCGCAAACTTAATGGCCTCGCGCACGGCCATATCGAACAACAGGGTCTGGCGAACGACGCGATCGGTATCGTTGGCGTGAGCGGCCCAGTCGATCTGGCTGCCTTCGATCATCAGAAAGAATTTCGGCTGCGGAGCAAACCACTCCTTACCCGGCGTGCTTAACAGCGTTATCGCGGCAGAGGACATCTCCGCCAGCGACGGTTCCGGGGCAAATGTCGTCAGCCCGTCATCGGCAAACAGGCCGATCACCGGAGCGGGCTTTAGTTTTGCCATTTCATCGCGGGTTCCGATGATCTGGTAGCCATTCGCTCTTGCTTCGGCCAGAAGATCATCACTCCAGAATTTTTGTCCCCCGCCAAGCATAACATCCACCCGATTGGCCAGCAGTTGGGCGGCGATTTCATTTTGTTTATTTCGTGAACCCACATGGGCGGTAAACCCCGCGGGTGTGGCATGGCTGATGGCGGAGGTCGCGGTCAGCCCCGTGCGCCATCCTTTTTTTTGCAGCAATTCCAGGATACTGCTGTAAGGTGTTTTGTCGGGAGCGACGCCGACCAGGCGGTTGTTGGTCTTGATGCCGCAGGCCAGCGCCGTCGCCGCGGCGGCCGAGTCGGTGGCGGCTTTATTGGCCGAGTGCGTTGTGACCTCTCCGCGGATGGGCAACCGTTCCATATGCAGTTTCTTATCGCCGCCAACAGCATTGTGACGGGCCAGGGCCACGTGGTTGGGGCCCATGCCGTCACCGATACACAAAATGACGTTCCGGACTTCACCATCCGGAGGATTGACCAGCGCCGCATCGGAAGCCGGCGGACTATAAAACGCGATCCCCTCATCGCCGGCTTTCGGCGCCGCCATCCGATAGTAAAACGTCTGCACGGAAGGACGGCACCCCATCCCTGCCAGCAAAATGAGCACCAGAATGATTCGCTTAAATGATCTGATCTCACCCCTTCGCTTTCGCATACCAGTCGGGGTCCTGTGCGAGCTTTTCGCGGGCCTCGGCGGTCATCATGTCGAATGCCGGATGGGAACTGTCCCACGCCCGATCGCCATAGGGGGTTGATTTCATTTTGTTAATCTCGACTTCGGCATTCGTGAAGTAGGAACCGTAAATATGCAGCGAGTCGCTGATATCGACATACCGTCCAACACGAACGGGCGAACTAATTTTGTCAACAATGGCATCGGCGATCGTTTTTTGCAGGTCCGTTAACGCATAGGCGTTCATAAACCACGCCTTGTACAGATCCCGGCTGCGCCAGTGGGTATTCATATTCAGGACATAGCCGGCGTCGTCGGCCACCAGGCGGCACCAGATACGCTGCAGGCACGGCGGGTCGTCCGTTTGGGGATCGCACGTCGGCATCCAGGTGATGGCCTGTGCGCGGCGCGTGTGCGAACAATCTGACAGCGCATCAATAATATACTGGATTTGATCGACCGGGATAAACGGTTTCGGACTGTTCGGGTCGCGCAAATCAGCAACGGGGCTATACGCCGCCAGGCGTTCGTGATAGGTATAGGTCCATTTGCCGGCGACCGGGTCGATCCAGTGGTCGTGAATGCCGGAGACCACTTCCTGCCGGTAGGACTCCAGCTCCTCCGGGCCGCCGGGGAAGTTTTTGTGAACGCGCGGCTCGTTGAACGGATTGGCCACGGTAATCATCACCGTGGCGTCTTTGCTCGGCGGATCGTCGGGCTTGTCATACTGCGTCTTGATGGTCAGCCCCTGCTCCCACACGGCCACCACCGCCTTTTCCCATGCCTCGGGTAAACATTCAGCCGTAACATGAATCGTCGGCACGTCGGTAGAACATAGTGTCGTCGCCATCGCAACATCCTCCGTAATGATAGGTTTAGAGTCCCAGTTCTTCATCCGATAGATTATATTGAGACCGCAGGTCTTCGGGAACCTCCCGCAAGAGTTCCTTCGCCTGCTGCTCATACTCCGTATTCGGATAGTCCTTGATAACGCCGCGACAGATCGCCACGGCCTGGCTGTAGCTGAGGATGCCCCTCTGGGCCATCTTCATATTATTCTGAGCAAACACAAGTCTTTGTTTCGCTTCATTGATGTCCGAAGGCGCTGGTTCCGAAATCGGCTCCGCTTTTACCGGTTCCGCCGGTTTAACGGCGGCTTCCTGAGCGGGTACGTCCGCAACGGTGTCCATAGATGCCTTTTTCTGTTCTCCTGAACATCCGACCAGGAAAGCAACACCGAAACTCAAAAAAAGAATGTGAATGCGTTTTGTTAATTTCACCATGTTCATGCAATCTCCATCGTAATAGATTAATATCCTAATTCTTCATCCGTAATATTATGTCGTTTTTTCCACCTGTCCGGAACCCTGCGCAACAGTTCTCTGGCCCTCTCCGCATACTCGGTATTGGGAAACTCACTCAGCACTTTGCGCGCATCTTCAATCCCCTGCTTAGGGTTTTTCATATGAATTTTGCGGCTTTCTTCAATATGCATCTGCGCGGACTGTAATAACTTATCCGCCCGAACACCCTCTTCAATCGACTGCGTCGGAAAATCCCCAAACTCCGCCCGTGGTTCGGCCGATCGTTTCTTCTTTCCTTTTTTCTTTACCTTTACCGGTTCATTTGGATCCGAAGCCGGCCTATTCGGATCAATCGCGTCTCGCCCAGCCGGCATTTCCATCATCATCGGGTCCATCATCTCCTCCGGATAGACCTCTGTTTGGGATTGCTTTGCCAGGTCAATCTCGACCCCCGTCAATTCGGTCAGGATAAACGCCGGCACAAAATCGGCGGCGGTACCGGCATAACGAACACTGCCTTCTTTGTCAACAATCACCATGAACGGCTTGGCCATGGGCAACCCGGCAAACTGCTGCGCGTTGGATTGTGGCGCCGCTGCAATGACCGTCGGGATCGGTCCCTGGTTGTCATCCGGCAACACATCGACGGCTTCCGGCAGGGACGGCTTGAACGTATTGATCTGGAGAAACTTGATTTCCGGGGCATCCTTGCAGGCACTCATCAGCACTTCGAAATAATTTCGCTGGCTTTGAATCCTTGTTTTTTGCGAATCACTGTAAAAATCCCCGGAATCCATACTCATCCCCTCAGCCATCTCCGGGACGACTTGTTGCATGGCTTCCTGAATGGCTTTCTGCACTTCGTCCTGCACCCCATTTGCGGGCTGCGGCTGTGGATTTCGAGTATCCTCGGGCATTGCCGGAACATCTTCCCAGAACAGCATGCACAGTGCATCGGTTCCGGGGGTGTATGCGATTTTTTCCCCAGCGGTTGTTTGAAATTCCATCCTTTCGAACTGCTCACGAAACATCCTGATGTTCAGCCCTAAAAGATCAAATTCGAGGATTCCTTTTTCACTGTAGGGTTGAGGTTTGGGTTCAGAAACCGTATCAATGCGCCGGGGCCTGCGGGCCCTTGTCCGTTCCGGTTGCGGTTCCGGCCGGGGTTCTTCGATGCGCGGAAGCGCCGGGGGCCGCCCATTCAACAAGCCGAACACCGCCTGACTGATCCACGTGTCCTGGCTGGCTTCGTCTGTCCTGCAAGCCCGAAGCGACCAATTCAATGCCACGTCAGAATTGTCCTGATAGAACGCGGTCCACGCCTGAAGCAGCATAAATTGCGCCTTTGGTTTGTCTTCAAAACCGGGAAAATAGCGTTTGGTATTTTCAAGGACCAATTGGGACTTTTGAACGAGATCCTGCGAGGGGCGATGATTCTTTTGAACCGGTTCCAGCAGATCCGTCAGGGCCTTTTGAACCACTGACGCCATCGCCTGGGCTTCCTGCTCCATCTGCTGCTTGCGTGCGTCCACCTCGGAACGGCCGTTTTCACGACCCCGTCTGCCGAGTTCGGCAGCCCCGGCCCCGATGGAAAAAACCAAAAAAACCATCCAGAGACACAAAATTCGATATTTCATAAATAAATAAATCCGTTTCATCGATTTCCCCTTGAATACGCTCCGATATAATATCAATGATCAGCATCATCATACCATCGGCCGGGGGCAAGGAAAAGAAATTCTTGCACATTTTCCCATTTTTAAGGGTAGCCCGAGCCGATTGAAAACACATTTGACTTTTGCCGGCAATCCGCGTAGGATAACTCTAAGTAACGCTAAAAACTTAACTTTCGTGAGAAATGATGTTTACAGGAATCATCGAAACCGTTGGAACCGTTCGGCAGGTAACGCCCAGAGGCAGCCAGATGCAGGTTGCCGTCGATATCGGTCGGCTCGCCGAAGGAACCTCGCTGGGCGACAGCATCGCCGTCAACGGCGTGTGTCTGACGGTGTGTCGTCTGGAGGGCTCGTGTGCGATATTTGATGTCAGCACGGAAACGATCCGCCGGAGTAACCTGACCGCCCTCAAACCCGGCTCAAAAGTGAATCTGGAACGGGCAATGAGCGCCCAGGGACGGTTTGGCGGCCATATTGTGCAGGGCCATGTGGACGGTGTCGGAAAAATCGCCGCCATCCGCAAACAGGCGGATTTTGCCGAATTCAGATTTGAAGCGGAGTCCGACCTGCTCAAGCAGATGGTCCCCAAAGGGTCCGTCGCTCTGGACGGCATCAGCTTGACGGTTTCCAAACTGGACAAAACCGGTTTCGAAGTCGCTATCATTCCCACCACGTTGAAAGAAACCACCTGGCATAACGCCAAAACAGGAGATGTCGTCAATATCGAGACAGACATTCTCGTCAAGATCATTCAGCGGCAACTGGATACCATCGTCCCGTCCTCCAAAGGCCTGACACTTGAGCAACTCAAAGAACACGGGTTTTAAAAATGGACGGTTCCCCGCACAATCTGGTCGGCAATGAGATTGTCATCGGGATCACGATGGGAGACCCCGGGGGGATCGGTCCGGAGATTGTCGTCAAGGCGCTGGCTGATCCGATGATCCGTCGATTAGCCAAATTTATCATCTTCGGTCTGGACGAACCGCTTCGATACGCTGCCGATCTGATCGAGATGCAGCCGTTCTGGCTCCGCCATCCGCATGAAAAACTCAGCCGGGACTACCCCCGACAGGTGGTTGTGGCCGATTATGACGAATATTCCGTTCCGGCCTGGGTGCATAGATCTACACGCATTTCAGGTGAGGCATCAATGCGGTTCTGTCAGGACGCCGTCAAAGCGGCCAAAGACGGCCTGATCGACGGGGTCGTCACCGCACCCATCAGCAAAACAAGCTGGCACCTGGCGGAAAGCCCGTGGACGGGCCATACCGAGATGCTGGCGGACCTCTGCAAATCCCCGCGAAAGGTGATGATGTTTGTCGCCGGACCGCTGAAACTGGCGCTGGCCACCATTCACGAATCCCTTTTTGAGATTCGCCACAAATTCACCATCGGCTGTGTGTTTGAGCCGATTGACCTGCTTAATGATGCACTGAAAGACTATTTCGGAATTGAAAAGCCGCACATCGCTGTGGCCGGATTGAACCCGCACGCCGGCGAGGACGGGCAGTTCGGCGACGAGGAACAGCGGATCATCGGCCCGGCGATTCTGCTGGCGCAGGAGGCGGGCATTGACTGCTGCGGGCCGTTTCCGGCGGACACCCTCTTTTACCACGCCGTACAGGGACAGTATGACGGTGTGGTGGCCATGTATCACGACCAGGGACTCATTCCGGTCAAGATGGTGGCGTTCGATAAGGCCGTCAATGTGACCATCGGCCTGCCGATCATTCGCACATCGCCGGGCCATGGGACCGCCTTTGATATCGCCGGCAAAGGCATCGCCAACGCCAACGCCATGAAAGAGGCGATCCGCGTGGCGGTACAAATGGCAAAGACAAAGCAAAAATCAAAGAAACTGCGAACTACGAACTAAAAACTACGAACTGTTGCAATGCAGACAAAACAGGACATTGAAAGACTGCTGGCGGGTGCCGGAACACAACCCAAGCACCGGCTCGGTCAGAACTTTCTGATCGACCTGAACCTGATACGCCTGCTGGTGGAGGCGGCGCATCTCCATGAGCAGGATGTCGTGCTCGAAGTGGGCACCGGCACCGGCTCGTTTTCGGAGGCCATTGCCGAACAATGCGGCCGGCTGATCACGGTTGAATACGATACCGCCCTGTTCAACATCGCCAAGAACCAACTTGCCAGGTTCGAAAATATCACGCAATTCAATAGGGATGTCCTTGAAAATAAAAACACCATCCATCAGGAAATCCTTGATGCTGTTACAGCAGCGAAAGATACGTTCGCCGGACGCTTTTTACTAGTGGCGAATCTGCCGTATAATGTCGGCTCGTGTGTCATGGCAAACCTGATCACGGGACCCATTACCGCCGATGGGATGTATGTGACCATACAAAAGGAAGTGGCCGACCGTATGGCCGCGGCGCCCGGCAGTGATGACTACGGCACGCTCAGTATTTTGATGGCCGCGACAGGCAATGTCCGCTTTCTGCGAAAGCTGCCGCCTAATGTATTCTGGCCGCGGCCGCAGGTGGAATCGGCCATGGTCAGTTTCGAGCGGAACCGGCGGAAAGCCGACGAAATTCACGACATGCAGACCTTTCGTGAGATTATCAGCTTGTTTATGGGTCACCGCCGAAAGATGGTCAAGGCCTGTGTCAAGTTTGCTGAGGGCAATCTGGAAAAGGTCCGACATTGGGCCGATATTTTTGACGAAGCGGTTGTAGACGCCCAAAAACGCCCCGAAGAACTCACCCCAAAAGAATACATCAACATCGCCAACTTGTGTTATGAACAGACGCGATGAACCTCCACGGCCAAACACAGTTTGACCGTCCCACCCCCTGAATTCTTTTTCATAACCCTCAGCGTTCTCGGTGTCCCCGGTGGTTAATTTTTCGTGCGGGCGGGACGCCCGCGTTCCCAGTCAAAATTTTCTATCCAGTTTTCGGTAGCTGATGGCTTCGGAGATGTGTTCGGGCTGGATGTTGTCGCTGTCTTCGAGGTCGGCGATGGTGCGGGCGACTTTACAGATTTTATCATGCGCACGGGCGGACAGGTGGAACTCCGTAATCGCCTGTTTGAGCATCATCTCAGCGGTTTCATCGAGGGCGCAATGCTTTTCGACCTGTTTATGCGCCATGGTGGCATTGGTTTGGGTGCTGTCGTTAAAACGGGCCAGTTGCCGCTTGCGGGCGTTTTGTACCTGCTGGCGGAGTTGTTTGGAACCGCTGCCGTTGGTTGTGCTGCGAAGTTTGCGAAACGCCACCGGCGGCACCTCGATATGAATGTCCATGCGATCGACCAGCGGCCCCGACACCTTGGACAGGTACCGCTCGACCTGGTTATACGTGCAGCGGCACTTTTTTGCACCCGTTCCAAAATAGCCGCATGGACACGGATTCATCGCGGCTAACATCACGAATTGTGCCGGAAACCGCAGCGTCCCCTTGGCCCGGCTGATCGTCACCGTCCCATCCTCCAGCGGCTGGCGGATCATCTCCAGCACATTCCGCGGAAATTCGGCAAATTCATCGAGAAACAGAATCCCGTGATGGGCCAAGCTCAATTCGCCCGGTCGCGGATGCGTTCCTCCGCCCACCAGCGCCGGGCCGGATGCGGTATGATGCGGCGCCCGCACGGGCCGTGTGGCGATCAGCGCCTTGTCCTTGGGCAAAAGCCCCACGGACGAATACACACGCGTGGTCTCCAGCGATTCCGGCAATGACATATCCGGCAGGATCGTCGCCATCCGCTGGGCCAGCATGGTCTTACCGGCACCGGGCGGCCCGATCATCATCACATTGTGCCCCCCCGCCGCGGCGATGGTCAGCGCCCGCTTGACGCTTTCCTGTCCCTTGACGTCTGCAAAATCCACATCATATTTCGACACCTGATTGAACAGTGAATCAATATCAACACACGTCGCCTCAACGGGGAGCAGGTCCGACAAAAATCCCACCGCCTGCGCCAGTGAACCGACCGCATACACTTCAAGACCCTGCACGACCGCGGCCTCGGCGGCGTTTTCCAGTGGGACCACGATGCCCTTGTAGCCCTTTTGCGCGGCGGTCATCGCCATGCTCAGCACACCGTTGACCGGACGAATCCGCCCATCCAGCGCCAACTCGCCCACAATCACATAATCATTGAGGTGTTCGCTGGCCAGCCCGCCGGTACAGGCCAGCACGCCCAGCGCGATCGGCAGGTCAAACGCGGGGCCTTCTTTCTTGACATCGGCGGGGGCGAGATTGACGAGATATTGTTCATTGGGATAGCGGTAGCCGCTGTTGACAATCGCGCTGCGGACACGCTCAATGCTTTCCTTGACCGCCGCATCGGGCAAACCGACAATCGTCGGCTTTTGATTGGCCGTGGGAGAAACATCCACCTCCACCTCGCATAACGCCCCGTCAATTCCCTCTAATGTCACCGAAAACAATTTTGCCAGCATCTACAGTATCCTTTCTTTGGCCCCGAAATAATAAGATGGTCGGATTGTATAATGCCCGGGATAAAACGGCAAGGAGTTTTTTCGCCATATATCTCATTATTCGACCCCGTCAGGGTCGCTTCATGCTGCACACATAAACCACGGGTTCCGCTTTGCTCCACCCGCGGCTGATATGGAACGACCTTTGTCAAGTTATCATTTTGTTATTTTTACATTTTCTTGAAAACACTTCCAGGTGCAGGCGGCTTCGACGATGAATCAGTCTGATATTCGTGGATTATCCCG
>JAOUFG010000067.1 GCA_029858345.1 Phycisphaerae bacterium
TATGCAGTGACAACGGTCGGATTCGAGTTAGACAAGATCCGCGACTATATCCGGCGTCAGGAGCATGAGGAACACGAGGAAGATCAAGGTCGCTTTTAACGGATAATGTAAACGTAAATGGCCGTCTCTGAGACGGCTCCTAACCGTCAAGCCACCCCTTTATGGGGTGCGTTATGACTATACTCAAAATGTCCGGTTTGTCAAGGGATTTTCGATTGACGAAGGACGATTGACGAAGGCAAAATATTATCGGAACAAGGGGATTTTTTCTTTTCTATTTTAACATTTTTCTTTGATGTGGGCTTTGAAGAGGAATCTTTGATAAACATTCAAAAAAGGGGATATCAGTCATTTTAACTAACATTTCGACTCTATTGGTCCGTTAAGTCCCTCCGAATTCGGTTCGAAATCCTAACTACAAGGCGATCTGCTGCACCCTTTAGGGTGGTAAATGTCGCGAGCAAATTCGAGTGATACGTTGCGGTTCTATATAGCCGCGCAGGAACAGGATTTTGACAGGAGAATCAGGATGGATTCAGGAATGGAACGACGGCGCGAGGCGAGATTACGATACAGTTGGCCGGTGTGGTTTGCGGAGGATTTTGATGACGTTCTCACTCAGGGCCAGATGGTCGATGTCTCCAGCGGCGGGGCGGCGTTTACCTGCTATACGGATCGCTGTCCGACCCCCGGCGAGCACATCACCGCCCGGTTCAGTGTGCCGAAATTCGACGAGTCCGATTCCTATGACCTGACCAACTTCATCCGTGACGGCCGCATCTGCCGGATTGATGATCTTGGTCCCTATGTCAAGCGTGTCGCGATTCAGTTTGCCGAACCGCTGCCGTTTTCACCGGCGGCCAATCGAAACGAAAACCATCTCGTTCATGTGTAAAACATACCCTTTCAGGGTAGTAATTTCCCGCGGGCTAACTCGTAACTTACGATTGTAACCCTACAGAGCCGCGTAGAAACGGGAAATTTCAATCGTGCTCAGTATGCTGTTACGTCTGTTTCTTTTTGTGACATTCCATAAAAAAGGCCCGTTTGCAATGGTGCGAACGGGCCTTTCTTCATATCAAAAATTAAAATCCAAAAAGCAAAATTGGGGAATCCGCCTGTCGGCGGATGTTTTTTAATTTTAGAGTGGACTTCGAGGTTGCCGGAGTTAATATAGAGGGATGCTTGAAAAAGGGCTTGTACAAATTTATACCGGCGACGGCAAGGGCAAGACGACCGCGGCTTTGGGGTTGGCGCTTCGGGCCGCCGGTCATGGGGCAAAGGTGCTGATTTACCAGTTTCTCAAGCCGGCGAATCTGGCCCTGGGTGAACGGAGTTCGCATTGTGAGGGGGTCACGATCCGGTGGCTGGAAGAGCCGTGGGATATGGTCCGCTCCATGAAAGACCCGCAGGAATTGCAGCGTATTCGCGACTCGATCCACACCGTGATGCAGGAATTGGTAACGGCGGCCCATGAGAAGTATTACGATTTGATTGTGCTGGATGAAATCGTATTCTGCCTGGAACAGGGACTGGCTGATATCGGCGATATTCAGGAATTGGTTGAACATCGGGATCCGCGCGTTGAACTCGTTCTGACCGGGCGGGGGGCCGGCGCCGAACTCATAGAACTGGCCGATCTTGTCACCGAAATGCGTCTGATTAAGCATCCCTATGACAATGGAGCGGGGGCCCGAAGAGGAATCGAATATTGATACAAACGGCGTCCCATGGATTGGAAATATCAAAGACGCAGTGTCGCCCCGGACTTGATCCGGGGTCCAGGGCGCGGGCGTCCGGATGCCGGATTCTGCCGTCGCTGAAGCTTTGGCAAGACAGGCAAGCCCGGCATGACAGATGCGGCGTGCTTAGGATTTTAATGATATGGGTGGTTTTTTTTACAACTTAGGCAGGAAGGCGGGGCCCAAAATCCGCAAGGCCAAGTGGGCCTACCTTGCGGCGACGGCGCCGGAAGGTGATGTGATCAAGGCCGAGTACGCCGCGGGCGCCGATATCGCGGCGGCGATGCGGACAAAATTGCAAATCAGCTCGAACGCCGAATACATCCGGCTGCTGGACGAAACGGGCCGTACGTTGACCGGCTGCCTGAAAAAGAAGAATCGTAAATTCACATTCGAGTGCATCCAGAGCGTTGAGCCGCAGGCGTTTTGTCTGCCGGGCGGATTTATTTTTGTCAGCGACTCCATCATCGAACTGTGCGGGCGGGACCCCAACCCGATCGCGTTTATCCTTGCCCATGAAATGGCTCATGTCATCGAAGGGCACGTGATGGAAAGGATGCTGAGTTCTTCGCTGGTCCAGGCGATGAAGAAGGCCGGGCATCTGCGGGCGGCGACAGGGCCGCTGGCTAAAATCGGGGTACAGTTTTTAGAGCGTGCTTACTCGCGGGAAAATGAGTTCCGAGCCGACCAATTCGGTGTTCGCCTGGTATCGGCGGCCGGCTTCGATCCCGGCGGGGCGATCGATCTGTTCCTGCGTTTGGAGCCGCTGCAGAAAAACAGCACGCTGGGGCAGTATTTTTCGACGCATCCAACGTGCAGTGAACGGATCGAACACGCCCGGTCGATGTTGAAAATGCCGGATACGCAAAACCGCTGAGCGACACGGCCTTCCACGCCGTGCCACTTTTGTCTTGATTTCCGATGAGATTATGGTAAAATTCCCGTATGACCGATATGGATATCCAAACAACGAAAGAAGGGGCGCTGTCCATTACGTTGCCCGGTCGGCTGGATGCGGCGTGTGTCGCTCCGTATTGGTCCTCGACATTCCGACGGCTTCGGCAATCAAAGCCGTCCCTACTTACCCTTGATGCGTCGGGGCTGGAGACCGTCGACGGGGCGGGCATTGCGTTTCTGTTAAGCATTCAGCGTTGGCAGACCGATGCCCGGGGCCGCTTTGAAATCGTGCACTTAGATCCCGCACTCCGGCAACTCCTGCAAACCAATACATTGGAGGGGCTTGTTGTTCGGCCCCCCCGGAAAACATCGTTTCGACGGGTGGCTGAAGATACCGGACGGGCCGGGTATTCCATTGTCCACGACATCAAAATCCAGATCAGTTTTCTTGGTGAATTGGGGTACAAGCTCATCTCTTCAATGATGCTTCCGCAGCGAATCCGCTGGAAGGATTTTTTCCTGCTGGCGGAAAAAGCCGGGGCCGATGCGATTAACATTACAGCATTGCTGGGTTTTCTGATTGGGTTGATCCTGGCGTTTCAATCCGCGGTGGCGATGGGCCAGTTTGGGGCTGAGGTGTATGTTGCCGACCTGATCGTGCTGTCGATGTTCAAGGAGATGGGGCCGTTGATTACGGCATTTATTTTAGCCAGCAGAAGCGGTTCGGCCTATGCGGCGGAGATCGGGACGATGAAGGTGAACGAGGAACTGGATGCCCTGCACACATTCGGGATGGACCCGGTTCGTTTTCTGGTGGTGCCTCGTGTGCTGGCACTGACGGCGACATTGCCCTTGTTGACATTGTTTAATATTTTAGCCGCTCTTTTCGGGGCGCAGGCGGTGATGAGTTTGCTGGGAATTTCGCCGGTGGTCTTCTGGGATCGATGCCGTGCGACGGCGGATTTGGTTGATTTGTTCGGAGGCCTGGCAAAAACGCTTGTGTTCGGTTATTTCATCGCGGCGATTGGTTGTCTGCGGGGGCTTTATACCGGTAAAGGCGCCAGTGCCGTGGGCGATTCGGCCACGCGGGCGGTGGTAACCTGCATTGTAATGATCGTTGTGGTCGATGGTATCTTTGCAGTGGTCTATTATTATTTGGGGATCTAAACAGATATGACCGAGCAATCGGAAAAAATTATTCAGGTTAAGGATCTGACCGGCGGATACGGCGACACTGTGATCCTCAAAGATATCACGTTTGACGTCTATCAGGGCGAGGTGTTTATCATTCTTGGCGGGTCCGGTTGCGGCAAGAGTACGATGCTGAAGTTTATGATTGGGCTGGAAAAGCCGTTCAGCGGGCAGGTTTCCATTGATGGTATCGAAATCGTCAATGCAAGCGAAGCAGACTATAAAAAAGCCCTGCGGTCATTCGGCGTGATGTATCAAAACGGTGCCCTGTTCGGCTCGATGAACCTGATGGAAAATATCTGTTTGGTACTGGAGGAGTTTACCAACCTGCCTCGCGATGCGATGGAGTCGATTGCACAGATGCGGCTGAATCAGGTCGGTCTGGGCAATGCGGCGGATAAAATGCCGTCGGATTTGTCCGGGGGGATGCGTAAACGGGCTGCTATTGCGCGGTCGATGGCACTGGACCCGAAAATCCTTTTTCTGGATGAACCCTCCGCCGGACTGGATCCGATTACCTCGGCTCAGATGGACGAACTGATCTTGCAGTTGTCACGAACATTAAAGATCACGTTTGTTGTTGTAACGCATGAACTGCCGAGTATTTTCACTGTCGCTGACCGCTGTATTATGTTGGATCGAAACGTCAAAACGATTGTCGCCACTGGTAAGCCGCACGAACTGCAGGCCAACAGCGACAATTCCTGGGTGAGGCAGTTCTTTAACCGAGAGGCATAAAACGAGATTAATCATGAAAATACAATTTCATCAATACGGGAGTGTCCGATGAGCACGAGACCGAATTATTTCAAACTTGGGGTTTTTATCCTGGTTGCCCTGGTGCTGTTAGTCGCCGGAATTGTCCTGTTCGGATCGGGTGTGATGGGGCAGGAAAAGATTTATTTTGAGACCTATTTCAAGGAGTCGGTGTCCGGTCTGACTCCCGGCGCTTCGGTTCAGGACAATGGCGTTGAAATTGGTACGGTTGAGAAGATCAGCTTTGTCCGTAACGACTACAGCAAAGATATCCCAAAAGACAGCGATGGATATTCCAAATACCGGCCGTATGTGCGTGTTGTTTGTTCGGTTCGCAGTGAAAATCTCCCTGAAATGACACACGAACAGCGTCAGAAGGAACTGGACATTCTGGTGAAAAACGGCCTGCGTTTAAGGTTGTCAACCAATATTCTGACCGGCCAGGGATTCATCGAAGCCCAGTATGTCGAGGACCCCGTCCGATTTCCTGTGGAGTCCTTTCCCTGGGAAACCGAATATCCCTATATTCCTTCAGCACCAAGTACATTTACCACATTAAAGGATTCCGTGGATAAAATTCTGCATCGCCTTGAAAAGATCGAGACGGAAAAAATTGCCGAAAACATAAACGAGGTTCTGGTGTCCGTCAACAAGGCCGTCAATGATGCCCAGATCAAGACAATGAGAGCCGAAGCAGGGAAACTGGTTGAGGAGATTCGTCAGACAAACCAACATTTGATTGAGCTTCTGAAGAACCCTGCCCCTGAAGAGGAATTATCAAATATTGCTGATCTGGTGGACCGGATGGATCAAATGATTGCAAGGTTTGATTCGTTGGTCCGAATGAACACTCCGCAGATCGTTGAGATGCTTGAAAACTTTAAGCAAATTTCTGATAACCTCAAAGGCCTGACCGAAGACCTGGAGAAAAGCCCGTCCGTGATATTCAGTGAACCGCCAGAGAAAAAGGAGATGCCCTAATGAAAATAAATCGAAAAGTGTTATTTATTATTTTGCCGGCTCTTTTGATCAGTACCGGATGCCTGAATCGAAAGGCGATCATTAAAGACACGTTTTTGTTGAGCGCCTCACGTGAAATTGCGACGAGTCAAAATAAATCAGATGCGATACTCGTCGTATTGCCGTTTTCGATTGCTCCGGCGTTTGAAGGCAAGGGAGTGGTTTCACGTGTCAGTGAGAATCGATATGAATCCGATTTTTACAACGAATACTTTGTCTCGCCGGCTCAGATGATTACGGAGCGAACGCGAAACTGGCTGTCGGAATCCGGATGCTTTGCACAGGTTCTTTCACCGGTCAGTTCGGTCCAACCCACTCATATTCTCGAAGGGCATGTTCGTACGATGGTTCTGGATGTCAGGGATTCGGCTAAACCGCGGGCTGAATTGGAGATCACTTTTTTCCTGCTCGAGCAGCTTAAGCATGACAGGACCATTCGATTTCAGCAGACGTATTCGGTGTCGCATGCGATGGAGAGCGGGTCGGTGCAGGATTATATGGCCGCCCAAAGCTGGTGCCTGCGTGACATCCTGGAAAAATTGGAAAGCGACCTGGTGTCCAATCTGTAGAATACGTTTTCCGGATTTGATAAAGGCCCTAACGAATCAGGCCTCTAAACGCCGGGGAGACCCTGCCGGAGGATTCTTGTTCCGGTCGTCTGCAATGTTGTGCTTCTATATTTTAGAGTGGCAGGACGGGTGATCAGGACCTTGGCAATCACGGGAAAGTGGTCGGAAGGGTAACGTCCGTTGACCTGGCGGTTATCGATTCTGGCGTCCAGTGCCTGTATGCTGTCACAAATCAGGATATGATCAATCTGGGGTCCGGAATAGCCCCCGTCAAATCCATGCCGCGTCCCGATGCTCTTGTTGGGATGAATCGATTGCCAGACATCTCTGATACCTTGCGCCAGTCCTGCATGAGCCGTTTGCAGGAAAGCCATTGCGGGATTGCTCGGTTCCATGTTGAAATCGCCCATAATCAAAAACGGATCGGCTGCTTTGCGACGGGCAATTTTTCGAGTGAGCAAACGAACACTTTTTTCACGTGAATTCTGGGAAAGATTGTCCAGATGAAGATTGTAGACATAAAAACCGTTGCCAGAGCTGTTTTCAACCAGATGAGCCCAACTGCAAATCCGCGGCGGCATGTTTCCCCAATCCTTTGTGCCGGGGACGGAGGGGGTGTCTGAGAACCAGAATGTGCCGGCCTCTTTCAAAGAAAGGCGGCTTTTTCGATACAGAATGGGGCAACTTTCTCCGCCGGCGAGGCCGTCGCTTCGGCCCGCCGAGTACACCCCGTATTCGGGCAGGGCCTGGCGGATCTGGCGAAGTTGGCTGGCTCTGGCTTCCTGCAGGCCGACCACATCTGCGGCATTGTCAGCCAGCATATCAAAAACCATCTGCTTGCGATGGTTCCAACCATTGAAACCGTCGATGATCGTTCGGGTTCGGATGTTAAAGGTCATGACTTTGACCTGGCCGCTTTGAGGCAGAGAAAAATGGGCCTTTCTGGAAATATAGCCGGAGCTTCCACAGCCCGATAAGAATGCCAGTAATGCAACTACCATCCAGGTCGCTTTTTTATTCAATCGAATCATACACCGTTTTCCTTATTAAACTTTAGTTTTAGAACCTGACCGTACCGAATCCGGCAAGAATATGATGCGGTTAAGTTGCAGGTGAACCCGCGGCATCATGCGGCGAGAGAAGCATCCCGCCAATGGCTTGGAAATATGCGACAGATACCCTGCGCGGAAACAACTTTCTTCTCATAAGCCACTACTCTTGACACGAACGATCATACGAAAATCAATGCAGCACTGCTCGACAGATGTTGATCAGCAAATCCCCTCTATTGGTTAGAACGGTATTTATACTCGAAAGCTTGAATAAATCAAAGAAAAAAATTTTGCCTAACGCAATTCTAATAGATACCGCCCCCGAAAAAGACTATTTGGATATTTTATAAAAACAGACGTTTGTATGTTGGATTGATAGGAATGTCAGATTGTCTCGAACAGGCGCTTTATGCGATTGCGGGCTTGAATGGCGTTATTATTAGATTGAGCTTTCTTGTCTGGCCACAGCTTTTTGGCGTCGGGAGAAGCTTGTTTGACACGCACTTCCCATTTCGCATAAAACTACGGCGGGATGCTAAAGTGTGAAATCTTACTTTTTTATGAATTTTTGTCGCATTTTGGGCTCTTGTCCTGTCTATAATAGTGAATTGAAAAGTTAAAGGTGTTCATACTGAAAGGCCTTTGGTGACACAATCGGATGCCCAGTTAGTACAGGAAACCTTAGACGGCGACAGGCAGGCGTTTGCCCTGTTGGTTCGGCGGTACGAGCGGTCTGTGCGTGCGGTGGCGATGAGCATTGTAAAATCATCGCATACCGCTGACGACATCGCGCAGGATGCCTTTGTGCGGGCGTGGGAGCAGTTGCCGACATTGCGGAATCCGAAGGTCTTTGGGCCGTGGCTGATGAAGATCACCCGGCGAAGTGCGATTGACAGTCTCAGAAGACAGCAGTCCTTAACATATTCAGACGGACTCGATCAGATGGCCGCACACGAACGAAACGGCCAACTTGACGAGAAACAGCAACATCTGCTGGAGACAATCGACCGGCTGCCCAAAGCCGAACGGCAGGTTATCATGCTTCGTTACTTCGGGCCGCATTCGGTGCGGGATGTGGCGAACATTGTCGGCCGCAGCGTCGGAACCGTGACCAAGCAGCTTTCGCGGGCCCACAAACGTCTGAAAAACCGTCCGCAGGAGTCAGAACAATGAAACCGGAACATATCGAGCAAAATCTTGAGCAGTTAGCCGACAAGATCGGCACCCGGGATTCCTTTGTAGATGACGTCATGAGCCGTATTAAGAATTCCCCTGTACAACCTGGCAAGAAAACAGGAAAACCAAACATTGTACTTAGGAGAATTCTTATGAAAAAAACAGTTAAATTCACCGCCGCGGCGGTCATTGTCATTGCGGCTGTTCTGTCATTAACCATCTGGGACACCGCTGTCCCCAATGTTATGGCTTCAGAGGTATTGACTTCTGCAATTCAAGCAGTGCAAAACACTTACTCCATACATATCAAAGCAAAATTGCGAACTCTGCCGCAGGACAATTTTTCCTATATTAATCCGGAACTTGATTTCGTTCCCATTGAAATGTGGGCAAAGCAAAGTGGAGATGGTCGTGTACGAATGCGGATTGATAAACCCCGGCGTCAACTTACAATGGATGGTCAGGCCGCAACAATGATAATCAATCACAACTATATCACTCAGATAGAAACCTCGGCCTATGGCTGTTTTAACTGTGACTGGCTAACTCGTTTAATTGCAGTTAATGAGCTTCTCGAAAATGAATTAAAAATGGCCAAAGATGATCCCCATCATGAAATTTCAGTTTATCATGAAGAAATCGATGGTCAGAATTTACTTGTTCTGCAACGCTACAGTCAAGCGAATGTGTCAAAAGATGATTATTTGCGCAATAAGTTCATTCAGAGTGCTGAACGAACTTTCTACTATTACTTCGATCCAGAAACCAAAGTTCTGATAGGTATGCAGATGATAGTGCACACTGGCGGCGAAGATGTTTTGGTTTTCGAAATTACGGACATTGAATACAATCCTGAAATTGCCGATTCGCATTTTACACTGGATATTCCAAGTAACGCTACATATCACAAAGAGCCGGAAATTCTTCCGGATAACGAAAAATATGCGAACATGACACCCAAAGAAGCAGCAACAGCATTCTTTACCGCCTGTGCCCAAGAGGATTGGGAAGAGTATCTGAAGTTTAACACCGAATCCCGAGTCAATGAAGGATGGAAACGAGTCATCGGTGGAATTGAGATAATTTCAATTGGTGAACCGTTTCAATCCGAGGGCTATGGTGGCTGGTTTGTCCCTTACGAAATAAAGCAGAAAGACGGCCACATTAGAAAGCATAATCTGGCCCTAAGAAATGATAATCCTGCCAAACGCTGGGTCGTAGACGGTGGGATTTAGCTGAATATTATTTGTCAACTCCCAAAGCCGGTCTTCACAGGCCGGCTTTTTTATTTTTAAAATCTTGTTTATCCTGTTAATCCTGTCTGGAAATCTTCGTGTTCTTAGTGACCTTCGTGGTGAAATGCCCGCTCCATTACTGTCGCGGCTCTGTTGGGTGGATATCCAACTCCCCCAGCAGTCGTTGGGTTCGTTCCATGGGCAGGCCCATGACGTTGGTGAAGGAGCCGTCGATGCGGTCGACGAATGCGTCGCGGGTTTCCTGGATGCCGTAGGCGCCGGCCTTGCCTTGCCATTGTCCATTTGTAATATGGTCAGTGATTTGCGCCTCAGTTAGCTGGCGAGGATAGACTACTGTTGTATCGGCTTCGACGATTTCGATGTTTTTTTCGATGCACACCAGCGCAAGGCCGGTAATCGCCTTGTGCGGCTGGCTGAACAGCTTGCGGGTGATTGCTTCGGCATGATCGGCATCGTCGGGTTTGCCGATGATCTCGCCGTCCAGGTCGACCACAGTATCGGAGCCGATGACCAGAGCGTTCGGGAACTTCGCCGCAACGTCTTTGGCTTTGGCCAACGCCAATATCCGGGTATGTTCTTCGGAACCGATCCGGTTCGTATCGAAAGCGGCTTCGTCCACATTCGACGGGACAATCTCGAAGCAGTATCCGGCTTTTTGCAGCAAGTCCCGCCGTCGCGGTGACGCCGATGCTAAAATAAACTGACTTTTACGAATCTCTTCCATATATTATAAAGATTTCTTTTATTTTTCGACAGAGACCGTAAACTCGATCGGCAGTCCCTTGTCGGGCGCGACCAGCAAATTGCTGACCGTATAAGACAAGGGCACCGGCTTACGATCCTGGGACAATTTGATCCTGGCAATGATCGTTGACCGTGCCGGAAGGGTTATCGCTGCCGGTCCGGTTTGGCCGTTCCGCTTCAGATTCAGGTCGATCAGCGTACTGTTGGCGATTTCGAAAAAAGCCACGTTGCTGCCGTTGACATGATGCGGTTTCGAGACCGTGACACAACGGTCGAACAGCGGCTTGAGGTGGTCGGCCCGGCCGATCAACCGGTTGTTGTGCCACACCGCTGTGCGCCGAGCGAGCAGGGCTTGTTTTATCGACTCAACCGTCCGTTCGGCGGCAAACACCAGCGTCAGCGTTCGGTGTTCATCTGCGGTGTATTGATAGTCAATTGATGGGGCGTGAATATCCGAGTTGCCGAGCATGGTCAGGTTCTTTTCAAGACACCATGCATGTGCGTTGGGATAATAACTGCCGCCGTTGGCGACTTCCATCCCGTGTAGCCATTGGTTATCGTACAGAATCGTCTGCACTTCTCCCCAGTGGCCGCGATCCTCGCCTTTCCACGAATGATGGTTCCAAAAGACAAACGCATTTTGCTCATTTGCTGTTTCAATCACCTTCAGAAATTCCGGAATTTCCAACGGGTCAATGTCGTGAAGATACAATGCATTGTAATGTCCCGGCGGCGTATCGCGCGTTATTTCAGCGGCCTTGATCAGCAGGATGTTTTTTTCTTTCGCGATTTCTTTGGCGATTGCAAAGGGGCGATTGTGGTTTGTCGGAATATCGTTTTTATGCGGCTGATACTCGATGTGGTCGCTGATTGCAATCGCGTCCAGACCTTCCCGGTCGGCTTCGTCGATGCGAACGGTCGGCCAGACAAGCCCGTCGGAGAAAACGGTATGCGTATGCAGGTCACAGATCAGTGTCTTGTATTCTTTCGTATCGGGGAAATATGGGTTGCCGAGTGCAGATGTAAACCCAGAAGCAAGCACAAGAAGACAAAGAAGAGAAATTGAATTTTTCATGAGTCACATCCTTTGAAATACTATAGTTCGTTATTGGATCCGTATTCGGTATGTTATCTTGCCGCAATAATCCCTGTATTGCGTTTCGAGTAGGTTCATGTCCTCATTGAGATAATAATCGAACAATGCCGGTGAAACCTGCATGTTCCAGCCGACCGTCAGGGGCCGGGTTCGATCCGCGGCAACGGCGGCAAAGTCATTCCGCAGGGGCCATGTTCCGTTGGCGCCGCCCAGCAGCATCGCATGGTACTTGCGAAGCCGAAGGCCGTAATTATATTCACGAAGGAATCGCACGAGTGCATAATTTTGAGCATAGAAACCAATGACGGCAGCGTCATCACCGTGCCCATTAAGAACCTGTCCGGGATTCAGTATGATGAGTTCCCGCAGCGGAAGCAACTGTCTTTCAAGGAGGGTCTCTTTCAGCGCCCCCAGCCGCATCAGGTTCCGCGACGGCTCAAAGACAAAACGGCCCTGTGAATAGCGGCACGTCTCAAACAGCGTAGCGATGCCCTCATCCAGCCAGCTTGGCAGGCGATAGGCAAACAGCCGCTGATTAAATTGGTGCCATCCTTCATGTCCAACCACTGAAAAGGTCTGTTTGCGGCCGATGTTGTAAGCGACCACGATGCCATTGAGTGTATAGGCCCCCCGCTGGATTTGCAGGTAAACGCTGGCATCGTTTCCGGCCATGTCGCGGGTGAAATCCTCCCACTGGCTGCGGGTGTCGAACAGGTATACCTCCAGCGGTTGGCCGGGCGGAATCGGCTGCGGCAATTGGCTTTGATAGGCCTTGTAAGCCGACTCTAAAAAAGCCGGCATCTGGCGCAGCATGAGCGGCTCTAACAGCGTTGTGTAAAGCGTGTAATGCTCGGTTTGTATGATAAGGCCGTCAACGTGGGAGTCTTCCCATCGCCGCACGTTCCTGACGGCCGGTTCGTTGCGGATGTACTCGGCCATACGATGTGAACCGTTCAGCGCCATGGCTGTTTGCGGTTGAGAGTTTGACGTTAAAGAATCCTGACAGCCCCATAGACAAACAGTTGCGATGAGCAGGATTGAGATTCTTAGATATTTCAATTTCATTGCCCTCTCTAATTATTCAATGTCCTGCCAGTGAGCGTCAAAGACCTCGGCGGTAAACAGGTACACCTCCACATCCGGATTGTTTTTCCATGCATCAGCGGGCAGCCCTGCCTTGTGAGCACAGCAATAGCTCAGGAAGTCCACTTCATCCCAGCCGGTTTCGGTGGCCACCTGCGGCAGAAAACAGCCCGACGTTCGGCCGTTGGTGATATAAATGCCGTCGGTACCCAGCCGTAAGCTCAGCGGGTCATCCGTCTTGACCATCGGCGATAACACGGAAATCTCGATGTCCAGTTCAGGCAGTTCGGTTTTCGTAATTCGATTGCCGCCGAATCGCGGGTCGTGCATACTCGAAGAAACGGCCATTTGACAAATCATCTGAATCAGCGGTTTGTCTGCGGTAAACTGCCCGATGCACCCACGCAACTCCGGCCCATTCTTCAGCGTCACAAAACACCCCACCTCGGCCAGCAACTCCGGGTCGTCCGTTTCCGGCTCATACACCGGCTTACCAGCCACCGCCGCCGACACCGTATCTTTGGCAATCTTCAACAAGATTTTCTTCTGTTCATCATTCATAATCTTGTTAATCCTGTCTAAAATATTTTCGTGAAAATTAGTGTTAATTCGTGGCTAATTAAAATCAATGGTGCAGCAGTTTCAGGACTGCGAAGCCGCCGATGAGCAGGATTACAAATGCCAGCGACAGCCAGTTAAAGTATTTCTCGATAAAGGGCCGGATCGCTTCGCCTTTCCAGCCGAAGAGTCCTGCCACCAAAAAGAACCGTGCCGAGCGACTCAGGGCCGAGGCGATCAGAAAACCGGGAAAGAAAATTCCCGCGATACCCGCTGTAATGGTACACACCTTATACGGCAGCGGCGTAAAGCCGCAGGTAAACACGATCCAGAATCCATATTTGTTATACCCGTCCTGAAACGCAGTAAAGTTTTCTTCGGTAAAACCGATTCCGCCAAGATGAGCAAACACCCATACGCCAATCTGGTCCCACAAAAACATACCGATAAAGTAGCCGAGTATGCCTCCCAGTACTGAAGCGATGGAGCAGGACAGGGCGAAGCGGAACCACTTTTTCGGTACCCCCAGCGTCAGCGGGGCCAGCAGCACATCCGGCGGGACGGGAAAAAAACTCGATTCGGCAAAGCTCAATAAAAACAACGCCCGCTCCCCGTGCGGGGTATCGGCAAAATGAACGACCCAGTTATACAGCCGCCGGTGCCAGTGCCACCAGGTGACCTGCTCTTGTGTTTGTGATGCCATGCATCTCCTTTGCAAAAAATGGTTGATTCCGTGTACAGACGCATGATATAGTGGTTTGCTGTTAAAGTCAAGAATTCCAAAGATCGCTTCAATGATGCAAAAAACAACACTGGATCAATTCGAAAACACCGATTCAGGCTTGATTGTCAGGGCTCCGGCCAAAATTAACCTGTCTCTGCTGATTACCGGCAAACGTCCCGACGGTTTTCACGGCATTGAAACGCTCATGGCCAAGATCAACTGGTACGACGAGTTGTTGTTTGAGCCGATGGAAAAAGAGGGGATTGAACTGGTTTGTACCGGGCCGCACTGGGCGCCGGACGGCGATGAAAACCTAGTGTATCGTGCCTGTCAAATGCTGTACGAAAGGGCGGGAGTGGCTCCGAAAATCCGTGTTACGCTGACTAAGAACATCCCTGCGGGAACGGGTCTGGGCAGCGCCAGCTCCGATGCGGCCGCGGCGGTGTTAGGCCTGAATCGATTTGCAAAATTGAACCAGCCCGACACGGTATTGCACGAAATCTGTGCCTCACTGGGCAGCGATATTAACTTTTTTCTCGGCGGGCCGCTGGCCTATTGCACCGGCCGCGGCGAAAAAATCGAAAGAATTGAAGAAAAAATTGATTTTTGTGCCCTGCTGGTCCTGTCTGGCGTAAATACATCAACTAAAAGAGTTTACGCGAATTACAGGCATGATCAGGGCCAGTACAAGCAGCTTTCCGGAGAGATAAATCCGCTTTTGAGCAAAAAGAATGTTGATTCTGTAGCCAAAATGTGCGCAAATATGCTGGCGGAAAGCTGTTTTGAGCTGTATCCCGAACTGGAGCGGCTCAAGCAGGATTGCCAGCGACTTTGTGGTATGGATGTTTGCCTCAGCGGCAGCGGGTCAGCGATGTATGTGCTGGTGCCGGGATCGTTTGAAAAGTTCCTGCAAGTGCGGGATTACGTGACGAAAAAATACAACTGCGAGAGCAGGTTTGTCTACAACAATAGATGGTAATTTTTTCATGAGGCAGTCAAATGGAGATCAGCGAAGTCAGAGTCAAGATGGTGGCCAATCAGGACGATCGGCTCAAAGCATTCTGCTCGATGACCCTGGACAATGAGTTTGTCATCCGGGACATCAAAATCATCGATGGCACCAGCGGATTGTTTGTGGCCATGCCGTCTCGCAAAATGAGCGACCATTGCGGCAAGTGCGGCGGCAAAAATCACCTGCGGGCAAAATTCTGCACCAACTGCGGGGCAAAGTTACAGGAAAACCGTATCAAGCCCGACGCACACGGGCGAATGAAGCTTCATGCGGATATTGCTCACCCGATCAACGCGTCGTGCCGCAGGAAGATTCAGGAAACGATCATCAAGGCGTTCAATGAGGAATTGGAGCGATCCAAGCAACCGGGGTATAAGCCGGTCGATCTTGACACCGACGACGATTATTCCGGACACGAAGACTAAGGCAGACGCCGGAGGTTGTTGCGGCAGTGTTGTCGTCGTGATTTACGGAACGCCGAATCCGGATTGAGTGAACCGGCGTTATCATGCGGATTATTCTTCGATAATCAGTTCTTCGAGGACCCTGTCCAGAGCCATATCCATTCTCATGTCCCAGCATTCCTCCGGCTGGTTGATCTGCCGGCGGGCATGTTCCACTTTTTCAGTGCGGACCTCAGGAAGGGTAGACATGACGGACAACAGTTTTCCAAGGGGGCTGGAGCGGATGCTGTCAAAGAGTTTGTCAAACAACATGTCATTGTCTTCTTCAAGAAAAGACAAATCAATGCCATCTTCGGGATTCAATAATTCTTCGTACCTGTTAATGTTTTCTGTTTTGCCGTATGTTTTCATTATACTCACCTGTGAGAGCATGGCCAGTCGGGCTGCCGCGTCCTGCCGCAACCTGCCGCCCAGCAACCGAGGCGTCTTCGCCTCGACTACCTCTTATTGATTTTTCCTCGAATCCATTTTGAGGAATTAATTATGTTTCAAAGCCATTTTTGCATCTCAGGCACAACATATAGTGTGTGCCTTTTTTGGCCTTCGGGCTGTATCGCCCTTTACACTACTGGTATCGACAGGGGTGTTGGCATTTCTTCAATCTTTTTTGGATTTCTTATAACTGAAACAAAAATAAGAACTTAGGCGTTTTTGGGCCGAAAAAACAGTTTATAGGGCTATAAACGCGTTTCCCGGAGCACCTAAACATTACAATCTTACCACGTGAAATGTAAATCTGGAAAAGATGGGGAATACACAAGATATGGGATTTGGAAGTTTTTTTTGAAAATATCTTTCTGTTCCGATTTCTGAA
>JAOUFG010000068.1 GCA_029858345.1 Phycisphaerae bacterium
TGGATATGCAGCGAGACCTATACCTGGCTGATCAGAAGACAACGATAAATACATTACATTGGAACAGAAACGGTGAAAAACGAAAAACAGGATAGAAAGAAACTCTGTAAAGATGCTACAGTCTCAATATTTGTGTTAATTTGCCTGCCTTGTCGTAGCTTTATGCGAAGTCAGGTGGCTAAATAAAACCCTTTTGAAAGGAGATAGACGATGGGAGCAGCATTAATTGGACTGTTAGTTATTATTGGAATTATCGTATTGGTCGCGGTGTTTGTGATCGGGATTTACAACGCCCTGATCCGGCTGCGGAACCAGGTGGACAACGCGTGGTCACAGATCGATGTGCAGCTCAAGCGGCGGCACGACCTGATCCCGAACCTGGTCGAGACGGCCAAGGGGTACATGCAGCATGAACGCGGCACGTTCGAGGCGATCACCGAGGCACGCAGCAAGGCCATGGGTGCCAAAAATGTCGCCGAGGCATCGCAGGCCGAAGGCGCGCTGACCGAGGCACTGAGCAAGTTCATGCTGGTGGTGGAAAACTACCCGGACCTGAAAGCGAACGCCAATTTCCTGTCGCTGCAGGAGACGCTGACCAGCACCGAAAACAAGATCGCGTTCGCCCGGCAGGGATACAACGACCAGGTCCTGTTCTATAACAACAAGATCCAGATGTTCCCGTCGAATATCATCGCCGGCATGTTCAACTTCGGCAAACGCGATTTCTTCGAAATCGAAAACGAAGCCGAGCGCGAAGTTCCGAAGGTTAGTTTTTAATTGAGACGGTGTAATTAACCATGAAGCACATGAAGATATTGAAGAAAAAATATTTATAAAAAACTTCACGTTCTTCATGATCTTCATGGTGAAAAATTCGTGGCGAAAACGATGTGGGAATTAATCAGAGTTAATAAACGTAATTCCGTGCTGCTGCTGGGCGCGATGGGGTCCGTGCTGCTGATCCTGGGATATGTACTCGGCGCGGCGTTCGGACAGGGACACCCGCAAGCCGGGTGGATCGGGATGCTGGTGGCCGCGGTCATCTGGCTGGTGATGATGGCGGTGAGCTTATCCGGCGGTGACCAGATCCTGCTGGCCTCCAGCAAAGCGGTGCCTGTGACGCCGGACGTGCATCCGATGCTGTTTAACGTCGTCGAGGAGATGACCATCGCGGCGAATATGTCCAAGATGCCCAAGATTTATATTATCAACGACCCGGCACCGAACGCGTTTGCAACCGGCCGCAGCCCCGAAACGGCTTCAGTAGCTGTCACCGCGGGCCTGCTCGCCAAGCTCAACCGCGACGAACTGCAGGGCGTGATCGCCCACGAGATCAGCCACATCATCCATCGGGATATCCTGTTTGTCACGCTGGCCGGGGTCATGCTTGGCAGTATCGTCCTGCTCAGCCAGATTTTCCTGCGCGGCATGTTCTACAGTTCGATGGGTTCACGCCGGCGGTATTCGTCAAGTTCTTCCAATCAGGGCGGCGCGCAGGCCATTATGCTGGTCGTTGCTATTGTCTTCGCGATTCTCGCCCCGATCCTGACACAGCTTTTGTATTTTGCACTTTCGCGCAAGCGGGAGTATCTCGCCGACGCCGGCGGTGTGCGGCTGACGCGCTATCCCGAAGGGCTGGCCAGCGCGCTGGAAAAAATTTCCGGAAGCCATGTGAACATGGAATCGGCCAACAAAGTAACGGCACCGATGTACATCGCCAACCCCTTCCGCGGCAAGAAGGCGATGAACCTGTACAGCACACACCCGCCGACGGAAGAACGCATCCGCATCCTGCGGAACATGAGTCACGGGGCGGCGTATATCGATTACGAAAAATCGTATGAAGCGGTCACCAAGCGGGCGGCCGTCGTGCCGGCTTCAGCATTGAAGCCCGAAGAAGTGGCAATTCGTGATGGGTCCGGCGAGAGTAAATCGACCCGCACCGCAAAACAGCAGGCCCGTCAGATCGGCGACCTCATGCGGACCGTCAGCGCCTTCGCCTTTCTCACCTGCTCCGACTGCGGCCTGAAAATGAAAATCCCCCCGGAGTTCAAAGGCAACCAAGTCAAATGCCCGCGCTGCAAAAAGATCTCTTCTCTTGAAAAATGATTTACGATAAAATCCCTCAAGAAAACCCTTCGCCAAAGGGGGGAATGTCATCTAAAGCATATCATTGGGGCGAGGATATTTAGGGCTTGATAGTTGACTCTAAATGGCGATAATGGTGTAGAAAATTGTAATAGCTTATTCGCAGGAAATTTTAAATGCATCGTAAATCGATTTCAGTAATAGTGCCGGTCTATAACAGCCAGGACAGCCTCGAAGCCCTGTCGAGCAGACTTTGCGGGGTCCTGGAAGATTATTCAGATCATTATGAAATTGTCTTTGTCAATGACGGCAGCCGGGATGCGAGCTGGGAAGTCATCTGTCGATTGGTTGATTCCAATGACAAGGTCCGGGGGATCAATCTCATGCGCAACTACGGCCAGCATAACGCCTTGCTGGCCGGGATTCGGATCGCACAACATGGCCTGATTGTGACCATCGACGATGATCTCCAGCACCCGCCGGAAGAAATCCCAAAACTGCTGGAAAAGATAGACGAAGGGTATGATGTGGTCTATGGAGCACCGGAAGAGGAGGCGCATGAGTTTTCGCGGAACATTGCTTCTCAAATCACAAAACTGGCCTTTCAGAGTATTATGAAGGTTAAAGTGGCTCGGAAAATTAGCGCTTTCCGTGTTTTCCGTACTCCATTGCGAAATGCTTTCGAAAACTTCAATGCTCCCCACCCTTCAATTGATGTCTTATTGTCTTGGGCTACACCGCGGTTCTCATATGTTAATGTTAAACACAACGAACGGCAGGCGGGTACGTCAAATTACAATTTCGGAAAATTATTCCGCCATGCCATGAACATGATGACAGGATTCAGTACGATGCCGTTGCGGATGGCCAGTGTGCTGGGGTTTATTTTTACGTTATTTGGAATTGGCGTCTTTTTGTATGTTTTTATCCGATATCTGACACAAGGAACACCGGTACAGGGGTTCCCTTTTCTCGCTTCAGTCATTTCGATTTTTTCCGGCGTTCAGCTTTTTGTCCTTGGTGTTTTTGGTGAATATCTCGCTCGTATGTATTCCAGAGTCATGGATCGGCCTGCCTATGTTATAGATGAAATAAAGAACAGGAACGAATCTACAAAGATCGATGATTATAATGTTTGAATTGCATTATGAACCTTTCATTATAAATGACAAGCTGAAAACCTGGGAAATTGCTGTTGTTCCTTGGGACACGGAAACGTTCGGATTTGGGGTTTCTGTGCTGAATCCTATGTATGATAAAGATTCCATAGGTAACCCCGTTCCGCTTAAGAACGCCTTAGAGGTCTATTCAGAAAGCAAGCGGGTTGACATGATTACTGCTTCGATTCCTGCGATGCAAATGAAGATATCTTTTCTGCTGCAAACGGCTGGCTTTCGTCTGATAGATACGGCACTGAGTGTACGTTATGAAAATTTACACGCCTATTCAGACAAAGATTCGACGGAATTGTCTTTAACGCCTGTTGTGCCTTCGGAAATGGAGTTTCTTGTTGATATGGCAGGAACCTCGTTTCACCATGGCCGCTATCATATGGATCCTCGTTTACCCAATGCTTTAGCGGATCGGCGTTATAAGGACTGGATCAGTCGGAGTTTCGATTCGCGGAATCCG
Source organism: Phycisphaerae bacterium (assembly GCA_029858345.1). Taxonomy (GTDB): domain Bacteria; phylum Planctomycetota; class Phycisphaerae; order Sedimentisphaerales; family Anaerohalosphaeraceae; genus 4572-13. Next base: position 3,721 of record JAOUFG010000068.1, read on the forward strand.
CAGCAGGTTCTAACTGCAAAGGTTGACGGTGCGATCTGCGGTTTTTCCGTGGTGGAATGCGGGGATTCGCGAGGATATCTGCATTTACATGCTATTGGTTCAATATGGCAGGGGAAAAAACTTGGGCACGAGATGATTTCACAGTCCTTAAGATACTTATATACGTTGGGGGCTAAAAGTGTCGGCACAAAGATCTCGGCTTCAAATCTTAGAGCGATCAACATGCATGCTCGGCTGAATGGGCATTTCGTTGCGGCCGATCGATTGTTACATTGGCATCGGGAGAAAGAAAATGAATTATAAGATGAAGACAGCCGATCTCGTGGACAACCATCGCTCAATAGAGTTTCTAAGTGTAAGATATTTAGCATATTTCTTCATTTTTTTTCTCTCTTTATCCCTTTACATCAATAGTCCTGAGGGCTCAGACTTGCGAGTGCATACCAGAATCATTGAGAAACTTGATGAAGGACATCTTGGTGTGCCGCACTTTCTTTACCATCTGGTTGTTTATGGCATTTCTAAGATTTCGCATCTCTCCTTCCACTATGCCTCCTGTCTGCTACTGGCCATTTGCAATATCGGTTCTGTGGTTCTGATCGAACAGATACTTAGGCATTTCCTAAGAGGTAAATATTCGGATTACTTTTTACTCTTTGTTTCCGTGGCGCTGATGTTCGTGTCAGCCATTTATTCCCCGCTGATCAATAAATATCCATACAAGGGGATATGGACACCCAATCCATGGCACAATCCGACATTTACTGCGGCAAAACCCGTGGTGCTGTTAATTTTCTATTTGTATGTCATCGGGATAACAAAGGAGCAGTACTTCGGGAAACGGTTTTCGTTGACATGCATTGCACTTTTGCTTGGGATCTGTGCTTTGATTAAACCTAATTTTGTTCTGGCGTTTATTCCGGCTTCAATTGTCTTTTGTTTTTTTCTGCCCGGCAGGAGGGTCTCCATGCTTGTTAAGACCGTACAATTATTATTGCCGGTCCTGGCAGTTCTGGTGTTTCAGTTCCTGTTTACTTACTACTATGACGTCAGGGGTGCCAGTTCAATCCAATTCTGTTTTTTTGACGTATGGAAAGCTCATGCCAGATCGATACCCATAGCAATCCTTCAGGGGACATCGCTCCCCCTGGTCATTCTAATAATGACACTTCCTCGCTTACCCAAAGATAAAGCTCTGTTGTTCAGCTGGATACTGTTTATCGTCGGCTTACTTATTTTTGGTCTATTGTGTGAAACGGGGCACCGGAAAAATCACGCAAATTTTGCTTGGACATACATGTCTTGTCTGAACATTTTGTTTGTCTACAGCGCCATCCGCTTTTTACGCTGGGCTTCGGATGCCCAGGAAAAAAACGGATCGTTTCAAATAAAAACATTTGTTTGTGTTTCTGTCTTCTTATTCCATTTTTTCTCGGGAATTTATTACGTAGCATATTTAATGTCCGGCCACTCTTATTGAGCTTAAAACGAAAGGCAATTGTTAATGGCAGCACATAAAGTCCCTTTTAATAAGCCGTGCTTTGAGGGCAAGGAACTGGTTTATATTGCCGAGGCGATCAGCCGCGGGCATATTTCAGGAGACGGCTCTTTTACAAAAAAATGCGCGGCGTTTTTTGAGGCAGAACTGGGCTGCTCCAAAGCACTGCTGACGACGTCCTGCACCCATGCCTTAGAGATTGCCGCATTGCTGCTGGGTTTGCAGCCCGGCGACGAAGTGATTGTTCCTTCCTTTACATTTGTTTCCACGGCCAACGCCTTTGCACTGCATGGGGCAAAAATCGTTTTTGCGGACATTCGTCCGGACACCCTGAACATGGATGAAACGCAATTGGAGGAACTGATTACGCCGCGAACAAAGGCGATCGTGCCGGTTCATTATGCCGGGGTCGGTTGTGAAATGGATGCCATTATGGAAATTGCAGACCGTCACAATCTGCTGGTGATTGAAGATAATGCACACGGCCTGTTTGGGAAATATAAAGACCAATATCTGGGCTCATTCGGCCAGATGTCAACGTTGAGCTTTCATGAAACCAAAAATTTCACATGCGGCGAAGGCGGGGCCCTGTTCCTGAACGACCCCTCCTATATTCAACGCGCCGAAATCATTCGCGAAAAGGGAACCAACCGCAGTCAGTTCTTCCGGGGCGAGGTCGATAAATACACCTGGCGGGATATCGGTTCCAGTTACCTTCCTTCCGACATGCTGGCGGGCTTTTTATATGCTCAGCTCCAAGAGCGGCAGCACATCACCGAGCATCGATCGAAGATATGGAACCGTTATCACACCGGCCTCAAGGAGTGGGCATCGCAAAGAGGAGTTCATTTGCCGCATGTGCCGGGGCACTGTGAACAGCCCTTCCATATGTTTTATATGATCACACCGTCCCTTCAAGCACGCCAGGCCTTTATTGAGTTTATGAGATCAGAGGGCATCCATTGTGTTTTCCATTACCTGCCGCTGCATTTATCAGACATGGGACTGCAATATGGGGGCAGGGAGGGGCTTTGCCCTGTTTGCGAAGATATCAGCGACCGTTTGGTTCGGCTGCCTTTTTACAATAAACTTTCAAACGAGGAGCAGGATTATATTATTGAAAAAATACTATCCTTTTCGTAGTTCATTGTGTGACACAGGGACCGGATACAGGCTGTCCTTATCAATGATGCCCACAAAACTGTTTGTCGTAAACATTATATGAATTTCATGCTTGAAAACTCGAAATTCCTATCAGTTGCCATGCGGGCCTGCAAGTTGCTGAAACCGATTTCGGCTCAAAGAACGGGCGGTGATTCGTGAGTAGCAAGGAAAAAATTTTATTTTTTCAGGGACTGAGGTCCATAGCATGTTTTAGCATCATGCTGGTTCATTTCCTTAAAATTTTCAAGCCCGATTTTTTAAAATACTGGACAGCCGGGACATCGAGCATCTTTTTGGGGCCCTTTAAAGGAAAGGTTGCGCTTGCTTTATTCTGCGTCGTAGCCGGCTATTTTTCAGCTTCTAAAGTTTTCCAAATGAAAAAAAACTTTAGCTTTGCCGAATTTATTCCCCGACGATATCTTCGATTCATGCCGCTGGTTTTATTGGTAAATGTCTTTATTTATCTCTCTCACTTTTGGTATTCAAGTGTCGGGGGGGCATATGATCTTGAATCTCCTTACCAAAAATATTTGTTTTCCGCAAAACATCTTATTCGGGATGCGATCTATTTTGATGGCAATTACAATCCACCGTTGTGGGTTTTGGGAGACTTGTTTATTGGTTCAATTCTCGTGGCATTTCTGGCTTATTATTTTGCCGACAAAAAGAATAGGGTTTGGGGTTACATCTTTTCAATGTTGTTTTTAATCGCCTGTGGGAAATACTGGTTGATGGCCTGTGTCATTGGCTTAGTTTTACGTGACGCCGTCATCAGTGGCTTAGTTATAATGAAGCACAAGGCTGTATTGCTTTTATGCTTCCTGGCGGGCTGGTTTATGTGTCAACTGCCGCAAAAAGGATTTTTGTTTGTGAATTGCTCCGTGTGGTATGCTTTAGGCGCTGCGCTGATGATAGTAGTTATTTTTAATGTGAAATTAATGCAGCCCGTTCTCTCGCTGAGGCCATTGGTGTTTCTGGGTGATATATCCTTCTCTATGTATGTTTGGCACTTTCCCATTTACAAGATAGTTCCTCCAATCATGTCTTTGGTTTTTAAAATAAAAATGAGCTCCGATTCATTGGCGGGCGTTGTTTTCCTGGTTTCAAGTTTTTGCATTGTTGGATTATCTTGTTTGTCCGAAAAATATATTGAAAGACGATTGCCGGAAACCGTTAGCAAACTGTGCAATCGTGTGTTCAGTTAATGAAATAAAGGTATCCGGAATACTGCGGAGAAAAACTGCGGAGTGATGTTTGACAGCCAAACCCCGCCGTCCCGAGGCCTGGTGCATGAGTTGAGTATTTGAAAAATGGCTTGGCCCGTTAAATATTTAAACCGGGGGATCTGGGCGCGATTCGAGTAACCACTGAAAAACGCCCTGTTTCCGAAGTAAATACCTGTTGAAATCCGTAGCGGTCCAGAGGGATTTCCACATTATCACCCCGAACGACAACAAAAAGCCGGTACTGTCTAAGATAAGCTGCAATGTCTTCATCGCTCATCGTGTTTTCGCCCCCGAAAATATTCTGTACAACCTGCTGCCTTTGGGAAAACTCCCGGTCATCATAACCGTGCAGCATTTTCATCCGCGGCACCGTCATCGCATAGCCCGGCAGTTTTTCGCCGGTATCGAATGCAACCCAGAGTGACCGCTGCGCGTAGACGGGGATTGTCGTTTCTTTGTCCAGGAAATAACAGCCCGTCGAGGTGTTTTCTCGGATCCATTGGTACATCGCGTTCTCCTCCGGGTCACTGCTCTCTAAGGTGGTGCCGCTTTCGTAATAAGGAGCGGCATAGTGGATGTCAAAAATGTTTCGAGGCGAAGATTCGAAGAGATACCGAAAGTTTCTAAGTGACGGCAGACTCAAAAACAGGACTAACCCCAGCAAGGCCCATTTGGAATAGTGTTGAATACGGGCAAAAGCGATGCCTCCGATTATCCCGAATGGCACCAGGGCCAGCAGCAAAAACTTGTATTCGCCATTGCTGGGGAGATGCACAAGCAAATAACAGGCCAGGTTGGACACGAAAAGGCATCCCAGGAGAGAAACATTCCGGCGGGCCAGATGCCCGATCAGGTATTTTCTGAAAAAGATAATGATTAAAAGCGTTAAAGATGATGGAAGGAGAAAACTAAACAGGTTTTGCAATGCGATTCTGGGACTACAAAAATCAACCTCCAAAAATCCTCCCGAGGAGGACAGTTGTTTCAGGTACGGTGACGCGGCCAACACAGACAGCAAAATCAGTGCGTATAGCAATATCAGGCTGCGCCCGAAAGTCTTAAAGTCGTCATCTTTATACTTGACCAGCCACAGAATGCCTAAAAAGCCGGCCCAGGCCAAAATGCCCGGCCCGAAAGCGGCATAAAAGAATAAACTGCCAATCGCCCCTGAAAGAACAAGGATGCTGTAAAAAACAGCCCTTTTGCCGTCAAACAGTTTCATGGAGCCATAGACCATCAGAAGAAAAAAAACAAGTCCCAACGGGGCTCCGTTATTCTTATGAAATTTAACAAGGAGCGGAAAAATCCGGTTTTCCCCCCCATAAAACGGAATAACGCCCTTTAATTTTAACAAGGTGGGGGTGTAGATAATTGTTCCGCAATAGATCGCAAAGAGGGACGAGAAGATATTAATTTTCGGATTGTCAATCAGCAGGTTGGAGACCTTATACAAGAGCCATAAACAGCCCGCAAGAGACAGGACATTGATAATTGCAAAAGAGCTGAAGGGCGTAACATTAAGCATTTTCGACATTTGTGCCGCCGCCCAGGGATAGCCCCATTGATAGTGCAGAATTTCGCCGCCAAACAAAGGATCCATGGGCGGAACGTTCCCATTCATGATTTGATAAGTAGGGCCCGCCCTGAAGAAAGTATGGACCGAGGTCGTCCTCAGTTCAAAATTGTAAAGAAACAAAAGCGCCGTTGCCGTGCAGCAGACAAAAATAATCATAACGGGATACAGCTTTTGGTCAGAGAAAAAAAAGCGGTAAAGACTCGAAAGGATCAATACTGAAAACACCGAAAACAGTGACCAGAGAAGAAATATATGGATTGCCATTTCCTTTTTGATGGACAGATAATACTCCAGCGGGTATTGGTGCTGAATAAGTCGATTCAAAAAAGGCAATGACCGGTGCTCATAAATGAATTGAATAAAACCGTTGCCTGCACAGGCAAAAAAAATCAGCAGCGGTACCAGGATTAAGGATGTGATTAAGACCGTTGCCAGCAGGAACTGTTCGAATCGGCTCAGGGAACGATATCGGGCAAGAATTCGATTTTTCATACATTCACTTTCGTCGGTCGGTCATATTCCTGAAAACGGGTGCCGGACTGTTATATTTCATCTTTGGAGCAAGTCCTATACTCACTGCTGTGGGTCATTCCAGGCCAACTCCGGGGCATTCGCTGCCTGCTGGCTTTCTAAAAATTAAAATCCCCGATGCATTATGTCGCTCAAAAGCGATGAACATGCATAAAAACCTCTGGTATAATGCGAGGTCTTTGAGTCCGGCTCTTTACAAGGTATGTCAACCTACCGCATGACCCAATCTTTTTTGATTTCCTTGATCTTGATGTTAGCTCGCAGTTTTTCATCGCCGGCGACGGCGTATTTCAGATGCAGGGTCTTTTGCAGAAAGATCTTCTTCGGGCTGCCGTCCTCGTCTTTAAGCGTGGGGTGCTCCACGACAGCAACTTCGTTGCTCAGGCCGCCGACAAATAGATCAACCTGTTTGGCTTTCATATCAAAGTCCGGCCAGATAATGGCGAAGGTCCGCGTGTTATCCTTACCCTGAAAAACACGATGGTCCTTGAAATCCAGCGATTCCAGGAACGGGTAACTGCCATGGTGCTTTTGCTTGGCCATTTCAAAGACGCCCGGCGGCACCTTTTTGTCGGCGGGAATAACCTGAAACGTATCCGTGATCAACTGGCACACCGGGTAAAACTCCGCCGCCTCCTGTGGGCTTTCATTGGTAACGCTCAGGATAATGTACCAAAATCGCCGCGGCGCCTGCTCGCCCGGCATTTTCAGCGTGATCTGTTCCGGCTGGGAATAAACCGTTTTCAGCGTCCATTGGTCGATTTTTTGCACAACCGCGGGGGTTGGATACCCTATGGAAACCGGGGCCGCGGTCAGCAAAGCCGCGACAAGTAAGGCGCCGAATATAGTTCTCATAAGAAAATATCCCTTATTTATAGTTGCTAAATGATTTTACAGTGTGGTACATTCTACAATAAACCAGTCCCAAGGTAAAGCAGTTTCTGGTTGAACCGACGGAAATCATGGAGTTCTAACAAAACAAAATGGCCGAAAAACGTAAAATCCTGCTCAAAAAGATCGAAGATCTCCTCGAGGTGGGCGACAAGGGGCAACTGCGGACGCTGCTGGACGGGGAGCATGCCAGCGATATCGCCGAGATTGTGGAGATATTGCATCCAAATGACGTCCCGGTGGTCTTAAACTGCCTCGACAAAACGGAGGCCGCAGAGGTCTTCTCGAAGGTCGATGAGGCAACCCGCTCGGAGCTGTTTGAAGTCTTTGACGATGAAGAGCTGATCGAGCTGATCAGCGAACTGGACCCGGACGTCGCGGCGGATGTGCTCTCGGAACTGGACAAGGAGGAGAGCCGGGAGGTTCTGCAGGGACTGGATTCCAAGGAAGCCGAGCAGATTAAGGAACTGATGGTGTACCCGGAAGACTCCGCCGGCGGTATCATGGACCCGGTCGTGGTCTCGGTGACCGAAGACGCCTTCGTTAATGAGGCCATCGAGCGGATTCGCCAAGCCGAGATTGACGAGGATTTTTACAGCGTGTTCGTTGTGGACAAGGACGGGCGGTTTCTCGGCGATGTGCGAATCCGCCTGCTGATTACCTGTCGTTCCGAGTCCCATATTCGTGATTTGATCGATACGGATGCTGTTTATGTGAACGTTGACACCGACCAACAGGAAGTCTTTAACCTGTTTAAGAAGCACGAGTTAGTCGTTGTTCCCGTGCTGGACAAACAGCATCGCCTTGTCGGCCGTATTACCGCCGACCGTATCTTGGGGGTTGCCGAAGAAGAAGCCGCCGAAGACCTGTTCGCTATGGCCGGTACCGATGCCGCGGAATTGGAGACGTTTTCAATTTTTAACGCCGCCCGCGTACGAATGACATGGCTGCTGCCGTGCCTGGCGGGAACGGCGATCACAGCGATCATGGGGTTTCTTTTCAAAGGGTGGTTCTTGTCCGAGGGCCATTTGCATGTGTTCCTGGTTGCAGTGCTTTTTTCGCCGATGATCGCGGCGATCAGCGGAAACGCCGGACTTCAAACCTCGGCGATTGTTATTTGCGGCCTGGCGACAGGCGATCTGGCGGCCCTGAAAATGGGCCAAGTGTTCATGCGCGAGGTGCGTATCGCCCTCTTGGTCGCGCTTTGCTGCGGCGTAATCGGAGGACTGATCTGCTCCTTTTTGCCCTCATTTTTTGCCAACCACCAACCCGCAGCAGAAACGGCCAACGTATCCCCCGGCGTATCCGGCTCACCGGCTTCAGCCAACCAGCCCATTGGTTTATTGGAATCCAAACAACAACTTAAACTGGCGGTCGCCCTGGGCGTTGCGATGTTTACCGCGATTATGATTTCGACGTCACTGGGGCTGTTCCTGCCGTTTTTGTTCCGGCATGTCGGATTGGACCCGGCTATCAGCTCCGGCCCGCTGGTCACAACAGCCAACGACTCCATCAGCGTTTCAATCTACCTGCTCCTGACGCTGTTAATGGTCTGATGAGCAGCCACGGTGTGTTATTTAAGGAAAAACAGATATGCGGGCAGTGATTCAGCGGGTTCGTCGAGCCAACGTCACCGTCGAGGGTACCATCGCCGGGGCCATCGAGCGGGGGCTGTTGGTGTTTTTGGGCGTGGGCAGGGACGACACGCAGAAGGACATCGATTTTATCGCCGACAAAATCGTCAACCTGCGCATCTTTGAGTGCGACGAGGGCAAAATGAATCTGTCCGTCAGCGATATTGGGGGCGCCGTCCTGCTGATCAGCCAGTTCACGCTATTCGGCGATTGCCGCAAGGGCCGCCGCCCTGACTTCACCGCCGCCGGAGCGCCCGACACAGCCAACCGGCTCTACGAACAAACCATCGCCGCCATCAGGGCCAGGGGCGTCCCCGTCGAAAGCGGCGTTTTCGCCGCCCACATGGACATCGACGCCCTCAACGACGGCCCCGTCACCCTCATCCTCGACAGTTCAAAACCAACCACCTGATAGGATACAAACCGGTTGGTATCGAGTAATTCTCAAAAAGCCCCGTTTCCAGTATCAAAAAGGCCATCTTTCCGCCCCAAAACGGTCTCCTGAACCATTATTTGATTGAAAAAGAGTCTAAAAAATGGTATAATAACTGTTTTTATGTAATATTTCCATTGAGGTTCGTGAATCCCAATTTGGGGGGTGTGATGAGAATCGTTGTTTTCGCCGGTTTTTTCTGCCTGTTCTTTTCGAATGCGTTTGCGGCAGAGTACGACTTGGGCGATATTAATCAGGACAAACATGTCAACCTGCGGGACTTTGCCTGTCTCGCCGCAGACTGGCAGACGTCTGCCGCCAGGTCGGACATCGTGCCGGACGGTATCGTTGATACGTTGGACCTGATGCAACTGGCAGAGGACTGGCTCAAATCCCAAAACCCCGACAATCCTGAAGTAACGCTGCACATTACCGGAGCCGTGACCGGGCAGATCGTGATCGAACTTTACGCGGATGAGGCGCCTGTTACCGTCGAAAACTTTTTGAACTATGTCCAGAGCGGTTTCTATGACGGCCTGATCTTCCACCGCGTTATACCGGGCTTCATGATTCAGGGCGGCGGCTTTGACACCGAGCTTGCCTATCAGACACCTGGGGCGCCTATCATAAATGAAAGCTCAAATGGTCTTTCAAATCTTCGCGGTACGATTGCAATGGCAAGAACTCCGGAACCTCATTCTGCAACAGCGGGATTTTTTATAAACCATGCCGACAATATCCCCGGAAACCTCTATGATTTAGATTATGCGCCCTTTCTCTACGATTCCCAACAAACCGCATACAGCAAATACGGCTACTGTGTTTTCGGCGAGGTCCTTAGCGGGATGGATGTTGTGGACACCATCGCCGCAGTGACGACACATACCGAAAACGATATGGACGATGTTCCTGTGGAAGATATCATTATTCAGTCTGCAACTATTACGCAAATTGTTCCTTTCTGTGCCGAGAAGCTGCCGGGTGATATCGATGGCAACTGCGCCGTCAATCTGGCTGATTTTGCGATGATGGCCCAAAACTGGCTTGCCTGCAATTCCATTACCGCGGCGTGCAACTGATTTTCTTTCTGCCGACCCGCCGACTCCTCTCCTGAATCATGTTTAAGTTCAACGCTTTTAACGACCGATAAATGCTTAAGAGGATACTGTGCCGGTCGGGGTGCACCCTCATCGGGACACGAGATAACAAAGGACTGGAAAGCACAAGCGGCAGCGGATATATGGTTGAACAATTTGGCGCATGGATCTTTCGATTTATAGAGAACACCGGTAGATTTTTCCGGTTTGCGGGGTCGTCTTTCGGCGCAACAGGACATACATTGTTCAGGCCCAAGTCCTATCCGATGATCTGGACCCAGATGTATTTTATTGGCGTCAAGTCCGTCCCCGTGGTCATGGCCACGGGCGCGTTTGTCGGCATGATTCTGGCACTGCAGGCCTATGACCAGCTTCATAAGATGGGGCTTCAGGAGCGCATGGGCGTTTTGATCAACCTGGCGGTGGTTGCGGAGTTAGGCCCCGTGCTGGCCGCGGTGATGTTGGCCGGCCGGGTGGGCGGTGCACTGACCGCGGAGTTGGGAACCATGAACGTCACCGAACAGATCTCCGCGGTCCAGAGCATGGGGACCAATCCAATTCGTTATCTCGTGGCGCCGCGGGTGATGGCGTGTTTGCTGTTGACACCGTTTTTGATTATCTATGCGGACATGCTGGGTATTCTCGGGGGCTTTTTTATCAGCGTTCACACACTGAAAATCAATGCCGGGGCGTACTGGAGTTACAGTGCTTCCGGCGTGCAGCTATGGGATATCGGGACGGGGACCCTAAAGGGCTTCTTTTTCGGCGGTGCGATCGCCGTGATCAGTTGTTACAAGGGATTTACCTGCCGCGAAGGCGCCCAAGGCGTCGGGGAGGCCTGCACCGAAGCATTTGTGGGCTGCTTTATGTCGATTCTGTTCCTGAACTTTGTCTTTGCGATCATATTCGACTCGATTTACAAATGCTTCTGGCCCGTCCGGTCATTACTGTAAAAGAACCGCGAATGGACACGAATAAGCACTAATTTAAAACCATGAAGGTTAAGATATTTTTTTAAGAATAATCTGTGAAAATCTGTGTAATCTGTGGACTTAAACTGTGGCACGAAAGACAGTACAACCCGAAGACGGCGTTCTCGTCGTCCAAAACCTGACCAAGCGGTATAACAGCCTATTGGTGCTGGACAACATTTCTCTGGCGATTACCGAGGGCAAAACCACCGTCATCATCGGCCCGTCCGGCTGCGGCAAAACTGTTTTCATGAAACATCTGATCGCGCTGGAGCGGCCGAGTGAAGGCAGCGTTTATTTCAAGGGCCAACAGATCGACGACCTGGACGAGCGCCGGCTTGCCCCGATCCGCACGAAGTACGGCTTTTGTTTTCAGATGGGCGCCCTGTTCGACAGCTTAACGGTTTATGAAAATGTGACCTTTCCGGTCCGGCAGCATTACAAGATTACCGATTACAAAACGCTGGACGAACTGGTCAAGCAGAAGCTGGCACTGGTCGGTATGGACGGGTTTCAAAACTACCATCCGGCATCGCTGTCCGGCGGGCAGAAAAAACGCGTCGCCCTGGCCCGCGCGATCGCCCTGAACCCGGAGATCATTTTATATGACGAGCCGACGACCGGCCTAGACCCGATCACGTCGGATATTATCAACGAACTGATCTTGAAGCTGCAGAAGGAACTGGCCGTTACCAGCATCGTCGTCACCCATGACATGAGAAGTGCCTATAAAGTCGGCGACCGGATCATCATGCTTCATAAAGGCCGCGTGATTGCCGACGGCGACGCCGATTACATCCGCAACCACCCCAACGATATCGTCCAGCAGTTCATCCATGGCCGCGTCGGCGAGGCGGAACTAGCCGCATTGCGTCTCGGCGGCACCCGCTTCGAAACCCAGTTCACGCCGGAGGATTTCGAGTAAAAGCTATCGCTTCAGTCGAACGTCCAACTCAATGCTCTGGTTGTCTCCCAGGCCAATCGTCATTTTATCACTGGTACGGCGTTTATCTCCTTCGAGAATGGCTTCGATCTCATAGACCCCGGGACGAACGTTTTCAATGCTGTACTCGCCCTTGCGATTGGTCTCTTCGCTGCGATAGAACTCTGGCCAGGTTGTACAATAGAAAATATGGAACGACCGGCCCTGCGATTGTAAAGGGTCGTCATAAGCCGATAGTGCTTATGCGATACGGTGGCGTGTGGCCACTGAAAATCGCGGGTTATTACCTTGCGGCAACAGAGCC
>JAOUFG010000169.1 GCA_029858345.1 Phycisphaerae bacterium
AAAATAGGATTTAATATCCGTTTGCTCATTTTTCGTATTATAGTCATAATCTCAGATAATGTAATTGGTTGTAATTTACGCAAGGGATAGTCCATTTTCAAATTACAACCAAAGCTACAACTAAATCTCTTTTAACTTTAACGCAGTAACAAATACAACACTACCATGACAGCAAAAAGAACCACTGCCATAATGCGAGGATCGGTAATTGTTCCTTCCATTTTGCCCCGAACAGCGTCCAATGGACGGGTCCAGCAAAGATTTTCTGTTCTTGCTTTTGCAGGCGCAGGCGTAGCCAGGCTTACAACAAAATAGACCACGCTGGACAACAGAAACAGATACCATCCAACCTGCATAAACGGGATACCGAGTTCTTTGGCGACCCACTGTTTTTCGCCGATCAGCGGGATGTCGATTGCCAGGTAGATAATGCCGATAACGACGTTGAAGACCATGGCCGCAGTCGCCCCCTGCTTGTTTCCTCGCGGCCAGAAAACGCCCCACAGGAATACGGCTGTGATTCCCGGCGCAAACGCCATGGGGATTTTATTAATCGCTTCGAAAATACTGCCGAACTTGGCACCCTGGGTGGACCACAGCATGGCCAGTACAACGACAATCCCGGCGGTAACACGGCCAATCAAAACAAGTTGAGAATCCGGTGTATTGGGGCGCAGGCGTTTTACAATGTCTTCGGCTGTCAGCGTTGCGGTACTGTTCAATGCCGCTTCGATGGTACTCATCAGGGCCGCCAGGAGACCGGCCGCCATTAAGCCCCGAACACCGACCGGAAGCAGATTTTTCATCATGACCATGAGCGTCGCATCATTGTCGTCCCCGATGGTATCCTTAAATAAAACGTAACCGATTACGCCCGGCAGAACCATCAAAAACACAGGCAGGATCTTCAGGAAACCGGCAAAGATCGCACCGTCACGTCCGTCTTTTTCCGTTTTTGCTGCCAGTATCTTCTGAACGATCGTCTGGTCCGTACACCAATACCATATCCCCAATACCGGATAGCCGAACAGAATCGAATACCAGGAAAACTCCCGAAGCCCAAATCGCCCCGGCGCCGCCGCATCCTGAATCGGCTGAATCATGCTTAGTTGATCAGGGCGACAGGCCGCCTTGAAATCCGCCCAGCTTTCAATGCCGACCCCGGGCAGAGCATGAATTCCGGCCAAGGTCAGAACTGCCGCACCCACCAACAACAGTACCGCCTGGATCGCATCCGTAATCATAACAGCTCTCAGACCACCGAGAATTGTGTATATCGCCGTGATGATTGAGATGCCCATAATCGAAACGATGTAATTGATGCCAAAGAACTCTTCAAGTACCTTGGCGCCGGCATACAGACTGATCCCGATATGCACGAGCAATGCCGACATAATAAAGATGGCCGCAAGAAATGTCCGGGCTCCGGTACCGTAACGTTTTTCAACATATTCCGGCAGCGTGCTGATTTTGGATCGAAAATAAAACGGGGCGAAGACGATTCCCAGCAGAATCAGACAAAAAGCTGCCATCCACTCAAAGTTGCCGATAACCAAACCATGCTGATAACCCGATGCAGCCAGTCCAACCAGATGAATCGTGGAAATATTCGCACAAAACAATCCGGTCCCGATAATCGGCCACTTCAGCGAACGTCCTCCTAAAAAAAACTGCTCGGAAGAGGTGTTTTTTCTATAACCAGCCCAAATACCAACAACCATGATGCCCAACAAGTAAGCAATAATGATGATTGTATCGATCATTGAAATGCTGTTATCCATTCATGCGCCTTTCTTTCAAATATACCAAATTTAAGATAAATCGTAATAGATCACGAATACCGGAAAATCTTACTTTACACCTAAATGGACCGGGTTCTCTAGGATACTCCCACCTCTATCCGAATTATTCATTCCCTTAACTCTTGGATGAAGAGGCAGAAATTTCCAACTGCCAGCGATCACCAGCTCCAGAGACAAGCATAACATTGGCCCAAGCGGTAAAATCACCGGTCCTGACAATTGTCTTGACATGATGACTGCGCTCTTTGAATTCTGCATGCGTGATGACCTGCACTTCCACATCGTCGCCAAACGCTTTGGACACTTTTTGAAAATAACTCGGATTGTGATCTGCGGTTTCCCGGGCAATAATAATCTTTTCTACAGAATGAACTTTTCTTAATTCTGCCAGGACATCGGGAACCGAGGGAGCCCCCTCCGATAACGCAATATCAATCAACTCCACATGATCCGGGCAGGGAAATCCGGCATCCGCCACAATCATCAGATCCATGTGCCCCTGGCGATTCAAGGCCGAATCAATTTGTCTATTAAGCATGCCGACTTCTTTCATGAGACTCCTTTATAGTGTTGTTTCCTGTTTGACATTCATATATGCCTGCCATGCGGCTTTGTATGTCATATACTTTTCGCGTGTCTCGAATACCTGGCTGTCGTCCCACAGGATACGCCAATCACCATCCGCTTCCGGCCACAGAAAGACCTGTCCCCAAATCAGACGATTATTGGCATCGATGCCGGAATTGGCGTCCGTGCCGTCACCGGAAATCCTGAGGATCTGTTCTGACGTCAACAGATCTTCTGTCGCGGCTTTAAGATTTTCAGAAATCCAACCCGATCGAGTGGCCATCGCCACAAAACCACCACTTTTATTTTCACGCTGGACAGCCCAGCTAAGGGCAACACGTGCGGGAGAAACACCGAGTTCCGTTGCCATTGACTGAATGACCGGATCTAAAAGGTCTGCCCGGTGTTCTTTAAACGTATCACGCCCCGGACGTTTTGGCGAGCCAAGCGACATATACCCGGTACAAACAATGCCTTCAGATTCAAAGTACCGGCGAAGTTCGGTCTGCTGGAACAGCGGATGCATTTCCATTTGATTGCAAACGGGTCGTTCATCATCGCTCACATCTCGAAGCAACAGTTCCATGGTTTTTTTGGTGTGGTTTGATGTGCCGATATTGATGATCTTGCCGGCTTTTTTGAGTTTTACAATTTCACTCCAGGTTTCCATGAATTCTTCGTGAATATACGGTACCGCATCCGGATTGCGATGGTCACCCGCACATCCCGGAGTATGTACATTCGGCCAGGGCCAGTGATTCAGATACATGTCGATCTTGTCGACACCCAGCGCTTTAAGCGTACTATCCAGTGCCGGCGCCACATCCTTTGGAGACATGTGACCATTCCAGAGTTTTCCTGTAATAAAAAGATCATCCGCGGAGGAAATGTATCCTTCATGAATCGCTTCGCGAATGGCCTGCCCGACTACCTCTTCGTTCTCATATGCCCGGGCGGTATCAATATGCCGCCAGCCAAGCCGAATAGCCTCCAGCGTTGCGTCTTTCATGTAATCCTGTGCCCAGTCGGAATGGAATGTTCCAAATGCCGCGACAGGCATGATTGGGCCGCTTGGCAATTTTACTTGATGGACCATTGCCGGATCGATAGGTTCAATGGTTTTGTCAAAACACACCTGCTCAATTGCTTGATTCGTTTTCATTTCTTTTCCCGGTGCTATTAAACAACGTCTTGTTATATTTTCTTTGTAACCGTTCACAGTTTTTAACAGATTAACAACGGATATTTTTTACCGCTCCAATGAGCAATAACAGATTCATGAATAAAGTCGAAGACATTTTGGTTCTGCTTTTTACACGTTGCGATTGTCGTCCAGATTCGCTCGCACCAGCGCATGCCGGACTGGCCGCGAGTTCCCTGCGTAATCCGTCGATCAATCACCACCGGACGAATCTGAC
>JAOUFG010000069.1 GCA_029858345.1 Phycisphaerae bacterium
AGACGCTGTATCAAACGAAAAAGCAAACGCAGAGAGCTTGCTCGGTTTTATCATTACAAGCGACATAAGCTATTGGCTCCACTAAGGGTTAAAGAACGAAAATGAAATTGGACAGTAAAATTATAAAGTGTTTAGTTTATTTCCGTTATTTTTAATAAACCGTCCCTGGCAAGCGGGCACTCTTTGTAATGCGTTGTCCGCATAAAAAAAAACAAACCGGGGTGCTTATTTAGGCAGCAAGACTGTGTCGATTACATGGATCACACCGTTGGATGCTTCAACATCGGTTTGTGTGACGGTGGCATCGTTGACTTTGACCGTGCCATGGTCCACCGTAATCTTGACGCTCTGGCCGTTGACGGTCGTGGCCTTGGACAGTTTCACGACATCGGCGGCCATCACCTTGCCCGAGACGACATGATAGGTCAAAATCGACGCCAGTTTTTCCTTGTTCCGGGGCTTGAGCAGTTTGTCCAGTGTTCCCTCAGGCAGTTTTGCAAATGCCTCATCCGTGGGAGCAAACACCGTAAACGGCCCCGGCCCTTTGAGTGTATCGACCAGGTCGGCCGCAGTCAGTGCAGTCGCCAGCGTGTTAAAATGATTCGTAACCGCGGTGTCTACGATGTCCTTGGCCGGGGGGTGATGCTCAGCCCGGTGGCATCCTGGCACCATCAGGCCGGCGGCAAGTAATACGGTAGACGTGAGGATTGAAATGCGTCGCGTTTTCATGGTTTTCTCCTTTTCCTGAAATCGTTTTAACGGGGGATGAACCCATGTTCATCACTGCCCCGAGAAAGATCAAAAAACGATGTAGAATGTCCCTTTGAAGAAACGCTATATATTGTTTATCTCCGGTTCGAGCGAAAAGTTCACGCAAATTTTTATTTTTCTATATTTTTCTGTATTTTGCGGCATGAGACCGATGTTGCGGCCCTGCCGCCCCACGCTTTTACGCCGGGTGCCTGCACCCGCGGCTATTGTTATATGATCCCGACAGGATCAATGGAATTTTCAAATTTTTCATGAAGGAGTTTTTTATGACAACACAAAAAGTATCAACGAAGAAGGTGCGTCAATCGATTGAGGTATATCGGGATGTTCCGCCGGGGTCGCGGAATGAACTGAAGAAGTATCTCAAGGAATTTGCCGATGTGCGGGTGCCGGACCGGCATGTGTGCGGGCATCATGCGAGCCCGTTTGATTATTTGTGGTACGCGTACAGTCGAGATCAGGTATACAGGAATGCAGGTATACAGGTATACAGGAACAAGGACAAATCCGAAACTCGAAGCACGAAATTCGAAACAAATTCAAATGTTCAAAATTCAAATGCCTTAAACGGCCGGCGGGACGCCCGCGTTCCCAGGAGTGGCGATTGTATTGTGTGGGCCAATCGTGCCGGCGGCAAGACGCAGTTGGCAGCCGTTGCGACGCTGCTGGAGGGGGTGTTCAAGCCGTACTGTCAGACGCGGATCCTGGCCGGCTCGCTGGCGCAGTCCGGGCGGATGTTCGGCTACCTGCGTGACTTCGTCGAGTCACAATTCAGCGATCACCTGTCCGGCAGGATGCTGAAAGAATCGTGCGCGTTTACGAACGGCGCCGAGGTGCAGATCCTGCCGCAATCGTCGGCGTCGGTCCGCGGCCAGCACGTTCACAAGCTGCGCTGCGACGAAGTCGAGCTGTTCGAGACGGACGTCTTCAACGCCGCCAAGTTCATCACGCAAAGCAAAAACAACCTCGTCGCGGCGATGGAAATGTTCAGCACCATGCACAAACCCTACGGCCACATGCAGCGGCTCATCGACGCCGCACCCGACAGCGGCATCCCCGTCTTCAAGTGGTGCGTCTGGGAGGTCATCGAGCCCTGCCGCAGCGACCGCTCGTGCAGCCGGTGCCCGCTGGACAATGATTGCCAGGGCAAGGCCCGACATGCCAACGGTTATCTCAAGATCGACGATGTCATCAGCCAGATGCGCCGTTCCAGCCGCGCCGGGTTCGAGGCGGAGATGCTCTGCCTGCGGCCGCACTTGGAGAATGCGGTCTTCGACGAGTTCGATCCGGCGGTTCATGTCCGGCCGGTGAGCTACGACCCCAACCTGCCCCTGTACCGCGCGGTGGATTTCGGCTTCGTTAATCCGCTGGTGTGCCTGTGGATTCAACCGGACGCCGACGGCATGGTGCGCGTGATCGACGAATATGTGCGCGACCGCAGGACCGCCGCGGCCAACGCCGAGGCAATCATGGCGCAAACGCCGTGCGCCGAGCCGGCCGTGGCGATGACCTTCTGCGATCCGGCGGGCGCAGCCAAAAACGGCGTCACCGGCACCAGCGAGATCAAGGTCTTCAAAGACAAGGGCATTCGCTGCAAGTATAAAAAGAGCGGCATCCTCGAAGGCATCGAAAAAATCCGCGCTGCATTGCTGTCCGGCGACGGCGCCTCGCACCTGATCATTTCCCCCAAATGCGAAACACTGATCAAGGCCTTTCGCTGCTACCACTACCCCGAAGACAGCATCCCCACCGAACTGCCCCACAAAGACGGCGCCCACGACCACCCCATCGACGCCCTGCGGTATTTCTTCGTGAATTGGGGGCGAAACAGGTCGAAATCGTCCAGCAGATATTAGGATCAGCGAAAAGCCGGTTCTTCCTGTGGACGAGGAGAAACCGTTCAAAAAGCCGTCTCAACAGGCCTCTGGGTTGCAATAATTTCAAAAAATATTTTTTTGAGTCTCGCTATTGTGTTTTAAGTTTAGCTTTTTGAAGGAGATAGAATAAGGGGTCAAAGAAGACACAGAACTGCACAATAAAAAAATTGTTGACCCTTATAGCATGTTAGGGTATTCTACGGATAAGAGAAGTATAAACTCGGGGGAGGTGTGTAGGAAAGATTCAGGTCTTTTTGCATACCCCAAAAACAGAAAGATACTGTATTTGTATATGCATCGGAGAGGAAAGGTGAAAGAGAAGAAAGACACCGTAAACAGCGCGATAAGGATGTGTGCTGGATTATGTGTGGTGTTTTTAGCTCAGCTATCCAGTGCGGTAACGCTTGACCTTACCACTGCCGGTGCAGATGGACATATCGACGGCGGCTATTTCATGCAGATCGACCCGGACAGTTCCGCAGGGACCGGCGTATTCGATTCTTTCGTGAGGATACAGAAAACCGGTATTGAGAAAGGATATAACACCGACGGTGCAATCGAGGCCGGCTATGATATGGATAATAGTTGGACACATTCGCTGCTTCTCAGTGACGTTCCTACCGTTGCGATAAATGGGGATGGGACGATTTACCGGGAATTTTGCCTGGATATCAATCAAAACAGCAGCGCCGCCTTCTCGCTTGACAGGGTACAGGTATATCTGGAGTCGACTGGCGACATTGCGTTTTATTCAAGTCTTACAAATCTTATCTGGGACATGGATGCGATCGAAGACAGCGAGGTTCTCATGAACTACTCGCTCAACGCAGGCAGCGGGCAGGGCGATGTAACCATGTACATTGCTGATTCGCTGTTTACCGGCGGTGACTACGTTTATCTCTACTCAGAGTTTGGAGCAAACGGGGGCGCCGACGACGGTTTTGAAGAGTGGGGCGTCGGCGTTGGCGGAGCGATTGTTCCCGAACCGGCGACGCTGGCTTTACTGGCATTAGGCGGCTTGCTGTTGCGGCGGAAAAAATAAGGTATAACACGCCCTCTTGGAGGAGGTGTGAATCATATAAAGAAGGCCCGTTCATTGGACGGGCCTTTTTGGTGCGCCTGCCCATCCGTTTTTGGAAGAATCAGCTGTTTTCCACTTTTATTTCAACGGCCTTGCGGGGCCGGAGGAAATACAGCCATGCCGAGGAGACGGGTTTGTTGAGGATGTCGGCGGCGGCGCGGGCGTAGAGGCGCAGTTGCTGCGCGTATTTTTCGGTGCGGTCGCCAATTTCGTTTTCACCGACACGGTCCGATTTGAAATCCACGATGACAAGCCCTTCTGACGTTGGAATCAGCATGTCGATAATGCCCTGCAGGACGACGGTTTCGCCGGTGGTTTTTGCCCCGACGTCGGCGGCATTCAGGGCATAGGTAAAGGGCCACTCACGAAGGACCGTGTTGCCGGCCTGCTGCGCCAACCGGCCCAGGTCGCTGTCGAAAAATGAAACGATCCCTGAAACATCAATTCCCGCCGCAAGCGACTGTATCATTTGGCCTGTCTTTGCCAGCTTGGCGATGGTTGACTGAACCGCTTCGGCATCCACCGGGCCGGACAGGTCGATATGTTCGAAAACCAGATGCACCGTCGACCCCAGAGCCAGTGAATCCGGTTTGTCGGTCAATTTAAAGGTGTCTGACCCCTTTATTTCTGACTCCTTTATTTCTGACTTTATTTCTGAAAATTCGTCATCCCGATGCGTCAGCGCGCTGACACTCAGTTTGGCGGGGGTTTGTGTGATGAGCGAATAGGGATAGGCCCATTGCAGGTTGTCTTGGATGGATTGGAAGGCCTCTTTCGCGGCGTTGTCCGCAGACGTCTTGGGTTTCGGCGGCTCGGTCACACTTTTCAGCGACCGCTTGGCGTCGAGGATTTCCTGCGTCAGGGTCTTCAGACGCTCACGGCTGACACGCAGCGGGGCGAAGAGCCGGTCATCAACCAGATTTTCTTCGTTGTCGGTTTCAAAAAGCGTGTGCAGCGGTTGCTGATTCGAAAAGCCGGTCAGGATCCAGTCCAGATGACACCGTGCGCCGGTGACCTCCCAATCGTTGATGGAAGCGGCACGCCGGCTCAGGAGTTTTTTGCAGGCGTCCTGTTTTTTGCTGCCGGTCAGGATGAGTTTTTCCCGGGCGCGGGTCAGGGCGACGTACAGGATACGCATTTCTTCGGACACGTTTCGCCGGCGCACCTGCTCGGCGATGACCTGATGTGCCATCGTGGGGAACCGGACGCGGTTCTTCGGGTCGGGAATCTGCAGGCCGATGAGACCGGCGTCGATGAGGCACTGGCCGGAGGAGTCCTTTGTGTTGAACGGCGTGTTCAGTTCCGCGACGAAGACCGCCGGAAACTCCAGTCCCTTGCTTTTGTGGATGCTCATAATCCGCACGGCGTTGCGGCTGGAACTGTCCGGTTCGGCGGGCGCCCAGTCCTGCTGGGCCTCGTCCAGTTTTTCGAGGAACTCCACGAATCGCCCTAACGCCGCACCCGGTTCGGTGGTTCGGAAATGCTCGAACCGGATGGCGTGGTCGTGCAGTTTCAGCAGGTTGGCGCATCGCTGCGAGCCGTTGGGCAGGGCGGCGTAAAATTGCAGCAGGCCCTTTTCGCGGAAGATGCTGTCTAAGAGATCCGCCAGCGAGCCGATGTGAACCTGCCGCCGCCAGTCGTTGATCTGTGACAGGATCAGGTTCAGTTTTTGGGCCAGTTCGGTTTGTTCGCCGCTGGCAGCGTAGTTTTTGACGGCGTGATAAAAGCCGGGCTTGTGTTTGGAATGCAGGTGGATTTTTGTGAGTTCGTCGTCGGTGATGCCGAAAACCGGGCTTCGCAGCAGGGCGGCAAATTCGATATCGCGATCCGGATTGTCCAACACTTTCAGGAGCGTCAGGCAGTCGGAGATTTCGGTGGTTTCGAAGTAGCCGCAGGCACTCTGGGAATTGACGGGAACACCGGCCAGACGCAGAATTTCGGTGTAGTCCTGGGCCTTATGGGACAGCGAGCGCATCAGGATGACGATGTCGCGGTACTCGACATCGCGGAACGTGCCGGTTTTTTTGTCATAGACCTGAAATTCGGGCCTGCCGGTTTGTGCGCCGACGATTTTTTGGATGCGGCGGGCGATCCATGCGGCCTGCCGCTGGGCGGCGCTGACGGAAGCGGTTGGGGACTCATTGTCGCCGGCGTTGTCGTCCTCGCCTTCGGCGCTTTGTTCGTCCAGCAGGACCAGCTCGACCGGCCGGTCGGGACCGTCATTGACTTTAAAAGGCGGATACGGAAAGCCGCTGACCAGTTCGGCGCGGTTGTCATAGTCCATTTCCGCGACGGAGGCGGTCATGGTTCGCCGGAAGAGGGCGTTGACGAAGTCGATGACCTCGCCGCGGCAGCGGAAGTTGTCCTTGAGGTCCACACGTCCGGGCCCTTTTGATGGTTTTGATACGTCGCTTGCGTCTTGAAGCTGGGACAGAAAGATTTCCGGGCGGCTCTGGCGGAACCCGTAGATGCTCTGCTTGATATCGCCGACGACGAACACATTGCCGTCGCGCGAGACCAGTTCCAGGATCCGCTGCTGCGGGGCGTTGATGTCCTGATACTCATCCACGAAGATATGCTCGAAGCGCTCCCTGAGTTTATTCGCGGCTTCGGGGCGGGTTTGCAGCAGACCGAGCGTGCGATGTTCGAGGTCGGCAAAGTCCAGCACGTTGCGGCGCTGTTTAGCGGCGGTGTATTTTTCATGGAACCGCCGCATCAGTTTCAGCAGGGTTTCTGTCTGCGCGGCCGCCTGCGGAGCGATTTTGTCGCGGTAGGGCGGGCACAGCAGGGCGAAGTCGGCCAATGCTTTCAGTTCTTTTTTAACCTGGTCAACGGGTTCTTTGATAGAGGCCTGCTGATGTTCGGTCAGATTGACATCTTTTTTCTTTCGCAACTGTCCGAATTTCAAATTTGACAAAATATCAATACAGGAATCATATTTATTCTTTTTAATAAGCTCGATGCAGGCCGTGATGACCGGTATAACTTCTTCCTGAATATGCGATGCCGCATAGCGTGCTTCGCAAAGTGCCGCGTCCAGCGTCAGGGCATGATCCAACTGGCGGCGGCACTGGTCGAGTTTTCCCAGCAGGATATTTTTTTGCATCTGTTCGAGGAACCGGCGGGATTCGGTGTCGGTCTTGTTGGCGTTGGCGGCGCGTTGGTAGAACGCGTTGCGATCCACGACGCTGTCCAGAAAATCGTTCAGGGAGATGATGTGATCGACGAAACTGCCGGTGCCGGGCTGGACCCGTCTGCCGGCGAACAGCGCCTCAAGGTCGTCTTTGGTTTCGGTGTCCGCCCAGGCGTCTTCGAGCGTTTCTTCCAGCAGATCCGTTTTCAGGAGCTGCTGTTCGTCCGCGTCGAGGATGCCGAAGGTGGGGTCCAGTTCGATGAGGTAGAAAAATTCGACCAGGACGCGTTTGCAGAACGAGTGGATCGTGCTGATGTAGGCGCGGTCCAGCAGCAGAAGCTGCTGGCGGAGCCGGCGGTCGCGTGTTTCGAGATAGCGTTTGTAGAGCGTTTCGGCGATGCGGCTGCGCATTTCCTCGGCCGCGGCGTCGGTGAAGGTCAGCACCAGCAGCGTGTCGGCCCGGGCGGGATCGGCGGGGTCGGCGATGCGGTCCACGGCACGCTGGGATAAGACGGCGGTCTTGCCGGTTCCCGCCGAGGCGGTGACCAGCACATTGCGGCCGACGGTTTCAATCGCCTGCCGCTGCGCGGGCGTCCATGATATATTCGTGGTTTTGCTCATTGGCCGGGGACAGTTCCTTCCCGCCGGTCAGCGGGACATTTTCAATCGTGGTCAGTATAACACGCAAACCCCACCCTTGACAAGCACCGGCTTGCGGTGGCCAAAAGCATGGAAAAAGGGCGGGTTTTATATCGATGCCAACAGGTACGAAGCAGGCATTGGATGCCTTGATAGGGGCGTGAGAATTCTTTTTCTGTACTGAGTTCTAAGGATAAACATATCCTTGATTGTCAACTTCATAAACATTATGTACAAAAGGATTATCACGCTCTTGTTGCAGGGCTTCTTCGATTGGCAGAGGACTGTAGTTAAAGAATGCGCCATTTGTACCAATGGTAATGACTTCTCTGGGTTCCCCTCGTTGATTGATCAAGTCCGAATAATGCGACCTGTATGAGTTTCTATTTGTAGTGGAATAGTCACCGCACCCTGTAATTATACAGCAAGTGAAAAGTAAACATGCTATTATTATCCATTTTTTCATAATCAAAAATGCTCCTTTGATTTGTATTTCTATCAGATTCAACTTTTCAGATAATAAACGCTCAAGTCCACATTATTATATCACCCTTAAACTTTTTCTTCAAGCATAAACAGATAATTCTACTCTGATATAATCTTTACAGTAATCCACAAAAGACCGCTCTGCGACCGCCGAGAGGATATTTTTAATCGTGGTCAGCATCTATTGCCCGTTCAAAGATTGTGTTGATTATCCGAAGAGTTTGCTCTAAGTTAAAGGATCTTTGTTCCTGCGGCGTCAGAACGGCTAACAGCTCCGCTTCTATCCGGGATGCCATTTGCGCGATTTCGCTGTTAGAACGTCCGAGGTTGATACGGTATTTTGACATGTCCGTATGTATTTCGCCTGCAATCGTCCCGAAGGGGCGCAATATAATAGCCGGTGGTTTGAACCACCGGAAAGCGGACTCTCTCCTGCTCGCAAGCCCCGAGGGGGCGATACAACTTCCGTTTTCTTTCGCCCCTTCGGGGCTTAAAAACGAGTGGGCATTCCTTTCCGGGGCTTGAAAGCCCCGGCTATTGTATCAAAGCCCTTCGGGCTAAACACATTCGATCCCATTCGGCTTCCCCTTCGGCACAGCTCAGGGCTAAAGGCATTTTCAGGGCAGGCCTTTTAAGCAGGAACCGCGTGAACGCTTACGAAATCCCTACCATTGTCTTATTCTTTACGTATTACGTTTCCGGAACGTATATCGTAAATTTTTATACAATACTCGAATATCTGTGCCAATATACCCTTAAGGGTAATAAATTCCCGCACGTAAGCCCGTCACTTACGGTCATTACGCTACATAGCCGCGTAGAAACGGGAAATTTCAATCGTGATCACTATAACGTGTTTTCAGAGGATTCCAAAATACGCTTTGGCGTTGTTGAAACAGATATCTTCTACCATCTGCCCCAGCAGGGGCAGATCGTTCGGGAGCAGGCCGTTTTCGACGTCGCTGCCGAGGATATTGCACAGGATCCTGCGGAAGTATTCGTGCCGCGGGTAGGACAGGAAGCTTCGGGAATCGGTGAGCATCCCGACGAACCGGCTCAGCAGGCCCATGTTGGAGATGACCTCGATCTGTTTTTCCATGCCGTCTTTCTGGTCGAGGAACCACCAACCGGAACCAAACTGCATTTTGCCGGGGATGCCCCCGCCTTGGAAGTTGCCGAGCATCGTCGCCAGGACTTCGTTGTCGCGGGGGTTGAGATTGTACAGGATCGTTTTGGCCAGGCGGTCCGTTTGGTCCAGCCTGTCGAGGAATCGCGATAAGGATTCGGCTGTCATGTAATCCCCGATGGAATCGAAGCCGGTGTCCGGACCGATCTGATTGAACATGCGCGTGTTGTTATTTCGCATGGCCCCCAGATGGAATTGCTGGACCCAGCCCTTTTGCCAGTCCATCAGGGCGAATTTAACCAGCATGACGGATTTGAATTGGTCGATTTCCTTTGGTGTCAGTTCCTGCTCTTTGCGAATTTTTGTAAAAATGGGGTCCATCAGCCCTTTTTTCTCTAAACCGGAATAATCGGCCACCATGGCCGTGAGCCCGTGGTCGGATAAACGGCAGCCGTTTTCGTGGAAATACTCGTGACGTTTGCGGAGGGCGTCGTCGTAGTCGCCCATTGTTGAGATATCCGTGTTTGTGATCTCGGCGAGTTTATTGATATAGGCGTTCAGGGCCGTCACGTTTTCGGCGGCCATGGCTTTGTCCGGCCGCCAGGTGGGCAGGACCTTGATCTCGAAGCCTTCGGCGGCGATTTTCTGGTGATGTTCGAGGGTGTCCAGCGGGTCGTCGGTCGTGCAGACGGCTTTGACGTTCATTTTTCGCATGAGGTTGCGCGCGCTGTATTCGGGGCTGTTCAGCAGGGCACTTGATTTTTCGTAGATCGCTTCAGCCGTATCGGGATTGAGCAGCTGTTCGATGCCGAAATACCGCCGCAATTCGAGGTGGGTCCAGTGATAGAGCGGGTTTCGCAGCGTATAGGGGACGGTGTGTGCCCATTTTTCGAACTTTTCCCGGTCGGATGCGTCGCCGGTGATGTATTTTTCGTCCACGCCGTTGGACCGCATGGCCCGCCATTTGTAATGGTCGCCGGCCAGCCAGGACTGTGTGATGTTGTCGAAGCGGCTATCGTCGGCGATTTGCTGCGGCGGCAGGTGGCAGTGGTAATCGAAAATCGGCATGGGTGCGGCGTGTTCGTGGTAGAGCGTCTGTGCGGTTTTGGTTTGCAGTAAAAAATCCGGGTCCATAAAGCGCTTCATCGGTTCGTCCTGTATCTGAATATACCCTTCAGGGTAGCAAATTCGCTATCGCGGCTCTCCGCTTCGCTACGTGTCCCGCGGGCGAAGTCGTAACTTACGGTCAATGCCCTGCATAGCCGCGGGCTGGCGGCAAATTCCTATGGCGGCCAGTATAACACGCAACCTGGCCCCTGACAAGCACCGGTTTACGGCGGCCAAAAGCACGGAAAAAAGAAGGTCCCGGTTATTAGGATAAGCTCTTAATCGATACAGAAGCCGTAAAAATACAGTCCGGCAAACAAAAAGACACCTGTCTTTTACGCCGGCCGGATGCGCGGGCTTGTTTTTGCCCTTATTTTCCCTCTTGACAAATCGCTTTTTTTGGTGTATATAGCCCTCTTCCAATGACTTAGGTCATTTCAGGGCGTTTAGCTCAGTTGGCTAGAGCACCAGCTCGACAAGCTGGGGGTCACTGGTTCAAGTCCAGTAACGCCCACTAATACACAATAACAGGGACAGTTACCTGTTTCGAACCCCGTCATTTATTTGATTGTCAATTAATAGGTAACCGTCCCTATTTTCCCATTTTCTACAACTGCGGTTACCTGAAAACGATTATTGACTTGCTGCCGAAGACAGAACAGCTTAATCAGGTGTCATGTCATATTATGGACTATGTTCAAACACGAATTCGGTCTGATTAAAGGGGTTGTTGATGAAAATTGATTTTACGAATAAAACGGCGATTGTCACCGGCGGGGGGCGTGGAATCGGGCTGTGTATTGCGCAGCAGTTTCTTCGGGCCGGGGCGAATGTGGCGATTGCCGACCATGACGGTTCGCTGCAGGCGAAGGCCGAGGCCTTTTTAGATGTGCCGCAAAAGCTGCTGTTTTGTGTAACCGATGTGGCATCTGAGGCGTCGGTGCAGGAAATGGCGGATGCGGCGGTCAGGCGATTCGAACATATCGATATTTTGGTCAACAACGCCGCGACCGCCTGCAATCAGCCGATTGAAACTTTGACTCATGAGCAGTGGCAGACGGTGCTGGGGGTCAATCTTTCGGGGGCGTTTTTGTGTGCCAAGCACTGCAAACCGCAGCTCGAACAAAACAACGGTGCGATTGTCAATATCGCATCGACGCGGGCACTGATGAGCGAGGCGAATACCGAGGCCTACTCCGCGAGCAAAGGCGGACTGGTTGCGCTGACACATGCACTGGCGATGTCCCTGTCGCCGAAGGTGCGCGTCAACTGCATCAGTCCCGGCTGGATCGTCACTGATGCCTATCAGCACGGACGGGCCGAGACAAAACTTTCCGACGAAGACCACACTCAGCATCCGGCAGGGCGGGTCGGCAAACCGGAAGACATCGCCGAGATGGTCCTGTATCTCTGCTCGGACAAAGTGGGCTTTATCACCGGCCAGAATTTCGTTATCGACGGCGGCATGACAAAGAAGATGATATACAGCGAATAGAGGCCTTGATCGGGACAAAAAGCATTTGTCGCTGCGAAAGGAAGGCCATATAATTTCACAGGACCTTAGATTTGAACGAAACCGAAAATAACAAAGGAAAAATGATGCGAAAATGGACTGGATTGCTTTTAAGCTCGTTGTTGATCGTGAGTACAGGATGCCAAACGAATCAGACACAGTTTGCCGGTGCCGCTAATGAAGTGAAACTGGTCACGCTGGACCCGGGACACTTCCATGCGGCCCTGGTGCAGAAAACGATGTATCCGCAGGTTGACTCGACGGTACATGTGTACGCTCCGGAAGGGCCGGATGCTGAAGGCCATCTTCAGCGTATCGAGAGCTTCAATACACGACTCGATGACCCGACGCGCTGGAATGAAGTTGTCTATACCGGGCCGGATTATCTTAAAAGGATGCTTTCCGAAAAGAAGGGCAATGTGGTAGTTACTGCCGGCAACAACTCAAAGAAGACAGACTATATAAACCGCAGCATTCTTGCCGGATTCAATGTGCTGGCCGATAAGCCAATGGTGATTACGCCGGAAAAATTCCCGCTGCTGGTCAAGTCCTTTCAGGATGCCGAATGGCGCGGCCTGCTGCTGTATGATATCATGACCGAACGTCATGAAATCACCACGATCCTGCAAAAAGAACTGTCTCAAATTCCGGAGGTGTTCGGTCAACTGCAAACAGGCACCCTCGAGAATCCCGCAGTGACCAAGGAAAGCGTCCACCATTTCTTTAAGTACGTCGCAGGAAACCCTCTCAGGCGGCCGGCGTGGTATTTTGATACAAATCAGCAAGGCGAGGGGCTGGTCGATGTGACCACGCATTTGGTAGATTTGATTCAATGGGAATGTTTTCCTGAGCAAATTTTATACTACAAGAAAGATATCCAGATGCTGAATGCCAAGCGATGGCCCACGTTACTGACCCCCGAACAGTTCAGCAAGGTGACCGGGCTTGAGAGCTATCCGGATTATCTGGGCGGGTATGTGACGGACGGCCAACTGGGGGTTTACTCCAATGGTGAAATGAATTACACGATCAAGGGTGTCCACGCGAAAGTGTCGGTAACGTGGAATTTTCAGGCGCCCGAGGGGACGGGGGATACGCATTACTCCATCATGCGCGGCACACGCGCCAACCTGATCATCCGGCAGGGCGCCGCAGAAAATTACAAGCCCGTCCTGTATGTGGAAGCCAACGACAACGCCCACATCGACAACGTTCTTCATCGGGCCGTTTACAAGACGCTGCAGGGTGCCTACCCCGGCATCACAATGACCTCCCTGCAGGACGGAAAATGGCGGATCGACATCCCCGATAAATACCACGTCGGCCACGAGGCCCATTTTGCGCAGGTCACGGAAAAATACCTGCGGTATCTTAAGGACGGAAAACTGCCCGATTGGGAAGTACCCAACATGATCGCGAAATACTACACCACAACCGAAGCCCTCAAGGCGGCAGGGCGATAAAGGAAATTTCATGGAATCTTTACAGCCCTTACAGCTTTGTATTATCTGGTATATCGTGTTTGTGTTTTCGGTGGTGCTGCATGAGTTTGCGCATGCGTATGTCGGGTATCTGTTCGGCGACCATACCGCGACCCGCCACGGCCTGAACACGCTGAACCCGGTGCCGCATATTCAGCGAAGCCCGATTGGTATGGTCATTGTGCCGCTATTGTCGTTTGTGTCCGGCGGCTGGATGATCGGTTGGGCCAGTACGCCGTATGATCCATACTGGGCCCAGGCCTATCCCAAACAGGCGGCCCTGAAAACGCTGGCCGGTCCTGCGGCAAATCTCATCCTTATGCTGATTGCCGGCATTCTCATTCACATCGGCATTTCGGCGGGGATTTTCTATCCGCCTGCATCGATTACCTTTACACGGGTCGTCGAGGCCACCAGTAACGGTCCTCTTGCAGGGCTGGCGGTCCTGGTCAGTATCCTGTTTACGCTGAACCTGATTTTATTGATCTTCAACCTGATACCGGTGCCGCCATTGGATGGCACGGCCATCGGTGAATTTATCTTTCAGGGTGAAATGCTCTACAAGTATCGCCTGTTGATGTCGCATCCCAGTCTGCGGGTTTTTGGTATCTTTATCGCATGGATGGTTATGAGCAGGATTTTCGGCCCCATCCATACACTCGCCCTGAACGCCCTGTATTTTGTCCGCGGGATTCATTACGGTTGAAATGCCGGTATTCATTTTTTGATTGATTCGTTGCCGAAAGAGCGGTTTCGTGGTATAGTTTAAGCGTCGATTGACATTTGAAGAATTGTCGGAGTGAAATTCACCACGAAGAACACGAAAAGCACGAAGAAAAATAAAGATATAACTTTAAAAACCTTCGTGAACTTCGTGGTTATTATTATGTTTAGAAGAGACTGGCATATGCGAACACGGCGACTTGGCAATACGGATTTGGAACTGACGGTGATCGGGCTGGGAACCTGGGCCATCGGCGGGTCGTGGCAGTTCGGCTGGGGGCCGCAGGACGATGCGGACTCGATTCGGACGATACTGGCCGCGATCGACGGCGGGATCAACTGGATCGATACCGCGCCGATCTACGGTTGCGGGCACTCCGAATCTATCGTGGGGCTGGCCTTGCGGGAACTTCGCGAAAAGCCGCTGATCGCCACCAAGTGCGGCCTGCTGTGGAACGATAAACGTGAAAAGATTAACTGCCTTGATCACGACAGCATCATCAAGGAGTGTGAGGATTCGCTCAAGCGGCTGGGCGTGGATGTGATCGATCTCTACCAGATGCACTGGCCGCAGCCGGAGGCCCAGCTTGAAGAGGCATGGGAGGCGATGGCGACACTGGTGCAGCAGGGCAAGGTGCGCAATATCGGGGCATCGAATTTCACGGTTGAGCAACTGCAACGGGTGGTGGCGATTTATCCGCCGGCCAGTTTGCAGCCGCCGTACAGCATGCTCCGGCGGGATATCGAAGAAGGCATGATTGACTATTGCGGCCAGAACAGTATCGGCATCGTGGCATACAGTCCGATGCAGAAGGGCTTGCTGACGGGCAAATTTTCCGCTGAGCATATGAGAACACTGGCTGCTGATGACCACCGACTGAATGACCCAAATTTTGACGGTGAGAAATTCCAGAAAAATCTATCAATCATCGAATCGCTTAGGCCCATTGCCGAACGCAATGGAAAAACAGTTGCTCAATTAGCAATTGCGTGGGTCCTGCGAAAAGAGGAAATAACCGCCGCCATCGTCGGCGCGCGAAAACAAAGCCAAATTGAAGAAACCGTCCAGGCCGGCGATTGGATACTGAGCGACGAAGAGATCGAAGAAATCTCAAGAATCCTGGAATGACAATTTATCAATTAAATGCTTAAAGATTAAATGATCATGACAAACGACATGGATGCATTACTGAAACCACGTAGAACAGCTATTTCTTTTTGGCCGTTTTTGCTGTGGATGCCTCCCATTATTGCTGTGTACCTGTTGGGTCATTTCCAGCTTGAACATTGGTGCGGACGAAGCATACTCGAACAGATAGCGTTGCCGCTGGCGTTGATATCAATTGTCAGTTATGGGCTGCTTGCCTGGCGCAGAGGCAATGAGCTTGCGAAGATGTTATTCGTTCTCAGTGTCGGTTTTTTCTGTAGAGAGTGGCACTTTGCGGGAACAACAAAGGGTGTTTATATTATTGCAGGTATTGTCGGGGTCTGGTTTATTTATCGCCGTAACGTGATTCGCAACCTGATTAAGAATACGCCTGTCGAAATATGGTTGTGGGCGACGTTTTTGTGTTATGTGATGTCTCAGTTAATAGCGCGTCGGGTTTTTGGAGAAAAGTATCTGGACCTGCTGCCAATGGAGGAGCAGTATCATATTTCACTGGAAGAATCAATGGAAACAATCGCGCATTTGGTACTGGCAACGACCAGCTTCGTTTCCTGGAAGCAGTTTGACGTTAAAAAAGAAAATACGTAAGATTTTAGCGGTGTGAAGCAAATTTTTTAAGATTCTTTGAAAAATCCATATTTTAGACTTGCGCCATCGGGTATTTTGTGTATTGTTTCGTGGTATGAAACGAAACACGGCACAATTTGTAC
>JAOUFG010000170.1 GCA_029858345.1 Phycisphaerae bacterium
TCCGCTCATATAATCCTCGAGAACCTGCTCATCGCTGAGAGTGCTCCATAACTTGGTGCAGACAAGAGCATCCTTGTTCCCGGCCTTAAAGGCATTTATGTAGGCCTGGTAGACCGCATAACTTACCGTGGCACTGCCATCAATCCACCATGCCGATATGGATTTGCCCCATCGCTCTGACCATTCTGTAAAAACCTCCAGCCACATATCTTGTTCTTCTGACGTTCGCTTGGCGCCATAAGAAGGACTGTATACACACATCCTGATACCACGAGGTACAAGTTCAGCTGCTATATCTGCGATCAGGTCGCGCTCCGCTCGTACTCCATCACTTACGCCAAATAACCTGTCAAATGCTTTATTTGGTGAACAGAAGTAATGGCCGCCCTGACCAACCGTTATGAAAAAATAGGGAACGTTCAGTGAAGACAGTTGATCGGCAAACGGTTTAACCTGGAATGAATTCACTTTCTTATTCCATTGTTCCCTTGTCATAATTGGTTTCCGCCGACTCGCCATATGAGGCAAATAATGGCTAAAGAGTCCCCATTTCGCATCCCGCAGCCACTTACTTTTAGAATCCTGTATTTTGGCTTTTAATGAACCTGTCATAGCAATTTCATCCTGCGGCATGTGTCTGTCCAATTCCAAGAGCAAATGGCTTATCAATCAATTCCAGCTAATTTTGGCAGTCTTTGCTTCCAGATCCACAAATACCGAAGCATGTTCAAATTCACGCCGATACGTCCAGCCCTTTCGGACGGCCTTGGCCTTGGGCGGTCCCAGCGGCTTATCGAATTCCGGATACCAGTCGAACACGCCGGTATCTTTACCCCAACCCCAGGTATAGCAAAAATAGCAGTTCGGTTCGGCCCCGACCAGGAAGCAGGCCAGCGGGAAGGTGATTTCTTCTTTGGCGATGCGGTACTGTTCTTCATGCGGCTTTTTCATCAACTCTTTGTCACTCCACCACGTAAAGCCCGGCCACGCCTTGAAGATAATGATTTTGCCGTCTTCAGCAGCCTTGCGCATGGCCTCGATCGTGTTGGCCATGTATTCGGGGCTTTGCTGCTTGATATTCGCAGCACGGTCAAAGTCATCCACCATGGCGCCGTTAGTTACAGGCAAATATTCTTCACCGAGTGAGCTTCCTCCTTTTTCATAGCCATGAAGCGGATTGAAGATAATCAGTTTGTCAGGACCCATCTTTTTTCTCGCCTCTTCCAACATGGCGAACATCCCCTTATCCATAACAGCCGCCTTCGCTGCACCAAATTCACGACTCCAGGGACCATTGGGCCGGCCGGCGGTTGCCCCATCGACAAAAATGCCGTCGCATGAGTAGTCATGCACGGCTTTGGCCGCTACATCCGACCACCAGTCACGCACGTCCTGACGGGTCACATCAAAATTCTGGCGGCGCTTCTTAGGCAAACGTAAATAACCATCTTTAGGAAAGGCGGCATTAGACAGCTTCCATTGGTGTTTCGGCATGTCGCTGGCCCAATAGAACAACACTTTCGCTTTTGGATTGCGTTTCTTGATGGCACGCGCTCCTGCCGCGATATTGGGCTCAACGCTGCCACGGGTGACCTTGCCGGCGGTAAACGCGATCAAATCGAAATGGTCCGCCAGAAAATTGCATTGATCCGGCTCCAGCCCATCGCCAATACCAAGGTGCGCATACAATGGCACATGATCCCAGCTAAACTCCGGGTACCCCTCCCCGGCATGAACAATTGTCATCACAGACAGCAAAAGTGACATCTGAAGTAAAATTGCAGTTTTCATATCTCATTTTCCTATTATGTATTATGCTTAAAAGTTTGTTTGAGCCAGATGTAGCTACACAGGTTAATTATTCCAATTGTTGGCAATGATTTTTTGAATCTCCGGATTATCTTCATCGGTATCTCCGAGCAATTTTCGCTGAAGCAAAATCTCCGCTTTCATCGCTTTAATAACATCTTGATATTGCGGATCATTATATGCGTTATGCAGTTCATGAGGGTCCTTTTGTAAATCGAAGAAGTCCCAGTAACGGGTAGTCGGATCGTTTTTTTTGTTCTTTTTAAGTCCATTACCGTAGAAGAAAGCCAGTTTATACCGCTGACCGCGTATTCCAAAATGTCCCGGACGATCTTCGGAGTGTTGCCAGTAGCGGTAGTATCCATATTTTCGCCAATTTTTCGGAGTATTGCCTTTTAGATTTTCCCGAAAACTGTGCCCCTGCATGGAAGTTGGATATTCAATCCCTGCGTAATCGGCAAACAACGCTGAAAAGTCAACATTTTCAATGATATCGCTATTACGTGTACCGCCCGGGATTTCTTTGGGGTAACGAATCACAAACGGCATATGTATCGATTCTTCGTAAATCAGGCGTTTATCGAACCATCCATGCTCGCCTAAAAAATACCCTTGATCAGCCGTATAAATAACGATCGTATTTTCAGCTAAGCCCGCTTTGTCGAGATAATTGAGAATCTTGCCGAGGTTGTCATCAATTGCAGCGCCAGACCGCATGAAATCTTTAATGAATTTCTGATACGTTTTCATGCGTGCTTCATCATCATCCAAACCATCAACGGAAAAAGGTAAATCCGGATAGCTCATATGACCAGGTTTATCCTTCATTTGTTCAGTTGCAGACAGATACCGTTTCTTAAGATTGTCCATGGACTGACCCTTGAAAGACCTTCCCGTCGTTTCAGCGCCCTGGTCGTAAAAGGACTTCGGAGCAGGGATATCTTTCCCCTTGTATAAATCCTTAAATCGTTCAGGATAATCAAAGGGTTCATGGGTTGCTTTGAAATGACACATGGCCATAAAAGGTTTTGTTTTGTCCCGATTTTTTATCCATTCAATGGTCATATCTGCAATAACGTCCGTACTAAAACCTTTGTACGGTTTCCCGCCCTGTTTCCAATCCTCCTTCGTTTTCATAATTGGATCCCAATATCTTCCCTGCCCTGGTAGTACACAGTAATAATCGAATCCAGAGGGTTCTTTTTTTAAGTGCCATTTACCTATAAGTGAAGTCTGATACCCTCCCCTTTGCATGACTTTGGCAATGTTCTCTTTTTCAGGAGAAAGTGCATCATTCAACGTTTTTACACCATTCATATGGCTGTATTGGCCGGAAATGATCGTGGCCCGGCTTGGCGTACAGATCGAATTGGACACTAAACAATGATCCAGCACACATCCTTCTTCTGCCAGGCGGCTGATATTCGGGGCATGAACATAGTTTTTCAGAATTCCGCCGTAAATACCCCACACCTGAGATGTGTGGTCGTCACCCATTATAAACAAGATATTCGGTTTCGACGAATTTTCTGCAAGCGCATTCGTCGCACAGAACAAACTAACAATAACAAATAGCTTTTTCACAATAATGACCTCATATAATATCGAAACCAGGTTCGTTTATCATGGGCACAGGCAGATGTTTATATCGCTGGCCACAACTTTCATTGCAAGATTGAATCCATGCCCTCAAAGCATTTAACATGCTCTCGACCTTCTCAGGATGTTTCGGACCAATATTATTCTCCTCGGACGGGTCATGTAGCAAATCGTACAACTCACACACTGTTTCATTGCCACTCGGTTTCGTGATCAATTTGTATCGGTGAGTCATCCAGGCGGTTTGCTGTCCATAAGCGAAACCTATGGGCTTATCTCGTACCGTCATTTCCCCCTTCAGAGCAGGCAGAATATCCATGC
>JAOUFG010000070.1 GCA_029858345.1 Phycisphaerae bacterium
GATAATCCACGAATATCAGACTGATTCATCGTCGAAGCCGCCTGCACCTGGAAGTGTTTTCAAGAAAATGTAAAAATAACAAAATGATAACTTGACAAAGGTCGTTCCATATCAGCCGCGGGTGCAGGCGAGCACAGCGAGCCGAAACCCGTGGTATGAAATCACATCCACCAATATCCAACCCAAACGGGGTTGAACAACCCCATGACCGCAAGGGTCAGGGGTTAATTATCCCTGCGATCGCGCTTTGGGCTATTGTTGCGAATCAGATGAGCAACGGACTTACTTTTTGGGGATCGATGGCCATTTTTTCCACTGCGCCGGTCAGGACGGCTTTATCTATTTGTCCTTCCATTGCAAGCCCATGCAATGCCGCGAACGCGATGAAACGGGCATCGACTTCAAAGTAGTTTCGCAGGTCGGACCGGGCGTCGCTGCGGCCGAATCCATCGGTTCCCAGGACGATCAACCTGCCGGGGAGCCATTTGGCAATCGAACACGGCAGCGCCTTGAGGTAATCAGAGGCGGCCACAAACACACCGCCCTTTTCATCCTTGAGGCACTGTTGTATGTAGCAGTCCTTCGGCGTTTCGGCCGGATGCAGAAGGTTCCACCGGTCGGTTTCAATGGCGTCGGTATAAAGCTCTTTATAACTGGTAACGCTCCAGACATCCGCGGCGATGTTGTATTCGGTTTCCAGAAGCTGCCGGGCCTTGAGGGCCTCAGTCAGGATGGTACCGCTGCCCAGGAGATTGGCTTTGGGTTGTCCGTCCTGTGCGTCGGAGGCCTTGTATTTGTACATTCCTTTGAGAATGCCCTGGGTACAGCCGGGCGGCATTTCGGGCATCTCATAATTTTCGTTCATCATCGTGATATAATAGAAGATGTTCTCTTGATTTTGATACATCCGGCACAGTCCGTCACGAATGATGACCGCCAGTTCATACGCAAAGGCCGGGTCATAGGCCTTCAGATGCGGCACGGACAAAAACGTATGGTGGCTGTGGCCATCCTGATGCTGGAGGCCCTCTCCGGCCAGTGCCGTCTTTCCGGCAATGCCGCCCAATAAAAAGCCCCTGGCCATGATATCGCCGGCGGCCCATATCAGATCGCTCATTCGCTGGCATCCGAACAGCGAATAAAACAGATAGAACGGAATCGTGTTGATGCCGTAAGTGGCATAGGCAGTACCCGCGGCGATAAAGGAAGACATGGAACCGGCCTCGTTGATGCCTTCTTCGAGGATCGCCCCGTCTTTTTTCTCGTTGTAAAAGAGCAGAAACTCCTTATCGACCGGTTCGTAGAGCTGTCCTGACGGCGAATAAATACCGGCCTGCCTGAAGAGGGGCTCCATCCCGAATGTTCTGGCCTCATCCGGTACAATCGGAACGATCCGTTTGCCAATCTGTTCATCTTTCATCAGCTTGGCCAGCAATCGCACCATCGCCATGGTCGTGCTGACCGCCCGCCCGCCGGAACCGGCATAGAATTCTTTGAACACATCATCTGCGGGCATTTGAATCGGCTCGGCCTCGACACTGCGTTCGGGAACATAACCGCCCAGTTTTTGGCGGCAGGCATTCAGATAGGTCAGTTCTTCGCTATCGGGCATGGGTTTATAAAACGGGGCCTCCTGCACCTCATAATCGGGGATCGGGATTCCAAATCGACTTCTGAACGCCAGCAATTCCTGTTCGTTGAGCTTTTTCTGCTGGTGTGTGATATTTCTGCCTTCACCCGCTTCGCCCATTCCGTAGCCCTTGATGGTCTGGGCTAAAATCACGGTGGGCTGGCCGGTGTGCTCGACGGCCGCTTTATACGCGGCGTACACCTTTAAAGGGTCGTGGCCGCCGCGATTGAGCTTTTCGAGCTGTTCATCGGAGTAATTTTTGACCAGTTCCAGCAGTTCGGGGCAGGCCCCGAAAAAGTCCTTGCGGATATAGTCGCCGTCCGATACGGCGTACTTTTGAAACTGGCCGTCCACGACTTCTTCCATTCGCTTGACCAACAGACCGCTGGCGTCTTTTTCCAGGAGCCGATCCCAGTCGGACCCCCAGATGACTTTGATGACGTTCCAGCCGGACGCCGCAAAAACGGCTTCCAGTTCCTGGATGATTTTGCCGTTTCCACGAACCGGTCCGTCCAACCGCTGGAGGTTACAATTGATGACAAAAATGAGATTGTCCAGTTGTTCCCGACCCGCGACTCCAATCAGGCCCCGGCTTTCGGGTTCGTCCATTTCGCCATCGCCCAGAAAGGCCCATATCTTTTGATCAGAGGGTTTCTTAATCCCCCGGTTTTCGAGGTAGCGGGCAAAACGCGCCTGGTAGATCGACATCATGGAAGCCAGGCCCATGGATACCGTCGGAAACTGCCAGAACTCCGGCATCAGCCGGGGGTGCGGGTAGGACGGCAGTCCGCCCTCGGGGCTCAATTCGCGTCTGAAATTGCTCAGGTCAAAACCCGAGAGCCGCCCTTCCAAAAAAGCGCGGGCGTAAATACCGGGAGAGGCATGGCCCTGAAAATAGACGAGGTCGCCTTCCTGCTCGGCGTTCTTGGCCCGGAAAAAATGGTTAAAGCCGACTTCATAAAGCGTCGCCGAAGAGGCGTATGACGAAATATGTCCGCCGATGCCGCTTTCATCTCTGTTCGCCCTGACAACCATCGCCATGGCGTTCCATCGAATGAGCGATTTGATCCGATGTTCAATTTCTCTGCGGCCGGGATAAGGCGGCTGATCCTCCGGGCCTATGGTGTTCAGATACGGCGTTGCGGCTTTGTTGTTGGTCATAATTTCACCGGTTTGCACAGATTCTTGCTGTCGGCGGCGGCACGGCCGCAATTTCGACAGAAAAATTGGGGGTTTTTAATCAGTGCCTTATAGTCTTCAGGGTTACTCTCCTGATATCGCAGGTTGATAAGATAGCACAAATGCTTATCGTGTCCCGGATGCGGCATGTTGTCATTGGTCATAAGATACTCCTTGTTGAAATCAATACTCATCCAGACGAGTGAACCGGGCATCTTCCAGCCAGGTTTTGGGCGAGGCCACAAAATCCACCAGGTTGCTCATCAGGTGATAATGTTTTTTCTCCTCCTCAGCCAGTTTTTCAAATAAGGCCTTTTGCGCGGAATTTTCGACCTGATCAAAGCGGTCGAGATAAAAACTGATGCTTTTTCGCTCCAGTTCCATGGCCTGACGGTATGCGGCCTCTTCATCGCCGCTTAAATCGAATTTTCCACCGAAATCCTGAATCTGCTGAAAGACATTTTTGGCCGCTTCCAGTACCGTTGTTTCAGCAAAAACACCGGTTTTTTCCTGAATGTGCTCAATGGCCTGGCGGTGCTTAACCTCGTCATCGGCAAGTTGATTGAGAACCCCCTGAATACCCGGATGAACGGCTTTTGAGGCCAGTTGGCGATAATACTCCTCTCCATCGGTCTCCATTTGAATTGCGAATTTAAAAATATCCATGCGTTTTCTCCTAACATTGGGTCGGATTGTATAGATTGATTTTAGCACGCTCCATTGAAAAGGCAATTTATTAACCATTCTCTTTTAAAAATTCCCGCGATATTTCTTATAGTATTATCTTGCTACATTGTTCAGTATTAAATATAATTTGGCGTATGACGGCACGAAACACCAAACAAAACATTCAGCTAACGGACCTTGTTACAAAAAAGGATTTTGGTCAGATTTCGTCCGCTTTACAGCGAAATTTTAAGCTTTTGACTGAAACCACCGACCTTGAGGGCCGCCCTATCCGGTCGCTCTGCTCCGAGGGGTGTCACCCGGAATTCTGCAAGCGTGTTCGCCACTCCAAAATCGGCGCCAAGCGATGCCACGAAGAGCGTCTGCGGAGTTTGAATGTCTCCATTGAAACGGGACAGCCCTATATTACCCTTTGTCACGCCGGAATCGTTTTGGGCTGCGTTCCGGCTATGGATGGCGATCAGCCGCTCGGCGGGTTATTTTTCGGTAAGTGTATCTGGGAGTCGTTCGATGAAACACTGGTAGCGGACGTTCAAAAACGGCTTCGTGGACTTCACATCAAAGAACAGGAAATAAGCGATACCCTGCAACAAATCCCGGTGGTTTCAGCCCGCCGGATCCATGAGGCGGCAGAGTTTTTATATGTCTTGCTTTATCAGACAACGGATCTGGACCCGCAGGTCGTCCAGTGGCGTCGTCAGCGATCCGCGCAGCAGTCCCAGATCGGCCAGGTGATCCA
This sequence comes from Phycisphaerae bacterium, assembly GCA_029858345.1. GTDB lineage: Bacteria > Planctomycetota > Phycisphaerae > Sedimentisphaerales > Anaerohalosphaeraceae > 4572-13. Next base: position 4,236 of record JAOUFG010000070.1, read on the forward strand.
GGAGACGAAATTGCTGGATTCTGATGAAACGTATCCGTATGAGTTGGAATGTCAGCTCATTGCCAAAGTCAAAATTGGCGACCGGACCGGCGCCAAGGAGATTCTCAATTCCCTGCTGGGCAAGATTATGTTCCACAACCCCGGCAACCTCAACCTGTTGAAAGCACGACTGGTCGAACTGCTCAGTGTGCTCAGCCGGGCGGCGGCGATGGGCGGTGTCGATATCAATGCCCTTTTAGCCAAAAATATGGAATACATCAACAAAGTGCTTATGATTGACACACAGGAGGATATTTGCGTCTGGATCAGCCACGCCCTGGATAACTTTATCGAAAGCGTTTACACATCCCAAGATACCCGGAAGATGTCACAGCTTAAACCCGTTATTGAATTGATGCAGTATAATTATGACCAACCGCTGACGCTGGCGGATATGGCCAAGGCCGCACATTTGAGCGTATCACGATTGGCTCATTTGTTTCGCGAACAAATGGGGATCACGCCGGTGGATTTTCTGACCAATATCCGTATTGACCATGCCAAGCGGATGCTGCTGACAACGGATAATAACTGCACCCGGATCTGTTATGACGTGGGGTATAATAACCAGAGCTATTTTACGCGCGTCTTTAAACAAATCGTCGGCCTGACGCCTCGGGAATTCCGCAACCAGAACAAACGACAGTAAACAAGTCAACAGAACCTCAATAAACCCCATGGTGCAAAATTCTCAAACTACCGGCTGGAAGGCGGCCGTCCATTATTGCATTGTCAGGCCGATACGGAAGAGGGCACCGGTGGGTTTGGCGTTGACAATTTCAACGAAGCCGTGATGGGCCTCGGCAAAGCGTTTGACCAATGCCAGCCCGAGTCCGGTACCGGTGTTTTGGCGCGTAGATTCGTCCTCGCATCGGTAGAAGGCGTCGAAGATCTTCTTCTGCTGACTGCGTGGAATGCCCGGTCCGTGGTCCTCGATCTCAATGATCGCATACCCCTTCTGGGCGCGAGTGCGGATGATGATATGCTTATCTCGGGCATCTTTGGCATACTTGAGTGCATTGTCCACAAGATTGATCACAATCTGGACGACTGCATCGCGGTCAAACGCGAAGGGTTCTAATACTTCAAAACGCTGTTCCAAAACAAAACCGGCACGCTGGGCATACGGACGCATCATGTCAGCGACTTCGCCAATGCATTCATTGACATCGCCAACGGTAAAATCGTAGCGTTTTTTGCCGCGTTGGATGCGGGAAAAGTCCAGGACATTTTCGATGAGCCGGGTTAATCGCTCAGATTCGGTCCGCATGGTGGTGTAGTACTCGCGTCGTTTACCATCGGTTTTGACCCAGTCTTTTTCGAGCATCTCGGTGTACATGCGAATGCTGGTCAGCGGGGTTCGCAGTTCGTGCGAGACGGCAGAGATAAAGTCGTCCTTTTTGCGTGAAAGCTGCACCTGTTGGTTAAGATTCTTCCACAGTGCCAGCATCGCAACGAATACAGACAGCCACACAACGCCGAGGATACCATAGAACCAGTTCCGCATACGCAGAACCTGTGCCTGAATGTAGCCGGCGTCCTGTTCCAACAGATTCAGAACGACCTCACCAAAATCAAATTGCAGGATCGCCGCAAAGGCCGCATCGGGGCGTTCGAGCTTGGATATTTCATAACCCATGCCCCGCCTAAGATACCGTCGGGCAGACTCGGCCACCTGCGAAAGCAATTCGTCTTCGTTCAGTTGAAAGCCCTGCACCAAATGACGATCTTCGATTTGAACATGCCGCAGCAGGAATACCTGACCGGCGAAAAGGCCGTTGTTATTGCCGTTTGAGACTGAAACCGTCATCGGCACAAACGGCTCGATGCGGACCTGAACGGTGTCGGCCTGTTCGAGCTGCTGCTCGTTCTTTTTTGAGGCATCATTATCGACTCCTATCGTAGCCGGGACCATCATCATTAAATCCATCTCTGGATCCATTTGCTGAGACATATCTTCTGACTGGCGGGCATCCTTCTGTTCAGATTGGGATGATCGACCGAACGATGATTGCTGCTCTTGCTGCAAGGGAGAAGAAGGAGCAGCCCTCGACCTGTTATAAATCTCGACTGCCTCTGACACGGGTTTTTCAGATGCCCCGGCTGTATTGCTGGCAACGTTCACTTCATAATTATCACGCCGCTGCCGGAGAACCTGCGTGGTGGTTTGCTGCCTTTCTTTGAGATTGGAAATCTGGTAAACATTTTGCCGAGGAGCAGCTTTTGTGCCTTTAGATTTCGATGAAACCTGTTTTTTCTGAGCAGGTTCTTTGCTCTCCCGATCTTCTGCAAATTGATAACTGCTTTCTGATTTCGCAACCACGGCATTGACTGAATCCGTTTTTAATGTCCGAGTACGGCGGTCTCTGCCCATTGCTATCTTGTCAAGGGTATATTTATCTTCCATTTTTTCGCGTTCGGTTGGTTCGACGCGATGGGTGGCGACGGTTTGACCGCTGGCCAGAGACGGCAGCAGGTTTTGTTTGACATTGTCAAAATAGTCGGAATGGTTAACGGGCTGTTTTGCCTGCATCGCCTGCTGCATTGGCTGTTCGGCGAAGTGCGGCGAGATGAGCTGACCGTCGGCCTCCAGTTGGAAGTAGCCATTCGCCAATCCATTCGAATACAAATTGGCCAACGGGCTGGGGACCAGCGCGGCCGTATTATTACCGACTTCGGGCACGTAATAGGGCTGGTAATCGGTGTAAAGGCGGCCTTGCTCAGTCTGCAGGAAGGTGTCGACCTTTTTCTTGACGTCGAAGCTGATCTGCTTGGCGACGTCCATGAATTCCTGCTGACGCTCAGCCCGCAGGCCTTTTTCGTGCATCCCCAGCGACGACAGCCCCAGCACGCTGAGCGTAAGCAAGCCTGAACCAATGACCGAACAAATTATCCAAAAACGCTTATTCATTATACTTGTATCCTGCACCGCGAACGGTTTCGATGAGTTCTGTTTTGCACCCGGCCTCTTTGAGCAGTTCCCGCAGGCGGGCGATGTGCATGTCCACCGTGCGGGTCTCGATGCCGTCCATCGATTCGTGCCAGACCTTTTCATAGAGCTGCTCGCGGCTGATGATACGGCCGGGGTTGGCGGCAAACAATTGGAGGATGTCCGCCTGCCGCTGGGTAATGCAAGTCTCCGCCGAATCACAGGTCAGCTTTAAGGATTGCGCATTCACGCAAAAGGGACCGAATGAAAATGTCTGGCCAACACAACGGGCCGGGTCGGTCCGACGGAGTACGGCGCGGATGCGGGCCAGCAGCTCTTCCAGTGAGAACGGCTTGGTGACGTAATCATCGGCACCCATGTCCAGCCCGGCGATGCGTTCGGACTCCTGGCCTTTGGCCGTAAGCATGATGATCGGTGTCGTGCGGCCCTGCTGGCGCCACTTGCGGCAAAGCTGCTCGCCGCTGATATTGGGCAGCATCAGATCCAGCAGGATCAGGTCGAACCGTTTGGCGTCTACAATCCGCTCGGCAGCCAGACCGTCATCGACCACCGTGACGGTAAACTCCTGAAACTCCAGAAAATCCCTGAGCCCGTCCCGGATTTTCGGTTCGTCTTCAACCACCAAAATGCTGTGTCTCGCTTTCATGCTTATTCCCTTGTATACTTACATTCCTGCGTACTTGTATTCTTGCTATATACATTATAGGTTAAATGGCTCCTTTGCAATTGTAACTTTTTTGTAAAACTTAAGCCCTGCAATTTTACAGACCTTTTACACCCTCTTTTGCCCTTCCTGCCGTATACTTTAAGTGTAGAGAAAAACTTTTTGAAAGGGAAACATTATGAAAATCGCACTTAACAAAATGATTGTTCTCGCTTTGCTGGTTATGCCCGCTGTGGGCATGGCCAAGACCGTCGAGTTGACGGCGGAGTTGGATCGGCCCGTGATTTTGGCCGACACTGAACAAACGGTCTATCTTCGCGTGGGCCTGCGGGGGTGTCCCGTTGAGATTCTCGAAGAGCGAGCGCCCGTGAATGTGGCCATCGTGATTGACAAGTCCGGGTCAATGAACTCCGGCGGCAAAATACAGGCCGCCAAAGAGGCCGCAATCCTGGCGCTGCACCGTCTCAAGTCCAATGACATCGTTTCGGTCGTGCTGTACGACAGCAATGTCGAGGTACTGGTGCCCGCAACGAAGATGACGGATCGCCATCGCATTATTCAAAAGATCCGGGGCATTGGAGCCGGCGGATCGACCGCACTTTACGCAGGCGTGCAGACAGGAGCAGAAGAAGTCCGTAAATTTTTATCGAGCAAACGAGTCAATCGAATCGTCCTTTTGAGCGACGGACTGGCCAATGTCGGGCCCGACAGTCCCCATGCATTGGGCAAACTGGGCGCGGATCTGATTGATGAAAGCATTTCCGTCACGACCATCGGGCTGGGGCACGGCTACAACGAGGACCTGATGAGTCAGCTCGCCTTTAAGAGTGACGGCGGGCATTATTTCTGCGAGGAACCCGATGAACTGGCCGGCATCTTTGACCAGGAATTCGGACGGTCGCTGTCCGTCGTCGCACAGAAGGTCATCATCGAGATCACCTGCCCCAAGGGTATCAAACCCGTTCGATTGCTGGGCCGTGAAGGCACCATCAAAGGTCAAAAAGTCATGCTCGACATGAACCATATTTACAGCGAACATGAAAAGTATGCCCTGCTGGAAGTGCAAACAAATACCTATGAAAAAGACGCTTTGAACATTGCCGATGTCAGCATTCGCTATGTCGACATGAAAAATAACGCAGAAGAAAAACAGAGTGCCAGGATTGCGGCGACAACCACACGGTCACGTGAAGTTTATGACACCCGGCAAAATAAGGGTGTGTATGCCGACGTCGTCGAACAGATCGCCATCGAAAATAACGAAAGAGCGTTGGCACTAAGGGACCAGGGACAAATCGACGAGGCCCAAAAGGTTCTGATGCAGAATTCGTCGTATCTGCGATCGAATGCTGCCGCCCTCAGCAGCCCCAAACTGGACAGCTATGCCTATGAAAATGAAAAGGACGCCGATGCTGTTAAGCAGGAAGATTGGAGTGGTCAGCGTAAGGCCATGCGTGAAAGCCAGAGTGTGCGGAAAACGCAGCGGTAGAAATTAGCCACGAATTAACACGAATTATCACTAAATTTTGGGAGAATCAAAAATGAAATCAAAACTGTTTTTAATGGTAACAATCGCTTTGCTGCTTGGGACAGGGTTTGCAGAAACACAAACAAATGACGGAGCGATTACGGATGTGATCGTTTATCACGGGCGGGCGCTGGTGACGCGGACGATTCAACTGGAAAAAGCGGGCGGTGATGTGGAGCTGCTGGTCGAAAATCTCCCCGAACGGATTCTGCCGGAAAGCATCTATGCACAGGCCGCCGACGGCATCCAGGTGCTGAGCGTCCGCTACCGGGTTAAAGAGATCGAAAAGGATATGCGGGCCGAGGTGCGGGCGATTGACGAACAGATTGAAACGACAGAAAAAGAACTGTATCGAATCAAGCGGGATAATCAACTCGCTCATAATACCGCTCAGCGATTTGCGAAGATGTGGGAATTCGGTTTTGAAGGCGCCAGTGTTTCACTGGATCGGGCGGCTTTTTCTTCTGAAACAATGAAAGATTTCACAAGTTATCTGGCAGAGAAAGGAGAGTACTGGCACAATCGGGCGGTGGAACTGGAGCAGAAAATCAAAGACCTCGAAAAGCAGCTCGCTGAACTGAACCAGAAGAAGCAGGAACTGGCAAGTCAGCACAAACGCAGTATCCGGCAGGCGCTGGTGTATCTGCATGTGCCGGATGCGTCGAAAACCAAGGCGGTCCAGCTTAGCTACTTGGTCGACGGGGCCAACTGGTCGCCGCAGTATAACCTTAAGGCGCTGCCGGAGAAAAAGCTGGTGGATGTCGAATACAACGCCGTCGTACATCAGTCTTCCGGCGAGGACTGGACCAATGCCGAGCTGGCTTTGAGCACCGCAGTGCCCGCGCTGGTGGCTACCCCGCCGACACTGGAACCGCTGGAGATTACGCTGGCCGGCGCCGGGCCGCGGGAATATGCTATTAGTGCAGGCAGGCCGAGATCTGACATGTCGGTAAAGGTGCCCGCACAAGCCGAAATGCAGCAACAGACACAGCAAAGCTTTTCATACATTGATCAGACCGATCTGTTTTATAAAAATGAAAGTCAGCGGCGAGCGAATATTGCCAAAGGTATCAAAGCCAATAGTGATCTGAACTTCTTCGCCACGAACAACCAGATGATCGAGTTTGAGGCAGACAAGCGACTGCTTCAGCAGATTAAGGAAAAAGCCGTTGCGATTCAGCGGGCCGAGGGTGTCAGTGTGATGTACCGCCTGCCCGGACGGCTGACGTTGCCGAGCAAGTCCGACCAGCAGCTTGTGACCATTGCCTCAATCCAGTGTCCTGCGGCGTTTACGTTCGTGGCTGCCCCGCTACTGACCGATTATGTCTATCTTGAGGGCGAGCTGACCAACACCAGCGACACGATTCTGCTGCCGGGATCGGCGGATACGTTCCGCAACGGCGAGTTCGTCGGCAAGGGCGATATGAAGCTGGTCACCATCGGCCAGACATTTACCGCCGGCTTTGGCGTGGATTCGCAAATTCAGGTGACCCGCGAGTTCAAGGACAAGAAGATTGAGACGCTCTGGGGCAACCGCATGGACGAGCACCAGTACCGCCTTGAGATTGACAACTATAAGAATACCGCGGTCGCACTGCGGCTGATGGACCGGCTGCCGTGGACAGAGAGCGAGGCCTTAAGCATCGAGCTGACGAGCAATTCGCATCCGCTCAGCACGGATGCTGAATATGTCCGTACGCAGAAGGACAAAGGCATCCTGCGGTGGGACCTGAACCTCAAACCCGAAACCAACGGAAAAACCGCGACGGTGGTCAATTATACCTTCCTGATGAAATACGACAACGACATGGCCATCCGCAACGTGCGGTAACCTCGTAACATTTCCTTCTGAAAGGCCCTGTGGGAAGCATCCTTCAGGGCCTTTTTGTTTGCAATAAAGGACTTATTTATTTGGTGCGGTTGAGCAGTTCCATGGCTAATTGGCGGAGGGGACCGGCATTGCTGTTGAATATTTGCAGGGCACAGACGGCCTCACAGGTGAGCTTTTCGAAGATTTCGCGGGATTTTTCCTCGCCAACCAGTGCGGGATAGGTCAGCTTGCCCTGTTCGGCGTCCTTGCCGGCGGTCTTGCCGAGTTGGTCGCTACTGCCGGATACGTCCAGCAGGTCGTCGGCGATCTGGAATCCCATGCCGATTTTCATGCCGTATTCGATCATCGCCGACAATTGCCGGCTGTCAGCATGTCCGGCGATGGCTCCCATGGCGGCCGACGCGGCGAACATTTCTGCGGTTTTGTTCATGTGGATGTATTCCAGGTTGGCTCGCGAGCCGTTGACGTGCGGGCCGTGCATGTCGGCAACCTGCCCGGCAATCATGCCGCTCGGTCCGGCTGCTTCACTTAATGTACGGATCATTCGCACAGCGGTATCAGAATTTTCGATCTCGATAGACAGCAGTTCAAACGCCAGCGTCAGCAGACCATCGCCAGCGAGAATTGCGGTGGCCTCGTCAAATTTCTTATGACAACTGGGCTTACCACGCCGCATGTCGTCATCATCCATCGCAGGCAGATCATCATGGATCAGTGAATAGGTGTGCACCATCTCGACCGCCGCAGCGACGATCTCCGCATCCCGGTTGAGCTTGCCGGAAACGGCCTCGCAGGCCCACATAGCCAGTGCCCCGCGGATACGCTTGCCGCCGTCGAGAATCATGTATTCCATCGCTTCTTTGAGGTGTGGCGGGATTTCGGTCTGATTGTCCATCAGTTCAGACAGTATCCGTTCGGTCAGGGCTGCCTTAACCGCAAGAGCCGACTTAAACGCCGACGATTTTTCGTGTTTTTTGATCGATTCTGTTTCCATCGGGCAAACCGTGTCTGGATTTTTCTCCGTTGGAGTGCTATTATACATTGTTATTGTGATTTTAACAGAAAAATTAATCAAAAACAGTATTCTGCGGCACCACTAATGAAACCGTAACTGTTTCTAAAAAAAAGATTTACCGTGAAAAAATCAAGTCCAAAAATATTGATTTTAGGTGTTACTGCATCCGGAAAGAGCGCCCTTGCGTTTGAACTTTCAAAGGCAATCGGGGCCGAAATTATCAGCGTGGATTCGATGAAGGTCTATCGCCGGATGGATATCGGCACGGCCAAACCGCCTGTCGAAAAGCAAAAGTTGATCCCCTATCACCTGATCGATGTGGTCGAACCGAGCGAGGCGTTTAGTGTTGATAAATTCCTTGATCTGACTGAGCAGGCAATTGACGACATTCAAAGTCGTGGTAAGCCGGTGGTTGCGGTTGGTGGTACAGCGATGTATATCAAGGCCCTGTTGTTTGGACTGTTCGACGGGCCCGGTTCCGATGAGACAATCCGAAACCGTCTTCAAAAATCGGCTAATGAAGTTGGCTTAGAATCCCTGCATCAAAAATTGCAGCAGGTGGACCCGGAGGCCGCTGAGCGAATTCATCCCAATGACGAAAAACGGATCGTGCGGGCGCTGGAAGTGTATGAGATCACCGGTAAGCCGATTTCGCATTTTCAGAAGCAGTGGGAAGCAGAGCACCCTTCCGGCGATTGGACCGTCATCGGCCTGCGGCGGGAAAAAGATATCGAAAGCCAGCGGATGAACGCGCGGGTCAAAAAAATGATCGAGGCCGGATTGCGGGACGAGGTCGCCGCCCTGCTGGCAGAGGAAAAACCGCTGAGCCAACAGGCCGCCGCGGCGATTGGCTATGCCGAAATGATTGCTCATCTCAATGGCGACATGGAATTAGATGAAACGGTGGAGCGAATCAAGATCAACACCCGCCGCTTCGCCAAAAGCCAGCGAACCTGGTTCAAAACCTTCCGCAACGTCAACTGGATCGACATCACAGAAACCGACACCGTCGAAACAGTGCTTGAAAAAACACTGAAGCTACTCAATCAATTTAATCCTTAATGGAGGATGGGCTATGCCCATCATAATCCTGACTGTATTCAGACAGTAAAGGGAGGGGGGATTATGCTTGTCGGATAGTCGGTTTTGAGTACAATTGAAGAATATAAAAGGTCGTTTGTATACTATACAAGGCTGATATGGAACAAGTGGATAATACAGAGATTAAAAAAAGCGAAACCCCTGAAGCGTTTTACAGTGCTATTAAGAAATGTTTAGCGACATCAGAGGACTTAAGCTGTGAGAGTGCATACAAAGAAGCTCGAAATATAATAGTGCGGTTTCGTAAAGTATACAGCAAACTCCCTGATTTGCCTGACCATAAGGAAGATGCTGTGGTAGGATTGCAGGAGATTATGGATTGGTGTGTTCGAGCTATAGATATTGTTGATCATATGACTGATGACATGGATGAAAGTATTATTGAGGGATTTATTTCTATACTCAATAAACTTAAAGGGCTACCTGCATCAGGTTTTCCGAATTTCGACAAGGCCATTTTGAAAAAAGCCCAAGATAGGGCTCAAAAGATAGTCGATAAGTATCGAGCAGGCAAGAAACCTCCAAAGGGACTCAATATTTATGTTTTTTCCAGAGGTAGATCAAAGTATAGTGGCATTATCAGTATAATATCCAGCCTTAAAGATGTTGCTGACAGAAAAGCTGGAAGACCTGACAAATTGTCGCATATTTATGTCAATAGTTCGATTCCGACTAATCCATTAAGTAAACAGATAGATGAAGCGCATACAGAAATGTCTTTCTATAGAGCCGTCGAAAAAATATACCGGCTAATGGACTCAAATTACACTACTGCTCTCGCTAAATTGGAGGATTCAATTTTTATTGTATTCAAAGAGTGGAACAAGCTGAATGATACAGACACAGGAAATATGCTCGACAAATATGATGAATTGAAAGGGATTGAGTTAGAGGGTCGCATCAAAAAATTAGAACATGCCTACTCGATAGACTCCATTGTTGATACTGCCTTATTTGGCTCAAATTGTGATTTAGCTTTTGGGGGCGAAACAAGAGAGTCGTTGGTCGATGGGGTGATCGAGACGCTGCATTGTGTTGAAAAAAAAATCAAAGGTAAATCAAAAATTAAACAATCCAGAATTAAAGAAAAAACCGAAAGTAACATGCTGGCAATACAAATAAAAACGAGCAAGGACAACTGGGAGGCCATAGAAAATGAATATGGTATAAGCAAAAGGGGTTTTGGAAGGAAAATCAATTTTGTGTCTAATCAATTCGTAAGGAAGATTATATTTCGTGATGTTGAGCATGCGTTTGTATTGGCATCTCAGGGACTTTCAAAGGCAGCCCTCATTTTGGCGGGAGGTGTTATTGAAGAGTTATTAAGGTTGTACCTGGAACATAAAGATATTAAACCACAAACAAATACGTTCTATGCTTATATTAAAGCATGCGAAGACAATGGCCTACTGAAGCGTGGAGTTTCTCGTTTAAGCGATTCTGTAAGGGATTTTAGAAATTTGGTTCATCTTGTCAATGAAGAGACAAAAAGGCATACCGTATCAAAGGCAACAGCAAAGGGTGCTGTTGCATCCATATTTACTATTGCAAATGATTTTCAGTAAATGTTCCAAGGGTCTTTCTTATAATTCTACCAAACACGAAGAGGGACACAATATGAGTTTTCTGGATTTAGCCAATAAACGGTACAGCGTCCGGAATTACAAAAGTACGCCGGTTGCACGGAAAACAATGAACCGATGTATCGAGGCGGCGCGGTTGGCTCCTTCGGCGTGCAATTCGCAGCCGTGGAAGTTTATCGTCGTTGATGATACCGAGCTTCTGAAAAAGCTGTCAAGGGCCGCTTTTGAAGGGATTCTGAAGTTTAATCACTTTGCCTTTGACGCTCCGGCGCTAGTTCTGATCGTTTCCGAAAGACAAAAGGCATTTGCTAAAATCGCCGGACGGGTCAAACGCAAAAACTTCAGCCAGATGGATATCGCCATTGCGGCGGAGCATTTTTGTCTGCAGGCCGCAGAAGAAGGACTGGGAACCTGTATGCTGGGCTGGTTCAATGAAACCATGGTTCGGAAAACACTGTCGATCCCCCGGCTCAAGCGGGTCGAACTTATCATTTCCGTCGGTTTTTCCGCAGATGATACGATTCCAGATAAAAACAGGAAAAGCATCGATGAAATCCTAACCTACAACAAGTATCGTTGACACCGATAAGACGACAAACCCGCTTCAACAGGACGATTTCCGATGTGGCACTAAAGACGGATTTCTGCTATATTCACCTAAGATGAATATGGATAACTACAAACTCGAATTGGTTTCGTCAAATATTGCTCCGTGGGCGCCGAAGAATGATTCATCGCGGCAGATTGCGGTGATGATGAGTGGCGGTGTGGACAGTTCTGTCACGGCGCATCTGTTGCGGGAGCAGGGCTGGGATGTGCTGGGGGTGA
>JAOUFG010000171.1 GCA_029858345.1 Phycisphaerae bacterium
CAAGGGCGTGGAGATGTTCAACGGCACCACCCCGACTGTTGATAGTTCCGGTGACTGGGAGTTTGCCTACAATGTTGGCATCTATACCAGCAATATCAATCCTGATTATTCCGGTCCGGTGGTTCACCACAACATCTTTGTCAAAAGCAACTGGGGTATCTCGGCAGTCGCCCGCTCGTATCAGAATGTCTTTAACAATATTTTCTATCTGTGCCGTCAGGCCGGGCTGCACTTAAACGGTACTGAAGCACGAATGCGGGCCTGGAACAATATCGTCGTTATGGATGAAACCAGCGGTATTTTCGACGGACTCTTTCGCATCAGCGCAGGCGGCACCGTCGATTATTTTGATTATAACTGTTACTGCAACCAGAATGGTCAGCCTGTTTCGGTATTTGCATTCGACACGGAAGCGAATCCCACTTTTAACTTCGACAATCTCAAAAAAGGCCCCCATGACATTGAAGCTGATCCGATGTTCAAGGACCCCGATAACTGGGATTTTCGGCTGCGAGAGAATAGTCCCTGTATTGGCATGGGCCGACCGGATCTACAGGGCAACCCCGTGACCATCGGTCCGTACCTGGAAAAGCAGACCGTGGGATTCTACGGAAAAACAAAAAGCATTTATGGCGTTTAAGGAAGGATTTTCTTCATGAGTGAACATGCATTTATTTTGTACGGAAGTTATCAAAACCCTTACCTGCGAGCGGTTCGGATTTCGGATGGGCTTGTATTTGATATTGCAGCAGGTCAGTTGGCACAGGCACCGGTATGGGAAGATACCGCGATTTCATTAGGGGCCAAAAATATCGTTATCAACGGCTGGCCGGTGGACTTGCCGGAAAACCTGCCCAATGGGGCTTATGACCTTCAGCTCTATGATGCAGCCGCACCCGATAGCGGTGATGCAATGATTGCTGGTTGGCGGTTGATCATGCCGCATAAACTCGTTGCCAACCCGACCGAGTTTCCGCTGGACATTTTCGGTCGCATTCGGACCACACCTGCATAATGGCCGGTTTCAAGATTACCCATTTGTTCTTTGACAGTCCCAAGATTATCCGATCCGTTGATAAATCGACCCGGAAGGTACTCTCCAAGTTCGGTGCATTTGTTCGGCGAACGGCCAAGCAGAGCATCCGCAAACGAAAGAAGACGTCGACTCCCGGATCACCGCCGTCCAGTCATACGGGACTTTTGAAGCGGTTTATCTTCTTTGGGTACGACCCGCAAAAACACAGTGTCGTCATCGGACCGACCCGGCTAACAGAAAACAATCGCGGCGAGGCACCGAGCATCCTGGAATATGGCGGCAGGACCACCGTCGAAGCAAATAACAAAAAAACACGCGTGCGAATCCGGACCCGACCGTTCATGGGACCGGCGTTCGAGAAAGAAAAAACGAATCTTCCCGCTTTGTGGAAAAACTCAATTAAATAGGAGAACACGTCAATGGCAGATTTTTTATTGGGCATGAATGCCAAGATTTATCAGGGGGCGGCGGCCGCCGATCCGTCGACTTTGGATCCCTCTACGTTGACTGAAATGGGCAACGTTAAGGATGTGACGCTGTCGCTGGAAGCAGGCGAAGCGGACATTACGACTCGCGCTAACAGTGGCTGGCGAGCCACCGCACCGACCCTGCGGGAATGCTCCTGCGAGTTCGAGATGGTGTGGAAACCTGGCGATGCAGGATTTGAGGCGATTAAGTCGGCGTTCCTGTCGGCCGGCACCGTCGCCTTAGCCGTTTTGACAGGGGCACACAACGAATCCGGGGCCGAAGGTCCGGTGGGCAACTGGTCCATCACCAACTTCTCGCGAAGTGAGGCACTGGAAGAGGCTGTCACCGTCAGTGTGACCGCCAAATTAGCCGCATTCGGTCAGTGGTTTGAAGCTGCATAACTTTTTAGCGAAAGGACACTCTGATGAAAACATTTAATGATGCCGCTGGCCGGACCTGGACCATTGCCCTCAACCTGGGTACGGCCATGCAGGTTAAAGACAAGCTGAATATTGACCTGCTGCGGCCGGAAGATGGCGACCCGCCTTTATTAACACAGTTGGGCACCGATGAGATGCTCTTGGGTGAGGTGTTGTGTGCCTTACTCGGTCCGCAGTTTGAAAAACACAATCTCACTGAAGCTGATGTCCGGATGTCGTTTGACGGTTCTACGTTACTAGCAGCACAGAAAGCATTCTATGAGGAGCTGGTGGATTTTTTCCGCAGCCGCGGCCGGACCGACCGGGCCAAGGCGGTCGCGGCTCAGATGCAGCTGATCGACAAGGCGACCAACGCCATCGAAGCCAAAATCGAAGCGATGGATCTGGACAAGATGATCGATGGTGCACTATCTGGCACATTGCCGGATTCATCGGCATCGATCCCAGGAACCTGACGCTGCGGCAACTGCTCTGGATGGCCGAAGGACACCATCGCGATACCTGGCAGCACACGTCGTCGGTAATGGCACTGATGGCCAATGTCAATCGCGACCCGAAGAAAACCCGGGCCTTTAAGCCATCGGACTTCAATCCTTATGTTCGAAAAACATCCCGGCCGGATGTCATTGTTGTTACGAAAGAAAATATTTCACTACTCAAACATGCTTTTTTAGGAGGCAAACCACATGAAAAATGATGCATTACACTCGGTATTTAACTGGATGGACCACAATCGTTACACCGTTGCTTCGGTCCTGGTGTTTATTCTGACGCTTGGGATTGTCACGTCTCTGACCGGCTGTGAGTCGGCAACAACGGGACTGATGGCCGCCAGCGATGGAGCCCCCGTAAAGGTCTCTCGCAGTGAGTTCCAGCGTCAGGCGCTGGTCGGCGAGAAGGATTTCGCCATCAAACGCATCGAGCTGGACGGATTAGCGGCCAAATTTAATGAAGAAGTCAAAGCATTTAACGAACGCATCCAGGCGGGACTGGACGACCTGGCCCGTCAGGATGAGTTTAAGCAGCAGCTTTTAGACACGATCGGCAGTGTGGCGATTGGCGCAACCGATGGCACACTCAATCCGATGGCCCTGGTTCCCATCGGGATTGGTCTATTGGGTGGTGCACTGGGTCTGGGTACGTCTGCGGATAATCGACGTAAGGATAAGGTTATTACTGATCTGAAAATTGCAGGAATGACGGCATAACCATGGCAGGCACTTCTTCCATCCGAGCCGGTCGGGCCTTTGTCGAACTGTTTGCTGATGACAGCAAATTGGTGCGGGGTTTGCGCTCGGCTGAGCGTAAACTCCGCGCCTTCGGCAATGGCATCCGCACACTGGGTCTGAAAATGATGGCTATCGGGGCCGGATTGCTCACTCCCTTGATCGGTTCTGCCAAGGCGTTTAGCAAAATGGGCGATGAGGTGGCCAAGATGAGTAAACGTACCGGATTATCCGTTGAGACACTTTCTGAATTAAAGTTTGTTGCTTCTCAGACGGGAACCGAATTTGCGACCCTGGAGAATGGTGTCCGAAAGATGCAGCGGAGTATCTATGACGCCGGTCGCGGCCTCAGTACCGCCGTCGACGCACTGGCCGATCTGGGCCTGACCTATAAGGACCTGGAAGGTCTGTCGCCGGAAGAGCAGTTTAAGCTTCTGGCCGAACGGATCAGCAAGATCAAAGATCCCACTAAAAAGGCCGCTATCGCGATGAGTCTGTTTGGT
>JAOUFG010000172.1 GCA_029858345.1 Phycisphaerae bacterium
CAGGAATCAACAGAAATTATAGAAAAATTAATTCGCGACTTTCCAGATGACGAGCATGCTTCTTCATCCAGAATTAACAGTTTTCTTGAGGATGCCGTGCTTCTCGGTTTTTCAACTCCCCAAGACACATTTGATTGGGCCGGTGCGCTTCAAACGGCAAGTCTTATTTTGACTGCACGATACCCACAACGCTTTACCGATTATAGACAAACCCGTTGGAAGAAAATGGCGAATGAGTTTGGCTATCCTTTGCTACCATCTGACTCATCCCATGGAGAATGGCTATTATGGGCAGGCAAATTTGCAAATGACATTGCTTCAACACCAACATATAGAGAATTATGGCCTACAACAGACCCAAATCTTTCAAATCCCCTATGGATTATATCTGGTATTTGTTGGGATGGCCCCGATCAAACAAAACCTGAGAGCGACCCATATGATCCTATGGATCAGTTATTTCCTGAGGGAGGGAAAAAGCGACGATTACATTTATATAAAGAAAGGAATCGTGCAGTAATTTCAAAGGCAAAAGCATTACAATTGGAAAATGACCCGCTCCTTCGTTGCGAGGTTTGCGGTTTTAGTTTTGTTGAAAAGTATGGTCCTATTGGAGAAGGCTTTATAGAAGCGCATCACAAAATACCATTATCCGATCTTAAAGAAGGAGGCCATACGCGCGTAGAAGATATTGCTCTCCTTTGCAGTAACTGCCACCGTATGATTCATTCGGGTGAAAAAACATCAACCATAAATGAATTACAGAACATGATAAATCCGGTGAAAAAGCCCAACAAGGCTAATTCATCCGACGCAAAAAGCCGCGCGGCTGATTAGCAGCGTTATGTCTGAAATGATAAAAAAAACTATAATTTCTGCTATATTCATTACGTATGTGTTTTTAGGAAATCTGTTGCATGGTTTCCTCTTCGGTCATGCCTTTTTTATGGAAACAACGTCGGAATTACTGACATTTTTTATGTTCTATCTTTTATTAGGCATAGTGGGGGCGTTTGTTCTTTCAACGATACCTATTTTAATATGGGCAAAAAGAAAATGGATATGGCTTATAGCTTATCCATTCATCTTTTATTTCGATGTCTATTACACAATAACAATTACCTTGTTTGAAAGTAACTATTCAGCGTAGTTTGTGAAGAAAGTACTATTCTTGGTTTACAAATTCAGGCAACTTGCCATTAAACAACAGTTCAAGCGCGCGGCTTGCTTTAATCCCCTGCTTGCGACAGGTCGACAAATAACTGCGGACTCGACAGAATATTCTGGCCCCCTCAATTGATCGAAAACAGCCGGATATCTTCTGCTGAACCTTTGTCATCCGGATATCGTTTTCACCCAGATTATTTGAAAATGCGACATCTTCATTTTCCATGAATCTGAGCACATCATTTTCGTAATCCCTTAGCCGTTCCAACAAATTGCGGGACTTTGATTTTTTGATTCGACCCCTTTTCCCCTTTTTATTGGGCCGGGTCGGCGCCGGGCACTCTATTTCAGCTTTTTGGATCAATTTTGTATATCGGGCCCGGTATCGGCCAGCTTGTTGGGCACTGAGCGCACCGCCGGCATCGATTACCTTGGCGTTGATCTTTTCGAGCAACTCTTTCATATCGTTTGCCCATTGCTGGTCATCTTGCTCCCAGGCCCGGGTCAATTCCCTTAAATGGTGCGCATTGCACAGCGCATGGGTACAATCAAGCCGATAATACGGTTTCCAGTGATCATGACACAATATACCGCCGAACCCGGGTAACACCCCCATTGCCTTAAAAGCTTCGATCCCTCTTCTTTCATGGGGATAATAAAGGGTCCAAAAAATGTTGGATACACAGTGCAGCCAAAACCTGCCTCCGCCTTTATTGATGCCGGTTTCATCAGCATGGGCAACGGGGCTGGTCCTCAGTTGCTCTTTGGCAATATTTTCAAACGTATCCAAGACTTCAAACGCCTGCTTGTTGAAATTGAATATCGAGCCTTCGCTAATCGGTATATGCAACTGATCGGAAAAATAGTCCTGAATCCGGTTATACGGTATCAACTGAAACTGCGACAGATACACCGCATGGGCTTTGAGCCCGGTTCCGTACTGAACGGCTTTGGTTACACCTTCGGGAAAAGGGGCCACATACCGATTGCCGTTGTCATCCTCAAGTACCTGTGCCCGGTATTCGGTTACCACCCGGGATATGTCGATATCGAACACCTGGCGGGCCTCGAAGCCAGTCTCATGATACCGACCGACAGGCAGCGTGCGGCGGTCGATTCGGATCGGTTCGATTCTATCCGGATCATCAACCTTTTTTAAGGTTGTTCCCACATGGCCCTTTTGGCCGCCTTTGTTCCTTCCGGTTTTGGCCTTTGGTTTCTTTTTCCGGTTTGGATCACTCGATGGCGGTTTGCTGCTGTTTGTGCTATTCAAGTTCAAACGATTGGCAAGCAGCGTAATGACCAGTATCAACATCTCAAACATTGACTTGGTTCCGGTTGACATGTGTTTGTCATCACGGATTATGGTCTGTGCTTTTTCGATAGTGGCTTGAATGTCAATGTTCTCGATCTTCATCCGGCTTCCCTGTGCTGTTGCTAAGGCTATTATAGCACAGGTTTTAAAACCGACTTTTTTCGCTCTGTGGTCGCCGATATCGCTTTAAATTTTTTTACCCATCCACGATCATGGATTCAATGTGTAAGCGGCATTGAAAGCCACATGCGACGATCTCATCAGCGCTATGTCAAAGATCTGCCATGAAGAATAATATTTCGTTTTTATCGCTAAAACCCTGTCAAGCTTTTTCTTCTATCTTTTTTACTTTTTTTGAAATTACGCTGAATAGTTACGAATCTAAAAGCTAAGAGTATTCCGATTCTCCTTGTCGTCGGAGATACTCATCCATTTCCTCCAGATACTAATGAGCGCGTAAGTGTATAGACATGCTTCAGGGCAAATTCACTGTATTCGGGCTTTTACCTGGTGAAGTTGTCTAAACACTTATGGTTTCCTTAGTAAGTGTCTCTGTTCGCGTTTCCTTCACCAACGGGGCTCTGCCTGTTTGCTGTTCCCTTTTAAACCGCCATAGCGCTCAAACAGCCTTTGTTCCAGAACCCCGCCCCTTGGCAGCCTGACTTTCGTGGAGAGTTTCACCACGTCCGCGTAAGACAACGGTCGGCTCCCCGTCAAGCCCCTCAGCTGCAAAGCCGCTGCTGTACCGATAGGACAAGACATCCTGACAGTCTTGATTGCCGGGCATGCCGGCGTAGCCGACATAGGGCCTGCCACCTTTGGACCCCACATATGTGACGTGTGTTCGACCGCTTGTGGTGTTTATCTCCAACCCCAGTGGATCAACCCATAAATTGGGGTCGGCGATGTAGCCATATAGGTTGATTGCGCCCAAGAGCCCGAACAGATCAGCACTGATGAAATCAGCGGGCTGACGATCGTAATACCGGTAGCGGTTGTAGGAGAGACCACTTTCGGCGTCGTACCACTGCCCCTGAAAACGAATTGGACAATCGGTTCTTTCGCCCGTTATTGTGCGAACAGCTCCCCAGCAGTCGCATTCCACCCTCCAGGCGATGAGCCCGTCGCGATCCAGCATCTCTCCCGGAGTACCTAA
>JAOUFG010000071.1 GCA_029858345.1 Phycisphaerae bacterium
TGTTGCCGCAAGGTAATAACCCGCGATTTTCAGTGGCCACACGCCACCGTATCGCATAAGCACTATCGGCTTATGACGACCCTTTACAATCGCAGGGCCGGTCGTTCCATATTTTCTATTCTTATTTTAAGCCCTGCGGGCTTTAAGGCATTTCAAAATCTTGTTGATGGTGTTGCGCATATTGTTGCGGTTCAATCCTATCATAAATTAATTCGCTAACTTCTCCAGGCCATCCAGGCACAGTTGTGACCATGTTTCCATTTCGTCGCGGACGGCGTGCAGTTCTTCGAGCGTCTTGAATTCAAGCTGGGTGATCATCTGCTCATTGCGTGTGACGTTTTCATTGTCCACCGTCAGGACATGGACGACGCCGAGATGCACGGCGCCGACTTCGTTGGTGTCGTCGTTGAGCAGCGCAACAATGCGGTCGCTGCGATTGCCATTGATATTAATTTCCTCATCCACTTCGCGCAGGACGGCGTTTTCGTAAATTTCTTTATAATCGATTCCGAACAGCGGCACTTCGTTGTCGACGGGGTTGATGTGGCCGCCGATGCCGATGGAGCGGTTGCCCACGAGGCGTGTTTCGCCGGCACGCTTGCCGCGGACATAGGTCAGGTATTTCTCGCCGCACTGGATAATGACATAAGGAATGAGCTGCTTGTGCGTCGGATCCTGTTCGGCCTCCGGCCGCGCCAGGAACTTGGGAACGCCTGCCGCAAAGAGCGCCTCCTGGTACTTGTCCACATCCAGCACCAGTCCGTGAAACATCCCGACCTTTTCCACCGCCGACCGCGGCACCACCAAAACCCGTTCTACCTGCGACATAGCAAAAACCCAATTCCAAGATGATCTCTTAATGAATTACATTCGGCTACTGTAAAGCAACCCTTTGTAGAGGTCAATTCTAAAATCAAAAAGACGCTCTTGCATTTTCAGGGCTTGAAAGAGAAGAGAACGAGACATAACAGGGATCTCGAAAATAATGCCATTTTTTTCATCTTTTCTATTATAATTGCTGGGTTTTGACCGATAATTAGTTTGTAGCTGATGTTATTGTTCATAAACAGGAGACAAAATATGAAAATCGACGGAACTTCCGCAAATCCAATCCCTGTTCCGGCCCAAAAGCATGCTAAACAGCCGCAAGAACAGATTCCCCCCGAAGAAACCACGACAGGTACCGTTGAGGCGGTTGAATCTGAGGATCAGGCCAAAGGTGTTATTCGTTTGCTGCAGGAAGGGCACTTTAAGGGTGTGGCGGATGTCCGTTTACGTATCAACTTTTTTGATGAACTCCAGGCCCTTGAAAGCCAGACACTGAAAACCACCGCTTCATCCGGATTAGATACATTTAACGGAACCATAGAGGACGCTGTCAGCGCCTTGAGGGCCGCCGAAGGATTAACCGAAGATCAGCTTGCAGCAATCGATGCGTTTGTTGGAAATATGGACCAAATCCAAAATGATTTTATGGCGGCCGGTACTCCTTCAATTCAGGATCTTATCAGTGCTCTTCAGAGCGAGTTTGATACGCTTCTCGGTCTGTTTACACCTGCGCCGGCAGGATTGCCTGCTGAACAGCCGCAACCGCTCGCTGAAGAACCTGAAATTCCCGTAGAACCCGCCATGGCCGAACTTGGTACCGAAGAAGTTGTTCCCGAAGAGACCACTCCTGAAGAACCCATTTTAGGAGACATTGTTCCCGAAGAAACGACCCCGATGGGCACAGCGCAGATTCCTGATGAAAACACCATATTTGATATATTTACGTCTTTTCAGGAACGTTTTCAAAATGCATTAGAGCAGTTACAGTCCGGCCTGACGAGTTCGGCAGGAGGATTGCCGGAAATTTCAGAGCCCTCAGGGAGCGGCAAGGCCTTTGAAAAATTCATGGCCATTTATAACAGCATGCTAAACGGGGAACAGGACGTCCCATCCCAAATAGACGAGCTTGAAGCTGTTTTGTAATCATCTTAGCTTCAGAAATTAATCAAGCGTCTAACATCACTTATCCCGTAGGGCTTAGTTGAAAATCCCTATTTATCTAATCCGCGAAATCCGCGGTTAAAATAATCTGCGAAAATCTGTGTTTAATCTGTGGCTAACATTTCCAGTATGATTTCTGCAACCGCGTCACTGGCGCGGCGTTGGGTGAGAGGCCGCACGAGTTCGAGCAGGGACTGGCTGATCTGGCTCATGCGTGCGGGGGTGCAGAGCATGCCGTGGGTGCGGTGGATGATCGGATCCAGCGACGTAAAATAGGGCATAAACTCCGGCACCAGTTCCTTGCCCGCGAGGATGTTGACCAGTGACAAATGCGGCAGCCGCACCAGCCGTTTGCCCACCAAATGCCACATCAGCCGGCTGCTCTGGTACATCACCGTCATGGGACATCCCGCCGCGGCGACCTGCAATGTCGCGCTGCCGCTGGCGACGACGGCCAAGTCGGATTGCCGACACTGCTCGATAACATTATCGACGGCATAATCGATTGAGAAGTCCGGATGTTGGGCGTTGTAAATCTGTTCCAGCTTCGCGCGTTTCAGTTCGTCCGGGGCGCAAGCGGTAAATTCAGCGCCGGGATGCTTCTCCTTCAGCGCCGCGGCGATCTCGAGCATCGCCGGCCACAAGCTGTCAATCTCCGCGTCGCGCGATCCGGGCAGCAGGGTGATCTTCGGCGATTGTGGATCGTAATTCGAATACGGCTTAAAGTTCGCTTGCAAGTCAATGTCCGCTTCATCGAACAGCGGGTTGGATACAAATTCCGCATCCAGGCCCCGCTTGCCGAACCAGTCCTTCTCAAACGGCAGGATGCATGCCAGCTTGTCACAGCAGCGGCGCAGTTTGCGAATCCGCCACGGCGCCCACGCCCACAACTGCGGGGCGACGTAAAACAATACCGGAATGCCGTGCTTTTTCGCAGCCCTGGCAATGTGAAAATTAAACGCCGGCGAATCGCACACGATGACCAGGTCGACTTTGTTTCCTTCGAAAAAAGCATTCGCCTGTTTGATCAGCTTTTTATAATAGCCCAACTGCTTAAAGACATTATAGATCATTGCCGCCCTGCTGACGGTATCGTCCAACAGTTCGCAGCCCGCCTCGGCCAGCCGCTTGCCGCCGAATCCGGAAAACCGGATTTTCGGCACCAGTTCTTCTGAAGATACACGATCCTGTCCCGGCCAGACCGTTCCGGCCCTCAGTTTATCTTTTACTGCACCCATCAGATTGGCGCAGTGCATCTCGGCGCTGTGTTCCAGCGAACTGATGAAGACATGTTTTACCATTTGCATCGTCATGGGACATTATGATACGGCAGGACACTACAATTGTCGATTCTTTTTCAGGTGGATCTGGATGACGGTGATGTCGGCGGGGGTGATGCCGCCGACGCGGGAGGCCTGGCCCAGTGTGAAGGGGCGAAGGGCCGATAGTTTTTCTTTCGCCTCAAAACGCAAATGCGGGATGGTCCCATAATCGAGCGAGGCGGGCAGTTTGATGTTTTCCAGATGACGAAGCGCGGCGATCTGTTTTTCCTGCCGGAGCGTGTAGCCCTCATACTTGGCGTCGATCATTACCGCATCGGTCACTTCCTTGGAAAGATCCAGTCCCATAACATCCACATCACCAGATAGATCATTGGACAATGGATGCTGCGGCTGCTTGATGCACTGCCATAATGACTGACCGTCTTTGCGTGTGGATTTCAAAAAATCTTCCAGCCGTTTCATGTCAGCCAGTTTCTGTTGAAGCCGGTTCCAGCGAATATCATCGACAATCCCGACGGATCTGCCGATTTGCGTCAATCTTCGATCCGCGTTATCGGACCGAAGCGACAGACGATACTCGGCGCGGGAAGTAAACATCCGATAGGGTTCATCGATTTCGCGTGTCAGCAGGTCATCAACTAACACGCCGAGATACGCCTGATCCCGGCCGAGGATAAACGGATCTTTATTGTTCAATTTCAAGACCGCATTGACGCCTGCTAATAAGCCCTGTCCGGCGGCTTCTTCATAGCCGCTGGTGCCGTTGATCTGTCCGGCCAGAAACAGTCCCGGCACCGTTCGCGTTTCCAGATTCGGCTTGAGCTGCTGGGCGGGGCAGTAGTCGTACTCGATGGCATAGGCGTAATGAACGATCTTCGCGTGTTCGGTGCCGGCCATCAGCCGGATCATCTCGTCCTGAATTTCTTTCGGGTACGACGTGCTGATGCCGTTGCAGTAGATCGTCGAAATCGCCTCATCCTCCGGCTCCAGAAAAACCTGATGCTGTTTCTTATCGGCAAAGCGAACGATCTTGGTCTCGATGCTGGGGCAATAACGCGGCCCGGTCGATTGGATCTGTCCGGAGTACATCGGCGCTTTGTCCAGATTGTCCAGCAGCAATTTATGAATCGCTTCATTGGTCCAGGTAATCCAGCAAGGCACACTCGGCCGGTCAATACAATCATTCAGGAATGAAAATGGCACCGGGGTTTCGTCGCCGGGCTGGAGTTCGACCTTGTTGTAGTCAATGGTGGCGCCGTCGAGCCGGGCGGGCGTTCCGGTCTTGAGCCGCTTGACGGTCAGCCCGAGTTTTCGCAGGCAGTCGGACAGTTCATTGCTGGCCGGTTCATCCAGCCGCCCGCCCTCCCACTGCGTTGTGCCCAGGTGCATCATGCCTTTGAGAAACGTCCCGGTCGTCAGGACGACACACGGAGCATAAAACGTCCGTCCATCCGTGCATCGGATACCTTGGGTGGTATGATCCAAATAGCTCTCCCCCTGCAAAGGGGGAGTACCCCGAAGGGGGGAGGGGGTTGTCAAAATCTCCGCCGCGATGCCTTCTTCTATGGTCAGGTTGTCGAACTGTTCGAGCCGGTGACGTACGTAGTCTTTGTATTTGTATTTATCCGCTTGCGCCCGCGGGCTTTGGACCGCGGGGCCCTTGGAGCGGTTCAGCGTTCGAAATTGGATTCCCGCCGCGTCGATGGCTTCGCCCATCAGCCCGCCGAGCGCATCGATCTCCCGCACGATCTGCCCCTTGGCCAGCCCGCCAATCGCCGGATTACAACTCATCTTGGCAATGGTGTCCCGCCGCATGGTTAAAAGCAGCGTCCGCGCCCCCATCCGCGCAGCCGCCCACGCCGCCTCCGCTCCGGCGTGCCCGCCCCCCACCACAATCACATCATATTTCTGAGAATCCGTCATATCGGCCTTATTTTCATGGAAATAACAAAGGCCGGTATTTTACCTGCCGCCCCCTCATAATGCAAATAGGTTCGTTTAAGGGCACCTCTAAAAATTCAAATTCCACAATGCCAATGCCGCGTTTTTATCCCGTCACTGTCGTTCCGGGCTTTTGTTTTCCACATTTTTAGAGGTTGCCTTAAGTTCGTTTTTTCCGTTTTTTGAAGAAATTGCAAAAAAAGTGTAACAGAACTGTGAATTTTCCATCTATTTTGTTATAATTGTTGCTTGGTAGAGTTTCTAATTCGGTGAAAACAAGGAGAAAATCAGGAGAAGAGTATGAAGGGTGTTAATTCCAAGTCCATTCTGTCGGTAATTATCTGCACATTAGCCATTTCCGCCGCGCCTGCGGATACATTGATTTACAATAATTCAACTTATCAGGGGTCTTACGCCTTTGGCTATAATTATCCGATCTACGACTACGGCACCAGCGCCGGCGGGCTTGTGAGCAAAATCGTGTTTGGCTATTATAATCCATCATCTTCAACCAGTTGGGCGACGATTACGTTTTATCGATACCCGTATTGGTTCGATCACGACCCCGGATATATTGTCAAAACGATCACGGTCAATAATCTTCCGCCTTCGACGGGATCATATCGTGCTTATGAGCATGTTTTGCCTGAGCAAGATCGTTTTGAATTACCCAGTGGCAATTTCGGCTACACGATCGCCGTTTCTTCAAGCAGTACGGGTTTAGTGATTGCCTCGGGGGGGAGCGGCCAGCAGGATGAATTGTGGGAATATTATAATGATTGGCTCTACGGGTGGGATTGGTATTCATTTTCATTCACTAATGCGTGGTCCGGTTTGTATATGAAAATTTATACCGCACCGCCGATTGACGCGATTACGTGTGATATCAGCGGATCCGTATTTGACGATGCCGATGGCGACGGAACCTGGGATGGCGGCGAGGCGGCACTCCCCAGTTGGGAAATTTATGTCGATACCAATGGAAATGATCTATTTGATCCGGGAACCGATCCGAATGTTGTCACAGATCCCAACGGGTTGTATTTCTTCGAAAACCTCGACGCCCCCGCAACCTATACGATTCGCGAGGTGATGAAAGACGGCTGGACCCAAACCCTCCCCGGCGGCCCGGATTATGAACACACCATCGACGCCGAACCGAACAACGTCTATGGCCCATATGACTTTGGAAACGCAGTATGGGCGGGTACGCAGATAACTCTCAATACAATCGCTGACACGTATGCTGACCAAGGCGAGCCGGATACCAATTATGGTAATGAAAATGTGTTTTTTGCAGGTACTGATGGAACAATGGAGGAAATTTCATATATTAAATTTGACTTATCAACAATTCCTCCAGGACAAGTTATTAGTTCAGCTGTTCTTCAGTTGAATACAGGATATTTGACTCTAACCCCCCCTGTGCTTGGAGCATACCGTACATCATCAAGTTGGGAAGAAAATACCTTAACTTGGAATGATAAACCTTCTGTTGATACGATACGAAATCTAATTGAAGAACAGACGCCGGTGATGGGTGCAACTCAATGGGATGTAACAGATTATGCGGATGATGAGTATGTTTCTTACCAAGACGATTTTATTACGATTGCAATCGCTAAAGCCTATAGCAGTCCATCAGGTACCCGGGCCAGTTTCTGGAGCAAAGATGTTGGTGTATCAGACTGGGCTCCTAAGCTCGTTATTCAATATGAGCCGATTTTCGGCGGCGGTACAGGCGAACGGTCTGACCCGTATCAAATCAAAACCGGCGAGCATATGAATACGATCGGCCTGTATAATAATCGATGGAACAAGCATTATAAACTGATGAATGATATTTCTCTGTCGGATTACTCGGGGACTTCATACAACATAATTGGTAGAAGTAAATATACAACAAATGGACTTGGGCCGTTCACGGGTACGTTTGACGGGGGCTATTATCAAATAAGCGGTTTCAGTTATTCAAATCTCGCAGGAACAAATTATGCAGGATTGTTTGGCTATGTTTCACAGGCCACGATCCGCAATGTTATCATTGTTTCTCCAAATATTCAAAACACAGGGAATTCGTATGATACTGGGGCCCTTGTGGGGAATTTGGACTGGAGCAATGTTGCTGATTGTTCTGTTGAAGGCGGCAGTGTTGCCGGGGATGAAAATGTTGGCGGCTTGATCGGCTCTTCCGGTATTTCCTGTATTGCCGGCTGCAGCAACTCTGCTTCGGTATCCGGCACCGATTATGTCGGGGGACTGATCGGCCTGGGCGGCTTTTCTTCTATCGCAAATTCAAATGCCACCGGCTCCGTTACCGGCACAGACCGTGTCGGCGGTTTTGTCGGTGAAAGCTCGGATACAACCATCGTCAATTGTTACAGCACGGGACAGGTTACAGGAAGTACAAACACAGGCGGTTTTTCCGGAATTAATGAAAATGAAATGTTATTCGGAAAACAAAATGTGTTTAACTGTTTCTGGAATGAGGATTCCAGCGGCCAGTCTGAAAGCGCCGTGGGTATAAAATCCAATACTGCTGATATGCAAACACAATCTACTTTTACTGATGTTGGATGGGATTTTGTAGGTGAAATAGACAACGGCGGCAGCGACGACTGGGCAATGCCGCCGGGTGGAGGATATCCAGTCCACTGGTACCAATTGCCCACGCCCCCGACGCTGCCGAGTTTTGCAGGCGGCGACGGGACAGAGGGAAATCCCTATCAGATTGAAACCACCCAACAGCTCAACAGCATTGGACACAATCCGAGATTGATAAGTTCTCATTTCCAGTTGGTTTCGGATATGGACATGGAAGGGTTGATGTATCATTCAATTGCGGAAGCACCCTATGTATTCACAGGAACATTTGACGGTGGTCAACACAGCGTTTCGAATATTCGTCTCAATTATCCAGGTTTTCATTTGTCGGCTGGTTTTATGGGACAACTGGAGGGTACGGATGCGGTCCTTAAAAACATCATCCTCACAGAGCCAAATGTCTTCGGTACATGGTCTATGGGAGTGGGTTCCCTGCTGGGACGCAATACCGAAGCGCTGGTCGATAACTGCCATGTGATTAACACTAATGTGGCCGGATGGAATGAAATCGGCGGGCTTGTTGGGCAAAACTATTGGCATGCAACCATAAATAATTGTACCGCTGTCGGAGGTACCGCAAAAGAGCTGGATCTGTATCCTTTTGTCATGTCTCCTGTCGGCGGCCTAGTTGGAATAAACATGTGGTGGTCACAAATGGATGCATGTTCTGCGGATGTTGATGTCTTAGGTCAGGATCACCTTGGCGGTCTTGTGGGACGCTGTGTAATTTTCTCCGATATTTCCAACTCCTGTGCAAGAGGAGCCGTGACCACCACAGAGGATTACGCTGGTGGCCTGTGCTATCAAGTGATCGGTGGCGACTTGACCAATTGTTACTCAAGTGCACAAGTCATCGGTCCAGCAGAGGCAGTAAAACTTTTTAGTTTTGTATCGAGCCGTAGTTCCGGAACCTATACCAGTTGTTTGTGGGACGAGTCCGTAAACGGTTCGATGACAGGAATTGAAGATCCTAGTCGGTTGACATTGATTGATGTAGGACCCGAATCGACCGAAAATATGCAAATGGCTGCAACATATCAGGCCATCGGATGGGATTTTGAGAGTGTTTGGCAGATGCGGTGCGAGGGCATGAATTATCCACGGCTGCGAGCCGAACCGATGCTGCCCGGTGATTTTGTCTGTCCGGAAGGTGTTGAAATAAACGACCTAATGATCCTGACCGACGAATGGTTGGCCGAAACTATGTCAGCCGACATGGCCCCCGACGGCGGCGACGGCAAAGTCAATCTAGCCGATTGGGCACATCTCGCCGATGCATGGATGACCTCACAGGGCCAAGACGGTTATGACCCGCTGTGCGATCTGGCGCCGGAGACCCCGGACGGCAGCATCGACGAACTGGATCTGTCTGTCTTCGCCAACCAATGGCTGCACCGCAATGCCAGGTTTGCCGATATCGCCCCGATCGGGGCTCCGGACGGCAAGGTGGATCTGTCCGATTACTGTGTGTTCGCCGAAAATTGGTTGCTGGGCACTGATTAGAATCGCGGATTCAGCTCATCAGTGCCACTGAGTCGCCAACATTGCGGTGAGTTGGCGTAGGCGGCCTTACTTTCCAACGCTTTCGCAATTGATCTTAGCGGTTTTTGGGCCTGCGGCTTTTGGCGAAGGTTTTTTTCCGGCGCGTTTGAAGCCGGATTTCTTTTTCGCCGGCGATTGCTGACGGGATTTTTTCCGGGATTCTGTTGACCGGTCCTTGGGGCCGTCCTGGGCTTTGGGCTTATGCGATTGGCCCGTGCCCTGAGATTTCATGCGTTTGCGCTGCGACGAACCGGGTTTGGATTTTTTGCCGTCGGTTCTTGGCTTTGTTTCCAGGGTCACCCGATGTGTATAAGCAAACCCCTCGGCCATCCTCGGCTCGAAGGTGCGTTCGATGAACCGTTCGATCTTACGCAGATTATTCACTTCATCCTCTGACACAAACGTCATCGCGTCGCCGGTGGCGGCGGCACGTCCTGTTCGCCCGATGCGGTGAATATAATCCTCTGCGAACGCGGGCACATCAAAATTGACCACATGCGAAATGCCCTGGATATTGATGCCGCGTGCGGCGATGTCCGTGGCGACCATGACCTGATACCTGCCGCGTTTGAATCCGTCCAGCGCTTTCAGACGCTGGCCCTGAGTGCGGTTTGAGTGGATCGCAACCGCCTCGACATAGTTCTGGTTCAACTTCCGGCAGATCTTGTCGGCCCCGTGCTTGGTCCGTGAAAAGACCAGCACACTGCCCATATCTTCGCGCTCGATCAGGTGCAGCAGCAAATCCATCTTCTGGTTCTTGGAAACCGGAAAAATATGCTGGGTAATCGTTTCGATGGGGTTCTGCTGACGACCGATCTGAATCATGACCGGCGACTTTTGAATGCTTTCGGTCAGCTTCTTGATTTCTTTGGGCATCGTGGCCGAAAACAGCAGGGTTTGCCGCTCGGCGGGCAGTTCGGCGACGATCTTTCGCACGTCATTGATAAAGCCCATGTCAAACATGCGGTCCGCTTCGTCCAGCACCAGCACCTCAACCATGGACAGGTTCACGCTGCCGCGCTGAATCAGGTCCAGCAACCGGCCCGGGGTGGCCACCACCACATCCACACCTTTGCGAAGAAACTTGATTTGCGTTTCGATCTTGGTGCCGCCATAGACGGCAATCGTCCTGAGATTCATATATCGGCCGTAACCACGGACGGCCTGCTCGATTTGAACCGCCAGCTCACGTGTCGGCGTGACCACCAGGATACGGGTTCTGGTTTTTTTGGTGACTTGGGGCACCGTCTCCAGCCGGTGGAGCATCGGCAGCACAAACGCAGCGGTTTTACCCGTCCCCGTCTGGGCGCAGCCGATAATGTCTTTTCCGGCTAAAATCGCGGGAATCGCCTGGGACTGAATATCGGTAGGAGCGGTGTAGCCGGTGGCGAGGATTCCCCGCACCAGCGGGTCGGCAAGACCCATTGTCTTAAATGGCATTGAAGTGTCCTAAAAAAAGAATTGTCATAATACGATTTGATGCATTTATTTGACGGACGCTTGAGCCGGCTCTAAATGCCCGGCATTCTCATATTCCTGCATGATAGTTTGGATCAGTTGTTTGACTGAAATGATTTCGTTGCATCGCCAGGCGTTGCTGCCGGCAAACGCAAACGCTTCGTCCATGTTGCCTTCAGACGCTTTGGCCAGCACCTCGGCAATACAGTACGGCGCCGTTGACGGGTTGCACGTTCTCAGGCATTGGTATTTGCATCGGAACGGCATTGTTTCGCCCGTGGCAATCTTGTCAACAAACGCATTGCGGATGACCCGGCCGGGCAGACCCACCGGGCTTTTAATCAGCGTGATGTCCTCGGGGCCGGCATCCAGGTAGGCCTGTTTGAACTTGATATCGACGTCGCATTCTTCGGTACAGACAAACCGGGTGGCCATCTGCACGCCCGAGGCGCCCAGCTCCAGGTAGTGAGCCATGTCCTCGCCGGTAAAAATTCCGCCGGCGACAATGACCGGGATCGGGGTCGCCAGTTGCTGTGTGAATTGTAAAACATCGGCCAGTGTTTCTTCCAATGTGGGCGTGCTTTGCTCGATCTGATCCAGCGAATATCCGAGATGGCCGCCGGCTTTGGTGCCCTCGATAATCACGGCATCGGGACAGCGGTTAAAATCCTTCATCCATTTCCTGTAAATGATTTTCAGCGACCGCATCGACGAAACAACCGGAATCAGCTTGATATCCGTTCCGGCGGTATAGCCGGGCAGATGCAGGGGCAAGCCGGCCCCCGAGATGATCATGTCCACATTTTCTTTGACACACACACTCACCAGCGATTCATAATCCGTCAGGGCCACCATCGCATTGACACCGATAACGCCATGGGTCATGCTGCGTGCCTTTCGAATTTCATCCCGCAGCGCAATAAGATCCAGGGCCTTAAAGTCCGTACCCCGGGGATGTTTTTCGTAGCCGCCCAGACCCACGCTGGCAATGACGCCGGCACCGCCGGCGTTAGCCGCCGCCGCCGCGAGGTTGGCTTTGGAGACGCGCACACCCATGCCGCCCTGAATGATCGGAGGACTGATGGTTAAATCGCCAATTTCAAGAGAAGGTATTTTTCGTATAGGACACCATCGATTCTAAGGATACTATCATTGCTATTTAAAAGACATAGAGAAATGATGCTGGGTCGAGGGAAAGATGGTCTTCTGTAGAACAGAATCGCCCAATCGGTCGAGCTCGTGATTGCAGCAGTCTCATTTCAGTATGCCGTCATTATCTGTTTATCCGCAGGAGAATGCAAGATTATTCTTTTGGCCCCCCTTTGGGCTTCTGGAAATCGGGGTTATTCAACTGGAATCGCAGAAGCGGAGACAAAATAGCTTTAAGGTCAGTTGGATTATTCGACCCGGCGCTGCCATGCTTCGTAGAGCAGGTTTAATTTTTCTTGTTCGGCCTCGAAGTCGGCCTGGAGTTGGGTCAGCCGCTGGTAATCCGAATACACCGTTTCGTCGCCGAAGCGGTGCTGCATCTGCTCGAGGGTCCCTTCCTGGGCATGGATCATTTCCTCGATCTGCTCGACGGTGTACTTATTGAAGGGGCGCAGGTGGTCGGGTGTTTTGGCCTTGGGGACGCTTCCTATGAGCTGTTTCTTTTTGCTTTCGGCGATTTTTTGCTTTTCTGCCTCATTGCGTTTGGCCTGAATTTTCAGGACATAGGTGCTGAAAACGCCGCTTGTATCTGACCTTGCGGCGGGAATCACATCGACGGCGCCGATTTGCTGTCTGCCTTCGGGGGTGGCGCCGATGATCAGCAAGCTGTCCATCACGCGGTCGAGGAAATAGCGGTCATGGCTGACAGCGATGACGGTTCCGTTGTAGTCATTCAGCGCCTCTTCGAGCATCTCCCGGCTGGCGATGTCCAAGTGGTTGGTCGGCTCATCAAGGACGAGCACATCCGGCTCGGCCAGGACGAGCTTGCACAGCATAAGCCGATTTTGCTGGCCGCCGGAAAGGTCGCTGACGGTCTTGAAGACATCATCGCTCGAAAACAGGAATGCGCCAAGTTTGCCGCGGATAACTTCCGGCGATAGGTCGGGACGAACCGTTCGGGCCTCTTCGAGAACGGTGTTGTCAGGGTTCAGCGTAGTGGCCTGCTGGTCCAGATAGCCGATTTTGAGTGTGGGGCCGAGCTTGATGGTGCCGGAATCGGGGGCAAGCTGTCCCATGGCCAGCCGCAGCAACGTGGTTTTCCCGGTTCCGTTGGGGCCGGTAATCCCGAGGCGGTCGCCGGAATTGACATCCAGCGAGAGATTTTCGAACAGGGTCAGCTCGCCAAAGGATTTGGTGACATTTTCCGCACGCAGGACGAGGTCGCTTCTGGAGTCGGTATCGGCAAAGCTGAAACGAATCGTCTTTTCGGCGGCGCCTTTTTGGAGATAGTCCGGGTTTTCCTTGAGCAGGCGTTCGAGACGTTTTTTGCGTCCCATGGCGGTTTTTCGCATCCCCTCCTGATTTTTGTTGCGGGCGATGAAATCCAGCGTTTTCGTCACGGTTTCGACCCGTTTTTCATGTTCGCGCTGCTCGGCGAGTTCGACGGTGTCTTTGGTTTCGAGATATTGGCTGTAGTTGCCTTTCCAGACGCGGGCGGCGCGGTTTTTCAGCTCGACAATCTTTTCGGACACCTTGTCGAGCAGATAGCGGTCGTGACTGACAAGGATGACTGTCCCCTTGTAGGTCCGCAGGAACGATTCCAGCCAAGTGGTGGCTTGCAGGTCGAGGTGGTTGGTCGGCTCATCCAGCAGGAGCAGATTTGTCTCCTTGACCAGCACTTTCGCCAGCCCGAGGCGGGAAAGTTGGCCTCCGGACAGGACGGATGTTTTGGCGTTGTAGTGTTCGGCACCAATACCCAGCCCGGCGAGAATGCTTTTTATACGGGCTTCACAGGCGTAGCCGCCTTCGGTCTCAAACCGGTGACATAAGCGGTCGTACTCGGCCATTGCAGCGGTAAGCTCTTTTCCTGAAAGGGCTTCCATTTCTCGTGCGAAGGATTCAATCCGCCGGTCCAGTTGGAGGATGTCGGCCAGGCCCTCGTGCATTTCCTCGATGACGGTGCGGTCGCCGTCGAATACCGGTTCTTGGGGCAGATAGCCGATTTTTATGTTTTTGGCACAGATGACCCTCCCGGCATCGGGTTGTTCGTCGCCGAGTATCAGCCGGAACAAGGTGGTTTTGCCAGACCCGTTGGCGCCGATCAGGCCGACTTTCCGGCCGGCATAGAATTGCAGATCCAGACAATCGAAAACCACTTCCGGCCCGAATGATTTATGTACATCCTGAAATACGACGATTGACATAGATTAATAAGTTCGCAGCGTTTCGTTCACAGTTCTTCGTTTTAGAGGTGGGAGATTGTAACACACCTGTGGCCGTATATTCAAATAAAACCCTCAAATCCATTAAATCCTGGCGTGGACCGCCTTTTCCTTTGACATTTGAAGGCCTATCGTGTAAAATCTGGAGCGGAGAAAGACCATTTTTACAGGGAATGTACAGACATGACCGATGGAATGATTATAAGATTATATGATACAGGGGTTTAAAGATGAGAAAAACGATTACGACAGTGTTGCTTCTGGTGGCGGTTATTGTTATTCTGACCGGCGTAACGGGCTGTTCGTTCGGGAAAACCTATGGCTTGGCGGCTCCGGGGCTGACAAAGGAAGAAGTGAACCAACGGCATCTTGAAGCAATTCGAACCGATAATTGGCAGCTGCAGGACGACATCGATGCGTTCTTTTTGTTTGACCGTCCGGGCCGCATGCACCGGCTGATCGTTCGTTAACCTGCCTGAGTTTGCAGAGGTACGCCCGTCTTGCGGAAAGGATGCTCCGCGCGAGTGTCATAAATCGATGTTCTCATATTGGGTCTATAGTTTTACTGTCCAATTTCATTTTCGTTCTTTAACCCTTAGTGGAGCCAATAGCTTATGTCGCTTGTAATGATAAAACCGAGCAAGCTCTCTGCGTTTGCTTTTTCGTTTGATACAGCGTCTGG
>JAOUFG010000173.1 GCA_029858345.1 Phycisphaerae bacterium
TAACCGGGCCGGGACATTCGATTTTGATCGGGTCTTCATATGTCGTCCTCATTATACCATATTCCTGACGACGTATAAAATACCACCCGCGAAAATTCATGTCATGCAGGCTTACCGAAAAGACACCGAAATCGGCGATAATTAGCGAATGATAGTGTTTTTTGTTGTTTTTGGTGGGTTTTTAGGCCTTCAGGTCTGGCCTTAGTCGTATTCTCTCTGTTCAGGAGGTGCTGTTGGGGTCCAGTTTGTGAATTCCGTCTTTTTCATTCGTTTCCAGCAGCCGCTGTGAGACTTCATTGATCCGCTCCCAATTGATGACGCTGCGGTCAACCACTCCAAGAGCCTCGAGCATGTCCTCAAGTTCAGCGCGAATGTCCGAGTGTTTATAATTTCCTGTGGTGTTCAGGACATTGAGTCTTTTTAATGCACGTACAAATTCTTTTTTGTCCGAATACAACATCGTCATCTGGTAATATTGCTCAAACATGCCGGCTCCGGTAATGTCCGGCTGTGTCAGAATTTCAACGGCTTTTTCGCTCTGGCAATTGTCATATACACTGATAATTAACTTATAAAATGCCCGGTAGTTCCTCGGATTCATGGAAATCGCATTTTCAAACGCACTGATCGCCTCAGGCAAATTGTTTTCGGCCATCATTAAGATGCCGTATTTATAATGCACATCCGGTCTGTTACTGTGCATTTTTATTTGCTGCTGATACGCCTTAATGACATCATCCACAACGGCCGCCCTGTTATCGGACTGTCCATGCGAGGTATTATTTTCATCCATAACGGATTGAAACTGCAATATCGTCGCTTCCGTATAGAGCAACACACTGTTCTTATGAATGGATGACGCCAGGGAAAGCGTTTGTATTGCTGAATCGTGCTGATCCGACAATTTCTGCGCCAGCGCAAGCCCCATATAGGCATCCAATATCTCGTCATTGATTTCTGAGGCACGATTAAATTGTTCCGCGGCCAACGAGAATTGCTGGCATCTCAAATAATGCGTTCCCACTTTGATAGCCGCTTCCAGCGAACTGGGCTGGACACGTATCGCATACTCATAACACGTAATCGCCTCCTCTGGCTTTTCCCATTGGCTGTAAAGATCCCCCATTCGAATGAACAAATCATGGGACGGGCCAACCTCTTCAATCGTGTATTTGATGGCTTCCAGGGCCTGTTCATACATCTCGCCGTCGATCAGTGACTGTATTTCATCCTCTCTCTGAGAATCCATAAAATTATCCGGATGCGACAGGATGCCGAGATTAAACGTATCAACGGCCTGCGACAAACGGTGCGATGCGAGATAGAGATACCCCAGCAAAATAACCGATGAAATGTCATTGGGATGTTCGGACGTTAAAATTTCATACTCCAGGACCGCCCTGTCGATCCGCCCTTCCTTTAGGTAAATCGCTGCCATTCTCTGCCGCGGCAGTTGAAGATAGCTCTTGAATTTGACACAATCCTGATAAAACTCAACGGCCTGTTCGATGTGTCCCAGGCTTTCATGGCAATACCCCATTACATACAGGGCCATGGTGTTTGACGGCTGCCTCCAATAAACACTCTGGACCTGCTTTAGTGCTTCCTGAAGGTCGTTTTGTATGAGGCATTGGGCCGCGGCGGCCATTCGTCCATAAATGCAATCGGGGAAATCGGACAGGTATGCTTTTGTTTTTTCTTCGGCCGGAACGGTTTCCCGGTTGGCCAGATGATCGAGAAGTTTATACAACAATTCCGTTCGGTCCGAAGGTTGTTCTTGTGACAATATCTGGTTCAGCCAATGCCAAATGACGTCGGCGGTATTGACTGTAATTCCTTTTCCAAAGATCTCTAAAAGCTTGCTCATTCGGTTGCTTCCCATTGCGATACAAGAGATTATTGTTCATAAAGACACTGAATTTATCGTCTTTTGGGAAGCGGGGATTAAGCAAAGAGCCGGCAAACATAACGCTAAACACACACGCTGCAAGGCAGTTATAAGAGTCGTGCAGGATGTAACGATTGTCGGGGCGACATTTGTGACTTATCGGAGCTAACGCCCTGTATCCATGCGATAGTTGGTAAGAAATCAGCGGTCTTTATTGGCGGGGAAGCTGCTCTATTTCGCTTAAATAGAGCAATGTCCGCTCCAATTGATCTGTCAGGTGCTTGAGTTTCAGCATTGTTCTGACCCGTGCCAACAGTTCCCATTTGTTCACCGGTTTACTCAGAAAATCGTCCGTGCCGGAGTTGATCGCCCTTTCGATATCCCCCATCTCGCTCAGGGCGGTGACCATGATGACCGGGATGTCTGCTGTTTCCGGGTTATTCTTAATTCGCTTGCAAACCTCAAATCCGCTGATTTTCGGCATCATCACATCCAGCAGCACCAGGTCCGGCGGGTCATTTTGAATCATTTCGAGGGCTTCCTGCCCCCCTGCCGCCGAAAGCGATTCACAGTCGATGTCTTCAAGATAGGCCAAAATTAATTCAAGATTCTGTAAGTTGTCGTCAACAACCAGAACTTTGGGTTTTTGGGTTTCTTCATGTGACATTATCGTAATCCTTGCAAGCTTAAGTTTCTGTCCTTAAACGATTCAATGTACCCATTTGCTTCCTGTGTGTCAATGAAATCTCGAAAACAGACATTTCGCATCGAGATAAGTTTCATTGGCAGGTTATCAATGTCGCAGCAGATCGGGGCGTTTGGAGCGGAGCCATTTGGGGAGGTCGTCGCGGGCGGCGTTTGCCCACAGGCCCTTTTTTTCGGCGATGGCCTGTTCCATGAGGGCCTGGTAGGTCGTGAACTCGCTGTGCGGGAAGCTGAGGTAGGCATAGGCGAAACCGTCTTTGATCAGTTCGGCGTTGAGCACCCTGCCGTCCGGCAGGACGACGTAGGCCAGCAATCGCCCGTAGCGGTCGCGCTGATCGCTGACGGTATCCAGCAAAATCGTGACCTGCTTGCCGAGCGCCTGCCGCATGGTGTATTGGGTTGCTTCCGGACCGTAATACATCAGGCCAACGGTCGGGTGTTTGGTTTCCGGCGTATCCACCCCGATCAGGCGGATGCGGGTGTCTTCATGTTTGCCGTCGGGAATGTTGATGTCGATGGTGTCGCCGTCAATGACTTCAAGAACGGTAAACGTCTTGCGATGGTACTTCTGAAAGTCGGCATCGGCATAAGTGGTTTGCTCGATGGCCTGACGAAGGTGGCCGCCGTACTGATGATCCAATACCACCAACACCGGCATCAAAATGAAGAAGAATGCCGCAATGAGCGCATTCCTCTGTGTTCGGCTCATCGCATGTTTGGGCTTCTTAGGCATACAAAACAATGTCAAAAGTTCAAGTCAAAAAGCTAAAAATACAGAGACTGTAGCATCTTTACAGAGTTTCTTTCTATCCTGTTTTTCGTTTTTCACCGTTTCTGTTCCAATGTAATGTATTTATCGTTGTCTTCTGATCAGCCAGGTATAGGTCTCGCTGCATATCCAT
>JAOUFG010000072.1 GCA_029858345.1 Phycisphaerae bacterium
TTTCCGAAAGCGAAAGAAATATCTGCTGGAATTACAAACACTGCTGACCGAAAACTTTCACATTCAAGCCGCATGAAAACGGGAAAATTCAATCATGAAAAGTATAGTATATGTCAGGGCAAAAAACAACCCCGACTTTTCGAGATCGGGGGTTTGGGGACATTTTGATTGGAATGATCATACTTTACCGATGATCAGGCTGCAATTGTGACCGCCAAAGCCAAGTGAATTACTCAGTGCATAGCGTACATTAACCTGGCGCGGCTGTCCCGGAACAAAGTCCATTTTCGGATCGCAATCCTCACCAACGACCTGGAGGTTCGCTGTCGGATGTATGGTGTTTTTTTCAATTGTCTTTGCACAAACGATCAGTTCGATGGCGCCGCTGGCCCCCAGCGAATGACCCAGGCAGCTTTTTGACGAACTGACCGCCAATTTGTAGGCATGGCTTCCGAAGACCGAACGGATGGCTCTGCTTTCGCCGGCATCGTTTAATTCAGTGCTGGTTCCGTGGGCATTGATATAATCAATTTGTTCCGGATCCAGCTTGGCCTGCTGCAACGCCACTTTCATTGATTCAGCGGCTCCGTCGCCGTCTTCCAGTGGAGCGGTAATGTGATAACCGTCTCCGGTTGCCCCATAGCCCAGTAATTCGGCATATATTTTTGCCCCGCGTTTTTTGGCATGTTCATAGTCTTCGAGGATGACGATTCCGGCTCCTTCGGAAAGTACGAAACCGTCACGGTCCTTGTCAAATGGACGGGAGGCCCGTTGTGGATCTTCATTACGGGTGCTCAGTGCTTTCAGCGAACAGAATGAGGCCAGGCCGATGGTGGTCAGGGCCGCTTCGGAACCCCCGGTGACACAAACATCGGAACGTCCGTTCAGCACATTCCAGAAGGCCTCTCCAATGGCGTGACTGGCAGATGCACATGCCGTAACCACACACAAGTTCGGCCCTTTCAACCCGTACTCAATGGAAATACAGCCGCTGGCGGCATTTCCCATCAATTTGGGGACACAGAAGGGCGAAACTTTACGGGGGCCTTTGTTTAAAAGACGGATATGCTGGTCCTCGATTTCCTTGATCCCGCCGATGCCGGTTCCTACGATCACACCGACGCGATGTTTGTTTTCCTTATCGAAATCCAAACCGCTGTCGTTAACCGCCTGAATCGCGGAAGCCAGGGCCATTTGTGTAAAACGGTCCATTCGCTTCGCATCCCGGCTGTTGATATAGTTTCCGATATCAAAGTGTTTGACTTCGCCGCCAAATTTAACGGGGTACTCCGCCGTATCAAAAGACTCGATCAGGGAGATTCCGCTTTTACTTTCGCACAGCGCAATAAAAAGATCTTCAGCCGATTCCGCCAATGGGGTAACACACCCCATGCCTGTAATGACAACGCGACGCTCAACCATGATACCCCTTAGTCTGCCTTACTTTTCATGATTTGGTCGATGTAATCAATCGCGGCACCAACCGTCTGAATCTTTTCAGCTTCCTCGTCCGGGATACTCATGTCGAATTCATCCTCGAACTCCATTACCAATTCGACGGTATCCAGTGAATCGGCATTTAAGTCATTGATAAAGGATGTTTCACGGGTGATTTCCGCCTTATCCACCCCCATCTGTTCACTGACGATCTCAATCACTTTTTCCTGAATGTTTACATCTGACATAGCACAATCTCCTTAAATCAAAAGAGTTATTGAATTCTAGCTTATATTCCACTTCTTTATATATTGGCCGGTACTATACCGGCCTGACAAGGGGTTTTCAATCTTTTTTTAACAAAATTATCACATCGCCATGCCGCCATCGACACAAAGAACCTGTCCGGTGATATAACCGGCATCGTCAGAGGCGAGAAAAGCCACTGCACGGGCGATTTCTTCGGGTTTTCCGAAGCGTTTCATGGGGATAACGCCCTTGGCGGCATCTTTAACCGCATCCGGGAGCACCTCTGTCATATCCGTCATAATAAATCCCGGAGCGATACAATTTGAAGTTACATTCTTCTTTCCGACTTCCCGGGCGATGGATTTTGACATACCGATCAGGCCGGCTTTGCTGGCGGCGTAATTGGTCGAACCGGCCTGTCCCATGACCCCGGCGACAGAACTGATATGGACCAAACGGCCGAATTTATTGCGAACCATCGAACGGGCGGCGATCCGTGTTGCAACAAATGCGGCACGCAAATTGACGGCGATAACTTTATCAAAGTCTTCATCGTCCATTTGGATCATCAGGCGGTCACGTGTAATTCCGGCATTGTTAACCAGGATGCCGATACCACCGTGTTCTTCGGCCAGCTGCTCGAAGCATTCCGTTAATTTGTCAGTCTGTGTGATGTCAACCTGACACGTGATTACAGAATGTCCGGCTTCGGCTGCGACTTTTTTCAGTTCAGCCAACTGTTCGGCATTGAGGTCCAATCCTGCGACTTTGCGCCCCTGTTTCAGCAGCTCCAATACGATTGCCCGGCCAATCCCGCGAGCGGCCCCTGTTACGATGGCTAATCTTTGTTCTGACATCTCTTTGTTCCTCACACTATTATTTGCGTTTTATTCTTTATTCAGCGGAATCAAGAAATTTTTGCAGTGATTCAGCCGAGCTTATATTGGTAACCTGCGTCCGTCGGCGAATGCGTTTCATCAATCCTGTCAGGACCCGACCCGGCCCAATCTCATAGAAACTTTCAAGACCTTCGGCCAGCAGCCGCTCCATGCATTTCTGCCAAAGGATGGGCTGGACTAACTGCTTGACCAACCCATGGCGGATGTCATTGCCGTCCGTGTAATAGTCTGCGTTGATATTGGCGACGACTTTTATATCCATCGGGTCCTGAATCAGGCAATCCGCCAGGGCTTTCCCAAGCTCCTCGGCGGCAGGGTCCATCATCTCCGAATGAAATGCGCCCGCAACACTTAACGGAACCGCCTTGATGGCACCGTGTTTTTCTGCTAATTCAGCAACCCGCCGGCAGGCTCCGACAGCGCCACTCAATACAATCTGCCCGGGACAGTTAAAATTCACCGCAACCAGGAGTTCTCCCTGCGATGCCTCCTCGCAGAGCGATATGACCTGAACTTCCTCCAATCCAAGAATGCTGACCATCGATCCGTCTGACGCGTCCGCGGCGTCCTGCATGGCCTGGCCGCGTTTCTGGACCAATCGCAGCGTGTCGTCAAAGCTAATCAATCCGGCTGCATATAACGCCGTATATTCGCCCATACTCAGCCCGGCCGTAACATCCGGACGGACCCATTTGCCGGACGCCTGAATGACTTCAAGAAGGGCGGCGGAAACGACAAAAATTGCGGGTTGGGAAAGTGCGGTCATATTCAGCTTATCTTCGGGCCCCTCGAAGCAAACCTGCCGGAGGTTGTAACCAAGAATATCATTGGCGCGTTCAAAAAGCGATCTTGCTTGCGGATATTGCTCGGCAATATCTTTGCCCATGCCCACATATTGAGCGCCTTGGCCCGGAAATATATATACTGTCTTCATCGTCCCTGTCTTAATAAATAGTTATCTAACATCCTGTTACAATTGAATCACATTGGCACCCCATGTCAACCCGCCGCCAAAAGCGACCAGGAGAATAATATCGCCTGACTTGAGTTTGCCCTGTTTGCGACAATCATCCAACGCAATCGGAATGGATGCCGCTGAGGTGTTTCCGTATTTATCGATATTGATAAATATACGATCATCGGTAAACTTTAAACGCTTGCCGACGGACTCAATAATACGAGCATTCATTTGGTGAGGAATAAACATGGCGATATCCTCAATATTCAGGTCGCATTTTTCAAGACACTCGTTGACCAGTTCGACGATTCTGCGAACTGCGGTTTGATACACTTCCCGACCATTGATGAACATCTTGGTCATCGCGGCGTCTTCCAGCGGCTGTCCAACGGGATGACGGGAACCGTAAGCAGGGCAGTTCAGAGCCGTCCAGCCGCTTCCATCAGAAAAAGAGGTGCTGTACATGACGCCCTGCGGACCGGAATTGGCGGCCTTGAGAATGGCGGCTCCCGCACCGTCTCCAAAGAGAATGCAACTTCCCCGGTCCTGGTAATTCGTAATTCGACTCAGCGTCTCTGCACCAATGACCATTGCGTTTTGATATCGGCCGGAACTGACAAATTGCTGTGCGATAGAGAGTCCATAAACAAACCCGCTGCACGCGGCGGACAAGTCAAATGCCCATGCGTTTTGGGCTCCGATCATATCCTGCACGAAACAGGCGGTCGAAGGAAAGACCATTTCCGGGGTAATCGTTGCCAGGATGATCAGTTCGATTTCACTGGCATCCATCGCTGCGTCTTTCAGCGCCCGACGGGCTGCTTCTGCGGCCAATGTCGCGGTTGTTTCGCCATCAGAAGCGATTCTCCTTGTCCGGATACCGGTTCGTGTTGTGATCCATTCGTCGTTTGTTTCGACGATTTCCATCAGATCTTGGTTGGTCAGGGTTTTGTCAGGAAGACAGGAACCGCTGCCGACCAGGATCACACGCCGTTTGGGCGTTTGTGTTGTTGGGTTATTGACCATTCGCTTTTACCGTTGTTTGTGAAAGGCGTTCGACAATCGTTTCATTAATCTGCTTGTCAGCATATTTTTTGCAGGCAAGAATTGCGTTTTTAATGGTTCGGGCCTTACTGGAACCGTGACAAATGACAGAGACACCGTTTACGCCTAAGAGTAACGCTCCACCATATTCATGGTAGTCGTATTTCTTGAGAACATCTTTGGCAATTTTCTTAAACCACCACGCCATCAGTAAATTTTGGCTTTTCATTTCACTGCCGATCGCGGTAAAAATCATGTCCACGAGACTTTCGGTCATCTTGAGGATAACATTCCCTAAAAAGCCCTCACAAACGACCACATCGCATTTGCCCTGGAAAATATCACGGCCTTCGAGGTTGCCGATGTAATTTATTTTGGGGTCGGACTTCAGGAATTCCCGGGTTTTCTTGACAAGTTCGTTTCCTTTGGCGTCCTCTTCACCGATATTCATCAGCCCGACACGCGGATTTTCAATGTTAAGCATGTTGGATGCATAAACACTCGACATAACGGCGTATTGATACAAATTGATCGGGCGGCAAGCAATATTGGCTCCGACATCACAGATCGTTACGGGGCCGGAAACAGTCGGAAATACGACGGCAATGCCCGGACGGAGAACGCCGGTGAGGTTTCTCATTCTGAGTTGGCAGGCAGCGACGCAAGCGCCCGTGTTGCCTGCCGAAAGCACAGCGTCCACCTGTCGATGAGAAGCGGCATGAGCCATGATTGCGATGGAACTCTTCTTTTTGCGACGAAGGGCCTCAACGGGAGATTCATCCATTCCAATCACATCAGGAGCATGAAAGATACGAAATTCCCCTGTGGTTGCTCCCAGCCGGTTTAGATGCATATTAATGATTGCCTCGTCGCCAATCAGAACGAGTTCCTCTTCACTGCCGAGGACATCCCTGGCCTCTAATGCTCCGGCGATAATCTCGCCCGGCGCATGATCGCCACCCATAGCGTCAATCGCGATACGCATACACCCTAACTTTCAGCTTCATCCGCAAGTTTCAGCGTAATTTTCTCGTTTACATAGCCGCATTGACCACAGGCGGCGTGAGGAAGTTTGGCTGTGCCGCAGTTTTTGCATAAGGAATAATTCACCGGCCGCAGGCGGTGATGGCTGCGGCGGGTGCGAGTACGGGACTTACTGATTTTCTTTACCGGTAACATCTCTTATCATTCTCCAAAAATCACTTTTATGCTCAAAAAAGGTTACTATGATTTTCCATCACTCAGAGCGATGGAACGGGCATTTACGGCCTTATCATGAAAAAGAAATGTCTAAAACACAACATTAAGCTTTTACAAAGTAATATCAGAATGCAGAATGACCGTAAAGTAAAATATTCTGTAAAAACGTCTTTCTATAGCTGATAAAGCAGGACAAGTCAAGTATTTATTTCATGCTCGGCACAAAATCCCCTATTTTTTGAAAAAACACGGTTGAAATTTTACGCAACCTTTTGTATCCTATTGTGTTCCTATGACGCATATCCCATATTGTATGTGGATGTTCAGGAGCAAATTGACCGGCGCTTGAGCCGAAAAAGGGATTTTTTGAAATGGCCCGAAAATCGAAACGCATGGTACTCAACGAGGCAATACGCCAGGGACAGGCGAAAATTGCGGAGGGCCTTAAAACAGGACAGATGCGGTCGGGTAGCCCCTCTTCCCAGACGGGGACAAGGGACAAGGAACAGAACTTTGATGTGGTTGTACCAGGCAGAGCAGGTTTTTTAACAAGTAAAGACAAGTCCACAATGGACAGGGTTTTATCCTCCAGGGCGAAGTTGATTTTATTGTCAGCTTTTGCTG
The DNA here is from genome assembly GCA_029858345.1 of Phycisphaerae bacterium. Lineage (GTDB taxonomy): Bacteria > Planctomycetota > Phycisphaerae > Sedimentisphaerales > Anaerohalosphaeraceae > 4572-13. Next base: position 6,412 of record JAOUFG010000072.1, read on the forward strand.
TGCTGGTCTTGGGTATCGGGTTAACGGCATCTTTAATGAAATCGACACCCGATGCTGTCCCGGATAAACCGGTCGAAGAGAGTCCGATTAACGAGATTGCCGCTCCCGAAAAAACCGTACCCATCCGGGAACAAGATCAGGCGGACAATAAGAGTAAAACCATAGTACCGGCTCCAATGCCGGTTCCGGCAACACCGCAAGGCGGTAATGTAATCTGGATAACGTCGATAGAGGTTGATCGTCAGAAAGAATTGGTTCCCCCGAGGGACTTTTTTAACAGGAAGGGAATACCAACCGAGATTATAGGAGTTGGCAATCTGGCGGCTTTAGTAACCAAAGCCGGCTTTGAAAGGAACCCGGCTGCCAAAGGCACAGAAGGGTATGGCCTGCTGCAGCAAATTAAGAAGCTCGGACTGATTTATGTGCAGGAAACTGAAGATACGAAGTTCGGCGTTAAGCCGTTTCAGGATGCATACGGTTATAAACGATAAGTGTTGTATTATTTAAGATATCAGGAGAAATTCAATGTCAGTGGATCGTTCGTTAAAAGTTAAAGGTGCTTTAAGTCGCCATCGCAACGTGCTTTCGCGTGAAGAGAGAGTCAAAATTCTCAAGAGCGAAGAGCGATGGGAAGACGGTGACAAAGTGACAGGGCTTCCAAAGGTTGCCCACCGTAAAGCCGCTGTAAAATAGTGTATTCAGCAAAATCAACTTGCCGCTCTGTGCGTATTTGACGTTCGTATGGGCGGCAATGCTATGCGCAGAATCGACAAAAAAGGACCTCTTAAATGGATTATCTTGCGGATCGCACAAAACTGATTGATGCCAGCGGCATACGCAAAGTCTTTGCCCTGGCAGCCAAACTGGAAGACCCTGTCAACTTTTCGATAGGCCAGCCGGACTTTGACGTTCCGGAAGCGATCAAGGAAGCCGCAATTGATGCAATCCGCAAAGGATTCAATAAATACTCGCAAACGGCTGGCCAAGAGGCCGTGGTTGCCCGCCTGAAAGCAAAGACCGCCGCCGATTACGGCTGGGATGACCCACCTTTAATGGTTACCGATGGTGTTAGCGGGGCGTTATTGTTGGCATTTATGGCCCTGATTAATCCCGGCGATGAAGTCATCATCTCGGATCCCTATTTTGTCATTTACAAGCACGTCATTAATATGTTGGGTGGAAAATGCGTCTATGTTGATACCTATCCCGACTTCCGGCTGCCCGCCGATAAGGTCGAAGCAGCGATTACAAAGAAAACCAAGCTGATTGTTCTTAATTCGCCCGCCAACCCCACGGGTATCGTCTATACCGAAGATGAAATTAAAGCCATTACCGATGTCGCCCGCAAACATGACATTATCGTCATGAGTGACGAAATTTATGAGGAATTCAGCTATGACGGCAAAGCGGTCAATGTCGGCAACTATTACGACAAAACGCTGGTTCTCAAGGGCTTCAGCAAAAGTTACGCCATGACCGGTTGGCGGCTTGGGTACGCCACCGCCTCGGTAAAATTGGCTCCGTTGCTGGAAAAAATGCTCATGATCCAGCAGTATACGTTCGTCTGTGCCCCGACACCGTTCCAGATGGCCATCCTGTCGGCACTCGATGAGGATATGAGCAGCTATGTCGATAATTACCGCCTCAAGCGTGACCGTATGCTGGAAGGGCTGGGGGAAAGCTACGAAATCACCAAACCCGGCGGGGCGTTCTACATGTTCGTCAAAGCACCGGACAAATACCCCAACGCCACCGAGTTCGTCAAAAAGGCCATTGAGAACAACGTCCTTGTTATTCCCGGCAATGTTTTCAGCGAGCAGGATACGCATTTCCGCATCAGCTATGTAGCCACGGAAGAAAAACTCGAAAAAGGCATCGACATTCTGTGTAAATTAGCCAAAGAATAACCCATTTGCATCGAATAAACACAGCCCCTTTGCTTTCAGTACTTGGCCGCGGTTTTATCCTTGACTTTCCAAATCGAGAGAGTATAACTCCGTGCAAACACCGGTGATTCTTGTCCGGTATCAACAAGTTTTTAATCAAACGCTAGCACGGATTGTTGAGGATTTTTCGTTATGGATAAAGGTTTAGCATTAGAAATCATTTTTTCGGTATGCGGGGGCTTGGGAATCTTTCTTTTGGGCATGAAAAACATGTCCGAGGGGATGCAGGCGGTTGCAGGGGAACGGTTGCGGAAAATGATCGGCGCCATTACCAACAACCGGCTGATGGCCAGCGGCGTCGGAACACTGGTGACCTGTATCATCCAGTCCAGTTCCGTCACAACGGTGATGGTCGTGGGAATGGTCAACGCCAGCATTATGACATTAACACAGGCCATTGGCGTGATTCTCGGGGCCAACATCGGCACCACGATCACCGGCTGGATTCTGGTCGTCAAGGTTGGTAAATACGGCCTGCCCCTTCTGGGTATCGCCGCATTTTTCTACCTGTTTTCCAAAAAAGACAAGATCCGTTTCCTCGCAATGTTCCTCATGGGTTTAGGTATGGTGTTTTTCGGCCTGGAACTGATGAAGGACGGCTTCGCTCCGATCAAGGAAATGGCCGGATTTGTGGAATGGTTCCATCGATTCAGTCCCGATTCATATTTAGGCGTATGGAAATGCGTTCTGGTAGGGGCGCTGTTGACGGCGATTGTTCAGTCCTCTTCGGCAACACTGGGTATTACGATGGCATTGGCATTAACGGGTGCAATCGATTATCGCACTGCCGCGGCACTGATCTTGGGCGAAAACATCGGTACGACGATCACGGCGCTTTTGGCTTCGCTGGGTGCGTTCACCAACGCACGCAGGGCCGCCTATGCACACGTAATGTTCAACGTTATCGGGGTTTTCTGGATTACGTTGTTGTTTACACCGTATTCGAATTTGATTTCGCGAATCATCACAAAAACGCAAATTTGTGACATTTCCGCGATTGTAGTCACTGATGAAAACGACACGAAAATCAAAAACTATGCCGGAAAGTGCAATATCCCTGAAAAGGCCCTGTACTTTACCGATGCGGACGGGCGGCATGTTAACGCCTTAGGCGAGGTGCTGGATGCTGAAACCCCGTACGTGCTGGCAAGCGATCTGGAGAAATTTGTCGATAAACAACGATTACCGGATTTGCCGGTGCATACTGTGCGTAATAACAAGCCGCAAATTGAATACCCCTTTACACAGCCGGCGGTTGCCTTTACACATTCGGGGTTCAATATCGTCAACACGCTGCTGTTTTTGCCGTTCATCGGCTTTTTGGCGAGGTTCCTGATCTGGCTGGTCCCGGACAAGGTGGCGGAAAAGCCGCGACTGACGTATTTGAATGTGCGTATGCTGGATACCCCGGCGATTGCGATCGAACAGTCCTACAAAGAACTGATCAAGATGGGGCATGAAACGCGGGACATGATGCACATGTTGAAGCGGATGCTTTCGAACGAAGAGCCGGATAAGCAAGCTACCGAACAGATTTTCCAGAAGGAAACCGACCTGGATGTCATCCAGAAAGAGATCGTCGAGTTTATCGGAGATATGATGGCTGGTAATATCACGCACGAGGTGATGCAGGATGCCAGCAGCCATCTGCGTATGGCCGATGAACTGGAATCCATTAGCGACTATATTCAGGGTGTTCTGAAGTTGCGGCTGAAAATGCGCAACACCGATCTGCCGTTCAGCGAAGGTGGACTGAAAGATATGATCGATCTGCATGAAAAAGTCCAGGAGTACATCGACCTGATCAACAAAGGCATCGAGCAGGAAGACAGTACACCGGAATATTTCAGCGAGATGCGAACAAAGGGTTTGGCCGTGACCAACCTGATGAAGGAATGCCGCGAGCGACACCTGACCCGTGTCGGGGACGGCATTGTGTCTCCCCTGATGAGTTTGATCTATACCGATATGCTGACCGCCTATCGCCGAATCAAGGATCACGCCTTTAATATCGCAGAAGTGCTGGCCGGGGAGAAATAACTGTCTGCTTTATTGCGCGACCTTAAAAAGCCTCGATTTCGGGGCTTTTTTTATGCAACAGGATTGCAATTCGGGCGTTTATAATAAAAAGATTTCGTTGTTTTTCTGTTGTCTATCGAAAAAATGTAGCTAAAATGTACAGTTATGGATGGGAGCATGACCAAAAAATCAGGACGATTCTTAGCACTGCTTGCGGCGGGCATGGTAAGTTGGGTGCTTTTGCCCTTACTGACAGCCGACCAGCAGGACATCCCGACACCGGCCAAGGTCGATTTCGCAACAGACACTTCTGAAAAAACCGCTGTGATTGTAACCTGTCACGGAATGATCGATGAAGGACTGGCCGATTCTATTAAGCGCAGAGGCGACGAAGCGATCACGATGGGAGCGGACTACCTGATTCTCGAGGTCCAAACCTATGGCGGCCGCGTTGACAGTGCCGACGAGATCAGCAAATATCTGGTTCAGGAACTGCCAGAGGATATTCACACGGTTGCATATGTCAACACCGAAGCGATTTCCGCCGGAGCGATGATCAGTGTGTCCTGCAAAGACATCATCATGCGGGAAAACACCACGATTGGCTGCAGCGCCCCGATTATCATGGGTAGTTCTGAAATGGGCGAAGCGGAACGCAAGAAATCCGAAAGCTTTGTCGCTTCGACATTCAGCAGGGCGGCTCAGGCTAACGGGTATCCTGAAGCACTGCTCAAGGCGATGGTTTCACACGATCTCGAAATCTGGCAGGTTAAAAATATACAGAATGAGAAAATGGAGTATTTCGAGAAGGAGTACCTTCCAAATGACCCCAACGCTTACGATCTTGCGGGCAAAAAACTCGTCGTCAAAGAGGGTGAACTGCTCACGTTGACGGATCAAAAAGCCAAAAAATACGGTGTCGCAAGGGCGATTGTGAATGATATTGAAGGAATGATTGAGTTCCTTGAGAAACGTGACGGCGTGACGATTTCAAAAGATATTATCCGTCTGGAAACAATCTGGTCGGAAGAAATGGTTCGGTTTCTGACCTCGCCGGTGGTGGTGAGTATCCTCGTACTGGGGATCATGCTGGGGATTTATGTCGAGTTTAATACGCCAGGATTGGGACTGCCGAGTCTGCTGGCAGTGGTGTGCCTGGTGATATTGGTGGGCAGCCGATACCTGATCGGGATGGCCAACTGGATCGAGATCGCACTGCTGGTGATCGGTTTTTTATTGCTGATGGTGGAAATATTTGTTATTCCCGGCTTTGGTGTGGCGGGATTCGCGGGAATCGTCTGTATTGTCGGCGGCCTGCTCGCTATGTGGGTCAAAAATGCCCCCGATGAAATTCCCTGGCCGAACGGTGCAGAGGCCTGGAGCATTTTTACAGACGGCTTGTTCGGTATGGCGATAGGTTTTCTGCTGTTTGTGGTCGTGGCTGCGATTTTGGCTAAATATATGGATCGGATGCCTCTTTTGAGGCGGTTTGTGCTGAAATCGGCTGTCACTGGGAAACAAACGACCATCAGCCAGACATTTGAACCACAGCAACAAATTGTTCTGGAAGTCGGACAAACCGGTGAGGTGGTTTCGGCGTTGAGACCGGCCGGAAAGGTGCGGTTTGGTTCCAGCGTGGTCGATGTGGTCGCCGACGGAGCATTTGTTGAGAAGGGGAGCCGTGTCGAAATTCTGGAAGTACACGGCAACCATGTTGTTGTAACTGAAGTGAATGAAAACGCATAATCGGAGAGCGCTTCAATGCTCGCACAGGTATTATGGATTTTGCTTGCGGTTTTGCTGCTGATTTTCTGTGCAATTTTACTCGTTTTTGAGATTTTCATCCCCAGTTTAGGCCTGTTGACAGTAACCGCACTGTTATGCCTCTGGGGGGGGATATATACCTTTTTCCAGATTAGTCCTGCTGTCGGTTGGATCGGGGTCTGGACAGCGATTATTTTGATACCGGTAGTTTGGGTATTAGTCTATAAACTGCTGCCAAAAACAAAACTTGGCCGAATTCTTGAACTGCATCATGCCCTGAAAGGGATATCGGCTGTGCCGGATCAGGAAAAGCTGAACGCTCTGACAGGCCAAATCGGTACGGTTATTTCACCCTTGCGACCGGTGGGAATGTGTCAAATCGAAGGAAAAAAAATTGTGTGCGTTTCAGATTCCGGATTTGTCGAAAACCAAACACAGGTAAAAGTGATACACGTTGAAGGCAACAAAGTTACAGTAAGAAAAATCGAAACTGCTTGAAAGGGAGTATATCATGTCTGAAAATCTTATCGGAATCTTAGCTGCGGGTCCAAGTCTATTACAAATCGGCGGGATCATCATCGCCATTTTTGCTGCTCTGATTTTTATTTTGTTAATCTTTGCTTATGGCAGTTTATGGCTGCAGGCAAGGTTATCTGGAGCGGCGGTTTCATTTGCTGAACTGATCGGGATGACGTTGCGGAAAGTCAACGCACGGACCATTACCGTCAGCCGAATCACAGCCGCCAAGGCGGGTTTGGAGCTGTCAACCGCACAATTAGAAAGCCACTATCTGGCGGGGGGTCGTGTGCCGAATGTGGTACGTGCGCTGATTGCGGCGACGCGGGCCAATATTGAATTGTCATGGGAAACCGCCACCGCGATTGATCTGGCCGGACGTGATATTCTGGAGGCGGTTCAGACCAGCGTGAACCCCAAGGTGATCGACTGTCCTGACCCGCGAAAAGGCAAGGATACCGTCGATGCGGTGGCACAGGATGGCATCCAGCTTAAGGCCAAGGCCCGTGTAACCGTACGGGCCAATATCGCACGGTTAATCGGCGGTGCCACCGAAGAAACGATCATTGCCCGTGTGGGTGAAGGTATTGTAACGACCATCGGCAGCGCTTTAACCCACAAGAGCGTACTCGAAAATCCGGACAACATATCCAAGTCTGTATTGTCCAAGGGGCTGGATGCGGGAACGGCATTTGAGATTCTGTCGATTGATATTGCGGATGTCGATGTCGGAGAAAACATTGGCGCCCAACTGCAAGGCGCTCAGGCCGAAGCGGACCTGAAACGGGCCAAGGCCGAGGCCGAAAAACGCCGTGCGATGGCAGTGGCTCGTGAACAGGAAATGAGTGCGGCCGTTGTGGAAAACCGCGCCAAGGTTGTATTGGCCGAAGCCGAAGTTCCGAAAGCCATGGCTGAGGCGTTCCGTAAAGGCAATATGGGCATTATGGATTATTACCGCATGAAGAATGTTATATCGGATACTTCCATGAGGGATTCCATCGCAAAAGGAACGCCTGACGCGAAAGCTGAATAAAGATGATATTTTTTGCTTACGCACAAATAGGGTTATTAGCAGAGGGGTTGTTTGACTTATTCGGTCCAATCCTGATATTTGGAATCTATATTGTCGCCTCAATCGTAAAGACCGTGGCTAAAAAACGACCGACGGAGGATTCTGGTGAAGAAACGGAATCGGAGTTAAAAAAAGCGGTTCGCCGGCGGTATCAGGAAATCTATCAAAGACAGACTGGACAAACTCAGCCAAGGCCACCCGAACAGCGTTCGCCGCAATATGTGCAACCGAGGCCCGTTCAGCAAGCACCCCCAATAAGGCAGCCGCAGCGTTCACAATGGGAGATTCAGCAAGAGGCGATTCGACAACGGAATGCGAAACTGCAAAGTCAAAGAACCGTCCCAAAACGGCCACATGTAAATGCGCCAACACAAACTCCAAAGGCCGTGATTCAACCCAATATTCTCGGGACTCAGAAACAAAGGGTTCCAAAAAAGACAAAAACTGTTGAGGGCAGTCAAAAGCAATCAGAAAATCTTCTGGCTTTCATGGTAAAGAGCCCGGAAAACCTGCGTTCAGCAATCATATTGAAGGAAATCCTCGATAAGCCGCTGGCATTGAGGGACGTCTGATACCCTTTAGGGTAATAAAATTCCGCGAGGACAACTCTAAAGTGTTTTGAAAAAGGACATAGCCGCACAGTGGTCGCATTTTTTTAGTGGGTTCGGTATGTTTTTAAGTTTCTATGAATATACCCTGTTTGAAACCCAAATCTTAAAAGTCCCATAATATATCTTATGTTGCATTGATGGAAAGTGACCCAAAATCGCGAAATCGGTGAGTTTTCGGCAATGCTGAAAAAAATTATTTTGAGGTGCCAATGTTTTGCAACCGGTCGTTGTAGTTCCAGGGCATCCAGTCCGCCGGGGATGCCATTGCGGTATTGATGTGTTTTTGCAACTGGGTGAGGTAGTCAAACGGATTAACCTTGTTGAGTTCGCAGGTGTGAAT
>JAOUFG010000073.1 GCA_029858345.1 Phycisphaerae bacterium
CAAATCGTCGCTCCATGACTTTTCCTTTCCATGGGGACTATTCCCCTGGAAAGTTATTCGTATAAATGACTTACAAAACTTTAATTATGTTGGACAGTAAAACTAAAATTCTTCGTGTTTATTCGTGTCCATTCGTGGTTCCTGCCCGCTCCATCACTGTCGCGGCTCCGATTAATTCTCCAGTGTTTTTCCGTCTAAAATTTTCCAGGGGAGGCCGTAGTGGTTGAGGGCTTCCATGAAGGGGTCGGGGTCGAACTGTTCCATATTCCAGACACCCTCTTTTTTCCATTGGCCGGTGAGCATCATTTTGGCGCCGATCATGGCGGGGACGCCGGTGGTGTAGGACACCGCCTGGGCGCCGGTTTCCTTAAAGCATTCGGCATGGTCGCAGACGTTGTAGATCATCATGTTCTTTTCTTTGCCGTCCTTGACGCCGTTGAAGATCACGCCGATGCAGGTCTTGCCTTTGTAGTTCGTCCCCAGCGAACCCGGGTCCGGCAGGACGGCTTTTAAAAACTGCAGCGGTGCAATCTGGTGACCCTCGTACTCGACCGGCTCGATGCTGGTCATGCCGACGTTCTGCAGGACCTGCAGGTGATTGATATACGCGGCGCCGAACGTCATCCAGAATCGGATGCGTTTGAGGCCGATGATGTTTTCCACAAGCGATTCCTCCTCTTCGTGATAGAGCAGGTATCCCTTTCGCACGCCGACTTCGGGGAAGTCGATATCCATCGACACGCTCATCGGCTCGATCTCTTTCCAGACGCCGTCTTGCCAGTACTTGCCCTTTTGCGTGATCTCACGAATATTGATCTCGGGGTTAAAGTTGGTCGCGAACGGATGGCCGTGCTCGCCGGCGTTGCAGTCGACGATATCGATCGTGTGAATCTCGTCAAAGTAATGCTTCTGGGCATAGGCACAGAACACATTGGTCACGCCGGGGTCGAAGCCGCTGCCCAGCAGTGCCATGATGCCGGCATCCTCAAACGAGTCGCGGTAGTTCCACTGCCAGCTGTACTCGAACTTGGCCTCGTCGATCGGCTCATAGTTGGCGGTGTCCAGATAATCGACGCCCGCCTCCAGGCACGCATCCATGATGGGCAAATCCTGGTACGGCAAGGCGACATTCAGCACCAGATCCGGCGAGCGCTTTTTGATGAGCGCGACCATCTGGTCAACATCGTCGGCATCGACCTGTTCGGTCACGATCGGCCGCGACAGCTTGGCCGCAATCGCATCGCACTTGCTCTTGGTCCGGCTGGCGAGAATAATCTCGTCAAAGACCTCCGCCGCCTGCGCACATTTATGAACAACCACATTGCCGACCCCGCCGGCCCCGATAATCAATACCTTTGCCACGATTCTCTCTCCACGCAAGTAGGAACATTTTTCTTCAATCCACTGCGCAAAAGTATATCAGGTATGAGAACAAACTCCAGTATATTATCGGGTTCCGGGATGAGAGAGTGATGAGATTATAGCCAGACTGCTGCCCGATGGATGCAATCGGGCGCGGCGGGATAAAAATCACCGCGCGAGGCCTTTGCCGGTGCTGCATTTATGGGGGGTTGTGCGTCGAACATAAGGCATATTCGTTACCCGCGCGGCAGCCGCACATACACGGTGGTGCCCCTGTCCGGGACCGACTCGATTCGCGCCGTACCGCCGAGACGGTCGAGGATGCGGCGGACAATCGTCAATCCAAGACCCTCGCCGCCCTGTTCCTCCCTGGGATGGAGACGGTGAAACAATTCAAAAACCTTCTCAAGATGGGGTGAATCGATCCCGATGCCGTTATCGGTCACGGTGTATTCAACCGTATCATCCCTGATCGAAGCGCCAATCTCGATAACAGCAGCACGGTCGGGATGACGGTATTTGATGGCGTTTTCAATGAGATTACTGAAGACCTGCGTCAGCATCCCAAAATCCCCAAAGCAGTTGGGCAGGTCCTCCGGGACAGAAATATCGATGGTGCTTTCGTTAATCTGGTACTGCAGGCCCTCAATGATACCATCGAACACATCGTTCATATTCACGACCCCCGGCTCAATAGAAGCCGCCCCGACGACGCTCAGACGCAGCAGGCCGTTGAGCAGCATGTCCATGTGGCGGCTGCCGGACCGAACAAACCCCAGCGATTCGGCAATATCAGTCTTGATCAGATACTCGATATCTTTGGCGGCCTGCTTGGTTAGTTTTTGTCCGGCCAGCATCTCTTCCAGTTTCTGCAAGCCCTTTTCAAGCTCGCCGGCAAAGCCGGCGATGTTGACCAGCGGACTGCGCAGGTCGTGAGCGGTCGTAAATACGATGCTTTGGAGTTCGTCATTTCGCTCGCGTAATTGCTGCATCAGAACTTCGCGCTCCTGTTCGGCGACCTTGCGTTCGGTGATATCCCGCGCGAATGCACAATTGTACCCCTTGCCGTCATATTCGACAAAATTCGCGGAAATTTCAACCGGAAAAATCGTACCGTCTTTTTTCTTGTGATGCGACTCGAACCGCATCATTCTTTGCTCGCGCATCCGGTTCCAGTGGTCCGGCCAGGCATCAACAGGAAAGTCCGGGTCAATGTCGGGAACGGCCATCGTCAGCAGTTCGTCCCGGGTGTACCCAAGTGATCGACAAGCCAGATCGTTCACATAGATAAATTTCGCGTCTTTCCCCATCCAGTATGCCGCCTCGCCGGCGTGGTCGACGGCAAACTGAGTGAACCTAAGCTGTTGCTCAGCCAACTTACGATCAGTGATATCCATCCCGGAAAACAATATCCCTTTATCCAAATTACCCGGGTCCAACGGGACTCCGGAAACAAGATTATAGACCAGCGTTCCATCCTTCCGGAGAATCCGTGTCTCAATATTGACGATTCCATCATCGCGGATTTGTTCGTAAATTTTCTGGCCGACGGCTTCGTACTCAGCATCCGACTCATATAACTTGCGGCTTACCCCGCGGTTTTCTTCTCCGATCAATTCTTCCCTGCTGTAGCCCGTGGTTTCACAGAAGCGGTCATTGACACTCACATAGACATCCCCCTCCATCACACAAATGCCGCTCGGAGCCAGGCTGATAAGTTTGGACAGATGGGCCTCGCTTTCCTTTAATTTCTGCTCGGCCTGCTTTCGATCGGTGATGTCATGCGATATGCCAATCAGCCCGATGATGTTTCCCGCGGCATCGCGCAGCGGCATCTTCGTCGACAGGCACCATGTCACTCGTCCATCCAGCCAGAGGCCTTTTTCTTCGTATCCAACCTTTGGAATACCGGTACGCATAATTTCCTGCTCATCTTCATAAAAAGACCGCGCGAGTTCTTCATCGTAAGTGTCAAAGTCGGTCTTACCAATCACGTCCTGCTCATCCGCTAATCCGGCCAGCTTAAGATAGGCCTCATTGACATGGGTAAATCGGGAATCCAGATCCTTCATATAGATCGGATCCGGGATCGTATGGAACATGTTCTCAAAGCGTTCGACCTGCTGCTTCAATAAATCCCTGCTCTGGCGTATCTGCTCTTCCGCCAGCTTGCGTTCGGTGACATCTGTAAAGGCAACCGCGACATTGCCGGGCGATGTCTGAAAGGCGTCAAATTCATAAAAACCGCTGACGCGTTCGTCCCTGTACTCAAAATTATCGCCGTGATAGCAGCCGCCTTCGCGGCAAATCCGGCGGTATTCATCGGGCAGAAATGTATTCACAAGTTCGGGGAAAACCTCCTCGATGGGTTTGCCGACAGACGGTGTGAAATCGTGGCCCAAAATGGTATTCGCCGCCGGGTTGGAACCGGTCAGCAATAACTGGCCGTCCGGCGTTAATTCGTAGGTCAAAATGCCTATCGGTGCCGAATTGATAATATTCCGATAGCGTTGGCGATACTCAGTCCGCTCAGTGATATCGACCACCACACCGGTCATGTACTCCAGTTTGCCATTGTAATCATAAAACGGCTTGCCCTTATCCAACACCCAGCGGATCTCACCATCGGGTCGAACAATGCGAAATTGCACCTGGCAGGAATTCCTCTCACGAATCGCGCGTTCACATTCCATCCGAGCCGCCTGGCAGTCATCCGGGTGCACGAACTTGAAAAAATCCTCCTTGCTTTGTACCGTTTCCTCTGCAGTCAGGCCCAGCATCGCATTGAGATTCGCGTCTCGCACATCCTGGTCGGTCGCAATCTCCCACCGCCAGGTTCCCATCTGAGCGGCCGACAGGGCCACCCGCAGCCGCTCGTCACTTTTGCGCATCGCGTCCTCTGCGGCACGGGCTTCTGTAATATCCTCGCCGGAACTGACGATCCCAACGATTTGCCCGGAATCGTCACGCAGAACCGTATTGTGCCAGGCGATCAGTTTTTCCGCACCGCCGGTGGTTCGGATGGGATTCTCGAAATAGGCCACCGATTTCTCATCGCCGGCGAGAATCCGTTGAAAGGCATTCCACGCGATAGCTCGATATGACGCCGGCAAAAACTGCTTGAACCAGTCGACCCCTTCGATTTGGTCGGCGCTGCGCCCCAGCAGTTCACAGCCTTTCTTGTTAATCATCCTAACATGGCCGGCCGTGTCGAGCACAAGGATCATCACATTGACCACATCCAGATAAATCTGGGCACGGGTTTTTTCCGCGAGGGCCTGCCGGCGGGCGGCCTTGTACTCGGTAATATCCTGCGTGACAACCACAAAGCCCTTGTCCGCATCGTCCCTGTCCAGCGGCGAGAAATAAAGCACGACATCAATAATGGTCTGGTCCTTGCGGATAAATTGTGTTTCGATACGGGCAAAGCCCTCGGCAAGGGCCTCGGCATATTTATCCCCGACGGCGACATAGTCCTGATCTGACAGATAATACCGGCGAGGGTCAATGCCGATCAGATCGTCTTCGGGATAACCGACGATCTCAGAGAAGCGTCTATTGCAGCGAACCAGATAACGGTTTCGCACCAGGCCGATCCCGGCCGCTGAAGCCCGAAACACACTGTCCAGTTCAGCTTGCTGCTGTCGTTGAAGCCGCTCATTTTCCAGCCGGCGGGTGATATCACGATCCACACCTCGATAGCCGGTCAGGTTTCCTGTGTTATCGAAGATGGGGGTGCCGTTGGTTTCCAGGATGACCTCATGACCGTCTTTGTGCAGGTTGACATTGACCAAATCCTGAAAAGCCCTCTTCTCGGTAACAATCTCGGCGAAGATCGCAGAAACGCGCTCGGCCTCTTCGGCTCTCATCAGGTCAAACGGGGTTTTGCCCTTAAGCTCTTGCGGCGCATAGCCCAGAATGGCCTCGACGCGCGGGCTGATATAGGTGTACCGCCCCTTGGTATCCACCTCCCAGATCCAGTCGCTGGTGGTCTCAACCAGATTGCGAAAATGTTCCCGGCTTTTTTCAAGATCGGATTCGACGGCGTTTTTGACAAACGCGTAAAAAACGAATGCCCACATAAGGGGAATAAAAACACTGGCAAAATCCTCAATGAAATGCCAGCGGAAGCGCTGTCCTAAACCCGACCACTCCATGAAAAGAGCGGCCCCGTAAAACATCATCAGCGCCAGCAGGACCAATAACAGGATTCGGGTTGCGGGTAAAAACCCGGGACGTCTCCAGCCGCAAAGCAGGAACACGATCGCCGCCAGGCAGGCGACCACAGAGACAAGCTCGATGTAGGCCACAGGATGCATTATGTTCCCTCCGGTTCTCTACGTGCAAATGTCCAGAGCCCGCACCAGACGGCCATTAGAACTGAGGCGATCATGAACGCAATATGTTCAACATAGTTCAGGGCCTCGGCCGTCTGTCCGGAGAAGAGGCTTTCGACGACGGTGCAGAATGCACTGAGAGCGACGCAGGCAAAACCGGACAAAACAAGGAACCTGTTCGGAATCCATCGGAGAAACTTAATACTGGCAGCGATCTGGACCACCACCACCAAGGATATGATCAGCATGATCAGTTCATCATTGTTCACCCCCAGTGTCTCCTCCAGGAGCTGGGCCTGGGTGTACTCAAAATCGCCCACGAATTTATGCCGGTTCATTACAATGGCTACAATGACAGTTATCAGCACCAGTATACACAAAAACACCACACCGCCGAGAAGCCATGGACGTCGGAGTGTCCTATCGTGTTGATCCTTTGGGTTTGAATGCGGCACCTGAGTATCTCCCGCTAAATCCATTATAACTCGATACAATTATACACAAAATCTACGGAATGCAAACGGGTTTTGTGCGGATTTAAGCACGGATTTGGTTGGCGGGAACGCCGCCGGAGCCGGCGGACACAAAAAGCCAGACACGCTTGAGCGCAATCTGGCTTCGGAGGAGGGTGATGAAAAAGTCATATTATTACATTTTTTAGGGCCTTCGCTATATATTATAACGTACATTGGGGCCGTTTGGTTTTACTTTTTCTTGGAAAATTATAAAAATTTTCTTACCTTAAATACCCAAAAACCGGCCTTTTTGTTATTTTTTGTGTCGTAACCACATGTTTAATAAGGACTTACGAAAAATACGCTTTTGTCGTCGGGATCAAAAAACAATGCCGACCGAAAAGATTTTATCTATTAACTGCCCTGAAACTCGGTATTTATCCCGAGCCCGAAAACTCACAATGTAACAGGGAAATAAAAATTTTTACGTTATTTTTGTGAACCGCCCCGTCCGCCGCGGCGTATACATGAAAAATAGGGAGCTGACAGCGGAGTCGGGAGAAAACCGGAGAGGAGCTCTTGCCGGGACGACCGGAAGGAAAAAAGGGCGGCCGCCGAAATGTATTTTTAGAAACGCACGGGTGAATGTTTCCCCCGTGCTTTTTTATGCGCCCAGCCAGACACTGGCAACGCGGGCGTCTTGAACTCTCCCCCTGCCAAGGGGGAGTGTCACGAAGTGACGAGGGGGTTTATGCCCTCCAGAAGCGCCCCAACCCGCTCGGCAAAAACGCCGCTTTTGACCTGACACTCCCACACGACCAGAACAGCCCACTTGCTTGCCAAGACTTGCTATGGTATATTTCAGACCAAATGTACATGTTAATTGTCTGGAGAAAAACATATGGCTAATACACGAAGGGCTTGGACACGAGAGGAATCTATCTTAGCTTTTAATCTGTACTGTAAAATTCCTTTTGGAAAACTCCATCATACGAACCCTGCTATTATTCATCTGTCAGAAATACTCAACAGAACACCAAGCTCTGTTTCTATGAAAATGTGCAATTTCTCAAGCCTTGACCCAACCCATCAAAAAAGAAATGTGAAAGGGCTTTCGCACGGCAGCAAACTCGACAAGATTATCTGGGACGAATTCAACCAGAACTGGGAAGAACTTGCTTTTCAAAGTGAATCAACATTAAATCGATTGCATATTCTGAAAAAGGATCTTGGACTTGAGGAAAAGATGCCAAAAGAGTTTAAGCACACAGAGGCGTCTCGTCATGTCCGTGTTCGCCTTGTTCAAAGATTTTTCCGTGAAGCTGTCTTATCCGGCTATCACTATTCCTGTGCAATTTGCAGTATTAATTTGCCCACACTTTTAAATGCCAGCCATATCATACCTTGGTCAAAAGACAAGACTCGTCGTGTCGATCCGAAAAATGGAGTTTCTTTGTGTGCCTTGCATGATCGTGCGTTCGACAGAGGGCTTATTACATTTGATGAAAAGCATAAGATCATTGTGTCCAAACAGCTTTTCACAAAAAATCCCAGCGATTTGCATAGAATCGGGCTGATCGAAATTGAAGGTCATAAAATTAAACTTCCAGAACGGTTTAAACCTGCCGAAGACGCTTTAGACTATCATCGAAACCGGATATTCCTTCAATAGTCGTGAGGAATATCTTTTTTGTTTGGCCAACACCAAGAAGGAAAGAAAATAAGACGGTTGTGCTTATTATCTATAACTAAACTAATTTCTGTATTTCTACACATTCTTTGAAACTCGTTCCCTTCTTCGTCTTTAGATAGCCATATTTCATAATTCTCCACTTTATTGTGAATTTCGCTTAAGATCGCTCTTAACGTTTTGACATCCATAACTTCATCATTAATCATATTAACTCCGTTGCTGAAAGGTTAGATATATTTATCTGCCTGTGCATCTCGCTGCTTTCGAATCGTATCGATAATATATTGATAATAATCAGCAACTGCTTGAGCCTCATAAGTATCGGAGCATTCTTCGATAAAATCTGACAAGGTCGTATATCCGGCTTCCAAATATTCAGCCGTAGCTAGCCAAATAATCCGCCGCTGTTCAAGCCCATCGAGGATTTGTCCAACATCCGTTGCCGGCAATATCAATTTAATGAATTTTTCCATTTGCGCTTTTCCTGTGGTAACTTATTGACAAGATGAAGAGCTTTTTGGAGATCGTTCAAAACGATCTCATACCGTTTTGCGATATCTTGATCGATGACCGATTCGAATTCATCATTCAAAAGAAATACGGCATCTTCGATGGCTTTTTTAATCACTTCCTTTACATTCATTCACTACTCCTATCGCAACATGTCACCCCGGACTCGATCCGGGGTCCAGGGGCGTTGGTGTCTGGATGCCGGATCAAGTCCGGCATGACAATTACGGTCTCGGTTTCATACTCACATTATTTTCACTATCAACGATCAAACAACGGACTATGGGTCACAGTTGTAAAAAATCTGTGTAAATCTGTGAAATCTGTGGATTGATTATTGGCGATGTCATCGGGTCAATCGACAGACTATAAATCGCATTTTTATTTTGTTTGGGGGTAAACAGAAGCGTGGAACGGAAGTGACACGATGTGATAACCCTGTACCAAACGCAAAGCACTCGGTTTCCCATCCCGTCACTGCCGTTCCGGGCTTTTTGTTTTTTTCGTCGCTAACGCTTTTTCGGTGCGATAGTTGCGGTATTTTAGAAAAAATACTACAAAAAATACAAAGTTTGATGTTGATTTAACAATGTATTTGGTTAAACTATTGTCTATGTTAGATAAACATACAACTTGATATTTATCACAACGACCGCCGCCGCGGCAGAAAGGAGTTTTCATGAACGACAGAGAAACCCTTCGCTATTATGACCGGCCCGACCAGCGCCCCGACATCCGGGCCGGGCTGGAGGCCCTCAAGGACCGGGTCCTGAACCGCGCCGGCGCCCTGGAGGCCGAGCAGCGTGCCCTGCTGACGGCCATCCTCGACCAGGGCAGCAGCTACCGGCAGGTGGCCCGGCTCCGCGGCGAACACGCCAGCACGGTCAGCCGCCGGTTCCGGCGATTGCTGCGGAAGCTGTCGCAGAGGACCGGCGGCAAGACCGGCATCCAGGCCCGGAACCTGAAGGCGATGGACAAAACCGTCCTCACGGCCTATTACCTGTTCGGGATGAACCAGTTGCAGATCGCCGCGCGGCTGGGCATCAGCCGCTACCGTGTGCGAAAGACGCTGGATCAGTTCGCAGCACAACAGCGCAGCGGCGCACTTGTCCTGCGTAGCTCGAAGAGCGAAGAAGGAAGCCGCCCGATTGCGTCGGACACTGTGAAATGCACAGGCCCAGACGCCGCCCGCTCCATCACTGTCGCGGCTCAGAAAAGGAGCGTGCCATGTACACGCTGAACGTGCACACCGAGATTGATTTTACGCCGCCGACGACCCCGCGCGCGACCGAGCTGATCCGTATGTTCGGGCTTCGGACCGAGCGCATCCGCCAGCGGCGTCTGCGGCATCGCTGCCGGCTGAAACTGCGGCCCGGCGACATCGTTTACATCACCGGCGCCAGCGGCGCGGGCAAAACCGTCCTGCTGAACGCCCTGTACGAACAGGTCGAACCCGGCAACCGCCTGCGGCTAAACGATATCGCCCTGCCCGACGACCGCCCGGCGATTGACTGCATTGACCAGCCGATCTTCGCCAGCACCGAAACCTTCACCCGCGCCGGGCTTGGCGACATCTTCAGTATGCTCCAGACGCCCACGCACCTGTCCGCCGGACAGCAGCACCGGTTTCGGCTGGCGGCGGCACTGGCCCACCCGGCGACGTTTGTCTTCGCCGACGAGTTCACCAGCTCGCTGGACCGCATCACCGCCGCGTCCATCGCGCACCAACTGCGAAAACTGACGCGGCGAAGCAAGAAGATCTTTGTGCTTGGCTCCTGCCATGAGGACGTGCTGGCGGATCTGCTGCCGGACATCCTGATCGTCAAGGGGCTGGGCGGCAAAACAAAAATGCTCTACAAGGATAAGGAACGCAACCCCGAATGCCAGTTCAAGATAACGAAAAAATGCGACCGGACCGCCTGCAACTGTTAACTGATAACTGAAAAGTTCTTTGACAAGTTAATAGAGATGACACCTTTGAGGGTCATGAATCGGAAAACCTTCAACCGCGATCTGCTTATTGCGCTTCGGCGTGTTCGGAAACGGGGTCGCCGTTAAGCTCTTCGGCGATCTGGTGTGCCCAGTCAAACTGGCCGGGAAGCATCAGCGAAGGCACCGCACGGGGGCCGGCCTGTTCATAGAGCCATCGGCGCGCACATTGAGACGAGGGGTTTGTGCAGTATTTTTCGTAAATTCGCTGCGACAGCTCGGCCATCTTTGCCTGAAGCGTTTCAACCAGGCCGCACTGATCCGCGAAAGAGCATGAAGCATCAGATCTGTTATGTTCGGTTTTGCCCATTGGTATTCTTCGCATTCTCGACTTCCACATGGAAAGTATTACTGCCTTATAGTATCGGTACTTGTACCCACACGAAAGACTTTTTTTGAGAAAAAAGAAAAAATATTCTACTCCCAAAGCGCTTATAGCGTGTTTTGAGGCATTTTATCGGAAGGAGATGTTTATGGAATCAACCCCTAAGTGCACTCTTCACAAGTATTTAATGATTGTCCCCGGCGACCGGAGCGACTACGAGCACCTGTCCCGGTTTCACTATTGCGGCCAGCCCTGCGGCCCGATACGTCAGATTTACAAGCTCATCGACGACCATCTGTGGCGCGGACTGGCGGCGCCGGTGGTCGGGGTCATCGTTTACGGCGCCCCGTCGGCGAATCTGGCCGCCCGCAACCGTGCTGCCGGAGGGATGTTCGCCGGACTGGATCGGGCGGCGGCCCTGTCGCTGTTGAACGAGCGGCTGCTGTGCATTCGGCGAGTCGCCATCGAGCCGCGCTACCGCGGACTGGGGCTGGCAACCCGGCTGGTTCGCGAGACCCTGCCTTTGACCGGCGTTGCGATGGTCGAGGCGGTCAGCGTGATGGGCCGGTCGCATCCGTTCTTTCAGCGGGCGGGGATGACGGTATTCGAAAGCCCGCCGGACGCGAAAACCGAGCGTATGCAGGCGGCACTGGAGACAGCGGGACTGACCGGCACACTCGAACAGGACAGCGAATCGGTACACGCGGCCATCGAACGCCTGCGGCCCGACCTGCGGGCGTTTGTTAAAGAAGAGATGGCCGGTTTTTGTCAGAAGTTCACCAACCGCCGCAACGAGGCCCACGCACCGGAACGGACGGACTTTATCCTGAGCAAACTGTCGCACCAGCCCGCCTATTACCTGTGGACCCGGCTTGACAGCGAGGAAACGCACTTGTCCTGCGCAGCTTTAGCGAAGCGAGAAGCTCCCCGATGAAACGCCGCGCCAACTGTAACCGCAATCGGGCGGCTCGCGCCGCCGCGCTGTTGTGTGATTATCCGTTGCTTTCGGGCGCAGAATGGGCTATAGTATGAAAAATACTTATGTTTGAAAGGAATTGTCATGAAACTGATGACGCTTATTCTCACGATAGCCATTTCCGCCACCCTGATCATCGGATGCAGCAAGAAAGAACCGGCCCCGGAGCCGGCAAGCAACGATATCGACAAGACCGCCGCGGCCGAACCGATGCCTGTGCCGGCGCCAACACCTACACCGGCACCGAAAACAGCAACGAAGAAACAACTCGGTCAAAAGGCCGCGGCCCTGGAAGGCCTGACCTATGTCAAGGGCCAGCCGGTCACACTGACGGAAGGCAAGGTGTATGTGGTCGAGTTCTGGGCCACGTGGTGTCCGCCGTGCCGGGTCAGCATTCCCCATCTGACAGAAATTCAAAAGCAGTTCAAGGACAAAGGCGTCACCGTGATCGGCATCTCCGACGAAAACGTTAACACAGTCAAACCATTCGTTGAGAAGATGGGCGATAAAATGGACTACATCGTCGCGGTGGACACCAAGGGCACGGTCAGTGCCGGGTATATGGCAACATATAATCGGGAAAATACGATCCCCTTTGCTTGCATCGTAGATGCCAAGGGCAATGTTGCCTGGTTCGGCCATCCGATGGACGGGATGGATGAGGTGCTGGCACAGGTGGTCGCGGGAACCTACGACGCGGCAGCCCATGCCAAAGCCAAGGCCGAAGCCCAAGCGGCCGAGCGACGCCTTTATGAACTGTTCCATCAATACTTCGCAGCCGTTGGGAGCGGGGCCGCCATCGACCAGACGCGACCGATCGCCGAGAAGTTCATCGATGCGGGACACCCCGAAGCCCTGGATGCCATGGCGTGGCAGATCCTGATGCAGGCCGATAAAGCAAACAGTGATAAGCCAATCGCGCTGAAGGCCGCCGAAAAAGCAAACACCCTGACCAGCGGCGAAAACCCGATGGTGCTGGATACGTATGCACTGGCGCTGTTCGAAAATGCTAGGATCGCCGAGGCCGTTGCCGCACAGGAAAAAGCTGTTGCGTTAACGGCCGGCAACAAAGAACTGCAGGCCGACTTGAAGACCCGGCTGGAGAAGTTTAAGGCCGCCCTGAACACCCCTGAAACGTCCCAAGCCGGCCAATAGGCCCACCGACCCAAACAACTCCTTAAAAAATATCCCCGCAAGGTCTGATAACAAGTCAGGCCAGCGGTTTTTCTCGCACATATTGCTATCTTTTGTCCAGCAGTATTAATTATCTCTTTACATTTTCTTCATATTTCTATATAATGCATTTAATGCAATAATTAAGGTTGACCGTTCAGATTCCGGGGGGAACCATGAATACGCAACACCCCAATTTGACAAACGCCGCGCAGCAGGAGGCCTGCTCCGAGCAGACGCTTTCGGCTTCGGCCCGCCGCGAGATGCAGGCCGCGTATGCCAAGGCCCTGCTGGATCAGGTGGACGCCGCCCAAGAGCAGATCCAGGATTTGCAGGACGATATTTCGCTGCTGAAAACAGCGGAAAACGCCTTGGATATGATCAGCGAGAACCTGGCCAAGGTCCGCAGGCTGGCGATGGAAAAGCAAACGTATTCAACACGCAAGCAAACCGTGGCGGATCTGAACGATGAAATCCGTAACCTGCTGATGATCAACATGCTGGTCGCTGAAGATACCGAGCTGAACGGCCATTTCCTGTTTCGCGACGACATCATCCGAATGAGCAGCAACACCCGCGGCGAACTGACGCTGACGACGACACGCCTGCCCGAGATTGCCGGCATCGACACCAACGACACGCAGGCCACGCTGGACTCGCTGGACAGTGCCGCACGCACCATCAACCGGCAGTATGAACGCATCGCCGAACTCATGCGGACCTTGCTGGATAACTACCGGCAACTGCAACACGAAACCATCGTGCTGACGACCGCCCAGCGGGAACTGAAACAAACCGACTAAACGACAAGCCCGAAGGGCTTATCACTTTTACAATAGTGTCAAATCCAAACGCTCTGCCCGCTCCGTCACTGTCGCGGCTCTGATTTTATCACTGCGCCAGCGCTTTGTCCGCTGTTGACTGATAACTGTTTACTGATCACTGAAAAGAAAGGAGATTCTATGTCTACATTCAAACACCCGCCGCAGCAAACGATTGTCTCGCTGCCTCTATCGAAACTGCATCCGCATCCGGGCAATGCCAACCGGATGAGCAAGGACAAGTTCGCCAAACTCGTCCGCCACATCAGGCACACCGGCCAATACGAACCCATCGTCGTCCGGCGGCATCCCTTGACTGACGGCGCCTGGCAGATCCTCAACGGCCATCACCGCGTACGGGCCCTGAAGCAGATCCCACGGTCACACGCCGACTGTGTGGTCTTCTGTGCCGACGACGAACAGGCCCGGCTCTACCTGCTGAATCTGAACCGCCTGTGCGGCCGCGACAACCTCTACAAAAAAGCCAGGCTCATCGAACAGCTCTGCCGCACGCACAGCAGCCGGGAGCTTGCCAGGTGGATCGGCGACAGCAAAACGAGCATCGAAAAGCTCAACGCCCTCTCGCAGAACCAGCCGCTGCCGAAAACGGACGCCGCACCGGTCCTGCTGCCGATGACGTTTTTCATGACCGAGGCCCAGCACGCGATGATTACCGCCGCATTCGACAAGGCAACTCAAACAGACGCGCCGCGCAGTCAGCGGCGCATCGGCGCACTGATGCGGATTGCACAGGATTTTCTGGAGAAAAACAACCGTTGACTATTTTTACTGTCCAACATAATTAAAGTTTTGTAAGTCATTTATACGAATAACTTTCCAGGGGAATAGTCGGGTGTTCGCTTGAAATAGTGTTATATTTCAAGGAACTTTTTGGATTTGTCCGATAACAGTGGCATGGTTTAACTGTTTTTTTAGGAGTACTTACCATGCCAGCAAAACTGATTGACCAAACGGA
>JAOUFG010000074.1 GCA_029858345.1 Phycisphaerae bacterium
GCTGCTCGTCGTATGACCAATGCTTTACAACGGAAGCTCATTCTCCGACAGCAGGGCGGACGCACGGTTTCGTTTGAAGAACTGACCATTACCACCGGCGGCTATGGTGTCTTACGGGTTCCGGTCAGTGCCAGGAGCACGATCCTTCACAAAACATTGCTGGACTCCGGCCTCAAAGGGCAGAATATACTGGTGCTGGCGATTATCCGCGGTTCCGATACAATTGCCAATCCGCCCGTCTCAACAGAGATACTTGAAAATGACGAACTGATTTGCTTTGGACAGATGGACTCCATCCGCGACTCTGTCTCGTTTCAAAGAAACAAATAAACAAAAGTCTATAAATACATGGAGAAATTTTGGAAGCAGCACTTTTAAATACAAATACCATGACATGGGTTGTGATTCCGGTGTTGATTTTTCTGGCACGCATTGTCGATGTGACCATCGGCACGGCCCGCGTCATTTTCGTCTCTCGGGGCTATAAAATACTGGCTGCGGCTGCCGGCTTTTTTGAAGTGCTGATCTGGCTGCTGGCCATCGGGCAGATCATGAAAAACCTGTCGAACCCTATATGCTACATTGCCTATGCTTCCGGATTTTCGTTGGGTAATTATATCGGCATTACGCTGGCCGAGAAAATGTCACTCGGAACAGTCCTGATTCAGGTGATGACCAATCGCGACCCGTCCAACCTGGTCAATGCCCTCAAGCAACAGGAATATGGTGTTACGACGGTTCAGGGGCAGGGGGCTTTTAATCCCGTCAAACTTGTTTTTACGATTGTGCCCCGAAAGCATATGAATGAAGTGCTCAGCATTATTCAGGAACATAATCCTAAATCGTTTTACACCACCCAGGAAATCGCAAGCATTGCCAAGGGTTTTTTTCCATCCCGAAAAGGCATTGGCGGCATTCGTTTCGCATCTCTCTTGAAACCCTTTCGGAAAGGCAAATAATGGTACTTACGCCCAAAACCGAATCGAAACTCGTTCAGCTTAAAGCCATCCTCGAAGGCCATCAAGCCATGCTCATCGTGATGCAGGACAATCCCGATCCGGACTCCATTGCCGCTGCCGTCGCCTTGCGCAAACTCGCCAACACCCTGGCGAATACGCAGTGTTCCATTGCGCACGGCGGCACCGTTGGCCGGGGAGAGAACCGTGCGCTGGTCAGATACCTGGGTCTGAACTTGCGGCAAATAGATCAACTGGACATGAAACAGTTTGAATTATTCGCGATAGTCGATACCCAGCCGGGAACCGGCAATAATTCCCTTCCCTCGGAAATCGAACCCGACATCGTGATCGATCATCATCCCTGTCGTCAGCAAACCCGTCACAGCCGCTTTACCGATATCCGCAGCAAATACGGGGCAACGGCTACGATTCTGCTCGAATACCTTGATGCGGCAAACATTACGCCGGACGTGCCGCTGGCAACGGCAATGCTCTATGCGATTCGATCGGATACACAGGATCTGGGCCGGGATACCACCAAAGCCGATATCAAAGCGCTGACGGCATTGTATGCGATTGCCAATAAGCGGATGCTCAGCGAGATTCAGCGTGGCAAAGTCAGCCGCGATTATTTCCAGATGATGGCTGATGCCCTGAAGAATGCACAGGTTTTCGCCAATGCTATCGTGACGAATCTCGGACAGATTGAAAATCCCGACATGATAGCCGAGGTGGCCGATATCCTCCTGCGCGACGACCAGACCAACTGGGTGATGGTGACCGGCTATTTCAAGCACAAAATGATGGTGTCGCTCCGGACATATGAAGAAAATGTGCGAGCCGACAAGATCATCCATGGTATCGTTGCCCGCAAGGGCACCGGCGGCGGACACCCCAGCTATGCCGGCGGGCAGATTCCCCTCAAAGACAACACCAAACGGACCAAGGACCGCCTCGAAAAAACAGTCCTCAGTCGCTTCCTGAAACAGGTTGTCAAAGACTCTGTTCCCAAACAACCGCTCATCCAAAAGTAAAACCGGAAAAGGAAACTAATTTTTGGACCTCATTTTTTGTGGGATATTTTTGCTTTACATTTTTGTTGGTGTATTTTAAGATGCTTCTATGTCCAGAAACAAGTCATCTGATGAAAAGGTTGATATGAAAGAAATCTGTGCGGCTCTGTGCAGAATTGACAGTCCCGATGAGATGCGGGACTTTCTCGCCGAAATCCTGACACCGGCCGAACAGCGGGATCTGGCTCTTCGCTGGGAGCTGATGCGGCGGCTCAAGCAGGGGGTTCCACAACGTCGGATTGCAAGGGAACTGGGCATCAGTTTATGCAAGATAACACGCGGCGCGAAAATCCTGAAACAGGATCATTCCATCAGTAAACACTATTTGAGTACGGGAGAACAAGATGAATCGAAAAATTCTTCTTGATGGAAAAGACGTTCCCCGATAGCGGTATAACTTGGCTGCAGATTTACCGAATCCGCCATTACCGCCGGTGGCTCCGGACGGAAACCCCATCGGCCCGGATCAGTTGGCGCCAGTGTTCCCGATGAACCTGATCGAGCAGGAGTTCAGCACCGAGCGCTGGATCGACATTCCGGAAGAAATTTTAGATATCCTGTATCGCTGGCGACCGGCGCCGCTACGAAGGGTAGTTTACCTTGAACGCCGTTTAAACACTCCGGCGAAGATCTACTACAAAGACGAAAGCACCAGCCCGCCGAGCAGCCATAAGCCCAATACTGCTGTCGCGCAGGCGTGGTACAATAAGCAGTTTAGTATTGAACGTCTGACCACCGAGACTGGTGCCGGCCAGTGGGGTTCGGCCCTGTCGTTCGCCTGCAAACTCATTGGTCTGGAATGCAAAATCTTTATGGTTCGCATTAGTTTCGACCAGAAACCCTTCCGTAAGCTGATGATGCAGGTCTGGGACGGCAACTGTGTCGCCAGCCCAAGCACGGAAACCAATGCCTGCCGGACGATTCTTGCAGCGGCTCTGATTATGAGGGTCGCTGTTTTTTTGTCTTTCTGTTGTCTTTTTAGTAAGAGAAGCTTGTTTTTTGCGAAAAAGGCGATTTTTTAGTTGAATTCAGGTTTTGGGTCAGTAAAATCTGATGTTTCATTAGGGTCGGTGCCCGAGTGGCTAAAGGGAACGGGCTGTAAACCCGTTAGCGAGAGCTTACGCTGGTTCGAATCCAGCCCGGCCCACTGAAGGCGGACATTCTTTAAAGGGGTGTTCGCCTTTTTTGGTGCGCTTATGCTTTCAATTGTGGACCATCATTACGAGTCCGATGCCTGCCTTTGGAGTGCCTGTTTGATGATTTGAGAGATCAGTTTTTCATACGGCCAGCCGCCTTTTTCGGCCGCCTCAGCGACCTCCTCTCCAAATGCCAGGTCCGGGTTTGGATTGACTTCCAGAATACAGATTTTTCCGTCGGGTCGCAGCCGCAGGTCGATGCGGGCGTAATCCTGAAGATGAAGGATTCGAAAGACCTTTTTGCAGACATGGCCGATGCGTTTGAACGTTTCCGTGTCCAGTTCAGTAAAACCGAAATGGATGCCCCAACGCTCGCGGTATTCGTCGTTCCACTTGACACGATAGGTGGCCAGATTGGGTCCCTCGTCGCTGTCAAAGTCAAATAAGCATTCCCGGGGCGGAAAGACGGTTAATCGTTTATTGCCCAGCACGGTGACATACATTTCACGACCCTCGATGTATTCTTCGGCGATCACATCCTGCTGCCATCGCTCATGGATAAAAAGGGATCGTTCCTTCAGGGCCTCTTCGGTGAAGACCAATGACGCATTGGAAATGCCTTCGGAACCGTCTGCGAGCGCCGGCTTGACCACCAGCGGGTAATGAATTTTTTTGGGAACACGGGGCGTTCGGTTCCATGGCAGTGAGATGAAATCGGGGACACGGATTCGGTGCAGTCCAAGAAGCTGCTTGCAGAGCCGCTTATCCCGGCACAGCATCAGTCCGATGGTTGCTGTGCCGGTGAAAGGAACCTGAAGCAGTTCCAGAACGGCGGTAATGTTTTTGTCCCACAGACGCTGGCCGCTGTACTGTTCGGTCAGGTTGAAAACCACGTCGGGTTTTATTTCCTTTAGATCGCGGATGATGGACTCCAGATTATCAAAGACGCCGATGATTGAGACCTGATGCCCCAGTATCCGTAGCGTTTCGACGACATGGTATTCGGTAATCTGTTTTCCTTCGGGAGCCATAAAGTCCGGGTCATCCGCGGGGACCGTCGCGGCATCCACTAAAACTGTGACTTTCAATGATTTACTCATTTTCTTCCCTGTGCACTGAGATGTCCCGTTCCACACGCGATGGCGGCCAAAAAAGTGGTAATTCCAATAAGCTCTCTGGGGTTATCCGCGGCATAAAGTCTGTTTGCCTCACACCGTTCGATGATTCGGTTAATTAACTTGTGGAGGTCAAATTTTCGATGCCCGGTCCATGTCGCGAGGTTATCAATGACCCCCCGTTTATATTTTCGTAATATTTTTGCTGCGCTGACGGCGACATCGCTTTTCTGTTCCGTCGAAAAAACAACTTTGAGACTGTCATCGTAATAGCCCTTAAACTGGCTGCCCAGGCAGTTGCGTTTCCGTTCATAATACGAAGCAAGCGTCGACCGCATGCGGCAGGCGGCCCATGGGGGGGACGGTTGGGCCGTGACAACAGGACGCTGGTGCCCGATTCGTTTCATCAGCGAGTCCACGTACAGCAGTTTTTGAAAAGCGGGCCACTTGCCGTATTTCTGCCGCCATGAGCTTTCTGGCGCCAGCCAGACAGCGAAGGTTTCCGCAAAGTCCTCGTCCGGATGGGCCTGTGCATAATGGTCGTCGAGGTGAACGACGAACCGTTTGGAGTACGGTTGATAACGATAGATGTCGGAGTATTTCGTTGAAAAGGAGCCGAATAACTCCCGCCATCGCGTCCGCGTATAGAGTTTATAGGCATAGTTGATCGCATGGCCGCATTCATGGCGAAGCAGTTTGATGCAGCTTTGGGGGCTGTCGCCTTCGGCCTCGAACATCATTTCGATTTCGATGGACTTCAGACGCGGGTGTGACAGACAGAAAGGAATGCCGATGATGGGCTCCTTGTCGGGACAGAGCCATTCATCGGCGAGATAATAGGGGGGCCGGAAATCAATTCCATTTGCTTCCAATTCCTGATAAAGACGCTGTATCAACGGTTCCAGTGCAGAGCCCGCAATATGAAGCCCCAGGTCTTTGATACGAACTTGAAGCAGTTGGTCTTTGCTTAGGTTTTCCCAATCAATTGTGGTTGATTTTTTTTTCAAAATGTCTAATCTTTGTCGTTACAGATAGCAGGATCGGTTTTTCAGGCACGTCCGCTGTAGGACGATGCCGCGGTTCTTAAGGCGCTGCTTTTTTTGCACGTTCCTGAAGAATATCCAGTTTGCTTCGGATTTCTGCGGCCATTCGACTGTTTGGAAAATTCTGGACAATGTCACGCCCTGTTTCGAGGGCCCTTTTCCAGTTTTGCTCCGCGACTGCCACGGAAAACTCCACTCCCAGGTTATGCAGCTTTGTTTTGAAAACGGTACTAGCCGACTCTTGAAGTGCGAGCGCCTCGGCGGGCGTCAGATAGAGGTCCAGTTCCTTGAGAATTTCAAGGCCGCGATCCGTATTTTTTTCCCGAACCGCCAGGTCCCATTCCGCCAGCAGTGTCCGTTTTTGAAGATCTTTTCGTTCCCTTAGACTGGCCGGCATTGTTTTTGCCTTTTCAGAGTAGGGAAACATTTTGGTGAGATTTTCAATTTGAGTGACGGCCTGTCCCCATAGTTTTTTGTCAAACAGGTCTTCAATGTGGGCAATGATCTGATTGACCCGTCCATCTTCGGTCGCGCTGCGGTATTTTTCTGACATACGTTTGAGGCGATCGGCAAGCGCTTTATATTTCGGATATTCAGCCATCGCCTCAATCATTGAATCCGCCGCCTCAAAATCATGCTGATGCAGCTTTGTCAAAGCCGCCTCCCCGAGTTCCATCTGTTCAGAGTCCCGGAAGACAACTTCCTTCGCCGTATCGCTCAGGCGCGACGCCTGAGAGACCTGGAGGAGAAGATTATTTTGCCGAGACAGCATTTCCACGGCATTGTCGAGTTTTTCGCCGTTTGTCTTTAAGCTGCGTACGATTTCATAAAACAACAGCAGGGCCGCAAATGCGGCGTAAAGGCAACCGGCCCAAAAAAGGAGTCGTGATGTCGCGGTGAAGGCAAGTCCGACTTTTCGGGGCGGGGTAGAATCGCCCCCGAGGATATTGCCGGCCAATGCGAGACAGGCGGCCAAAAGAATTACAAATGCAAACAGGGTATGCCATCTAAACTGCCACGAGTGCCTGTGTCTGCGGTTTTCGAAATACATTTTCAGCCTCCCTACTTAATGTGCCAACAATTTCAAAGAAAACACATTTATTGCATAATTTCTATTATCCATAATATCGGGTTTTGTCGGGCATGTCAACCCATAATCGAACCCGTAAGCCGGAATGCCGGGAAAAAAACCTGTCAGGTTTAGAGAGGTACAGTGTCCGTATTTGCAGCGAGAGAAATGCCCAGACACTCAGAAAGTGTTTGGATCGGTGCCGTCGAGCCATTCGTAAGACATGATATTGAGATCATTCGGATCCACATACCAACTTTTATCAAAATCAGCCAATTCGCAAATCTCGAGTATATTTGGGTCTGTGGGAATCGTATCGCAGTCAATTACGTTGCAATCATAAGGGGGACCGGGGGGACAGAAGGCCAGCCATGCCTCTGAAAAGATTGAATAATCAATCAGATTAACATTGCAATCATCGTTCAGGTCACTTTGAGGTTTGCCGCCGCGGCAGATGCGAAGGCCGTCGACCGCGAGGTAGGTGTTAAGGATTGTATCCTCAAAATCAACCACTTCACATTGCAGGACATAAGGGCCGGCCTGATTCGGTTCGACGACATGCTCAAATTCAACCCAGTTCACTGTTGAGCCATAACGCGGTATATCGTCAGGTCCAGTTCCAACTTTTTTAGAAGCAATCAAAAATTCATTGACAGGGCCGACGAATCTAACGGAGACATTGTCGATATTTATTGAGCCCTCGTGGCCCCATGATATCGTCAGCATATCCCCTGATGTCGGGGTGAACGACTGGGTGATGGTCGTGTTGGCATCGGCGATCATAGTGTGTGTTTCGTTACCAAGCGTGACAGTGAAAGCGTCACTGCCGGAATCAAACACGCCTGTCAGAACATCAATACTGACTTGGTAAGTTGCCTGCGGTACAAAGGGTATGGTTTGAGAAAGTGTGCTTTCTACATTAGGATCAAAATACACATTGTAAGTAGCAATGTTTGTATCTGGGAGGTTAGGGTCCGGAATGTTCGGATCTGAAATATTTGGGTCAGCAATTGTCCACAAACCGGTCTTCGTCCAAGACGTGTCAGAGTCAAACCCGCCGTTAATGACAAGTTCGTTAGGGTCTGGGAAGATATCATTAGGATCCAGTTGTGCAAATATCCGCCCATAATCATTATAGTTTGGATAATCGGTTGTGCCCAAAAAGTAAGCGCCCAATATAACATCGCCTTCGTTCAGGAGCACTTTCTGGGATATCTTTGCTCCTTTTATGTCCCCGTCTTGAATTTCGTCAAAGCCGCCTGTTGAAAGTAAGACGAAAGTCCCTCCTTCGTAAGGGCCATCTATTGACCAATTGACATCGGGGTTTTGATTATTGGGGTCAGGGTTGAAACTGGAGCGCAGTGTGGCATAACAATCAGGTGCTGTGACCGGGGTTGGCTTGCGGCACCAGTAAATCGGGGGCGTAAAGCCGTATTCTGTCAAATCTGGGTCGCCGCATTCAAAAAGGCCGTTTTGTAATATGTTTGGGTCGTCAATGTAGTCATTTGGGTCTGAGAAGATAACACATTCCCCCGCACATTGCGCACAAATGATACATTGGAAAAAAAGTAGCCCCAAAATGATCCTTCGAAGTTTCATCTTCAAATGAGTCCGGTTTAAGTAAATATGAAAGATATAATGCCTTTTTGGCCGTACCCATGTTCCAGCCCGGTATAAAAACGCCTGATATAATAACTATCAGTATAACGCATTTGACGCTGTTTTTGTTACAGACTTTTTTGAAAAAGTGTATTTTTCTTGCGTTCGAACAAATCAAGGTCCAGAGTGTAAAGTTTTTTTCTTGTAAAATAGCGTTTCTGCTTATAGATCGCAGCAAGAGAATACATTAAAAAAAGATCATTAAAGCCTTAAAACTTCAATGGATGTGTTTTTTTTATGTCACAATTCTATCATAATCTATAAAAGTTCAGGAGTTATTTTGTCGATGGTGAGAGTACTTAATTTTGATTTCAGATGCTCAACTTTTATGAACATTTGAATTTGATAACGGCTATAAAGTAATGTATAGGCAATGAATGAAATCGGACGTTGATTGACAGCCCATGTATTCCTGTTAGAATAGGGAGCGGAAATATCATTTGAAAGTGTAAAGGACCAGCTATGTTTGAGCGTTTTACAGACCGAGCACGAAAAGTCATGGCGTTGGCGAACCAGGAAGCCCAGCGTTTTAATCATGAATATATCGGAACCGAGCACATTTTATTGGGCCTGGTCAAAGAGGGTAACGGCGTTGGGGCCAATGTGCTCCGCAATCTTGACATCGACGTCAAAAAACTTCGTCTTGAGATCGAAAAACTCGTCAAGAGCGGTCCGGATATGGTCACCATGGGCAAGCTCCCGCAGACTCCCCGTACCAAGAAAGTCATTGAGTTTGCGATCGAAGAGGCCCGCTCATTAAACCATAACTATGTCGGCACGGAACATATTCTTTTGGGCCTGCTGCGGGAAACAGAGGGAATTGCGGCCCAGGTGCTGATGAACCTGGGCCTGAAGCTGGAGGATGTGCGTCAGGAAGTGCTCAATCTTCTGGGGGCGGGCGTGGAGGATAGTTCGTTTCAGTCCATGGGGATGAAAATGAGTCCTGCTGCCGCCCAAGCGGCGAAGGCCGCAAAAAGTAAAACGCCTGCATTAGACAGTTTTGGTCGAGATTTGACGGAGTTGGCGGCGAAGGGCGAACTTGATCCCGTCATCGGTCGAACGACTGAAATTGAACGGCTGGTTCAGATTCTCTGCCGGCGTACAAAGAACAACCCGGTCCTGCTGGGGGAGGCGGGTGTCGGCAAGACCGCGATTGTGGAAGGGTTGGCTCAGAGCATTACCGGACACAACGTACCGGAAATCCTGAAAGAAAAGCGGCTGGTCGTTCTTGATTTAGCGATGATGGTCGCCGGAACGAAATATCGCGGCCAGTTCGAAGAGCGGATCAAGGCGGTTATTAATGAGGTCCGCAGGGCGGGGAATGTCCTTTTATTTGTTGATGAACTGCATACCCTGGTCGGTGCCGGGGGAGCTGAAGGGGCGATCGATGCATCCAATGTGCTCAAACCCGCACTGGCCCGCGGAGAGGTGCAATGCATCGGGGCGACGACGTTCGATGAATATCGTAAATACATCGAAAAAGACGCTGCTTTGGAGCGTCGTTTCCAGACCATCCAGGTGGATCCTCCCAGTAAAGAGGAAACCCTGGATATCCTCAAGGGATTGCGCGATCGTTATGAAGAGCACCACCGTGTGCATTTTACAAATGAAGCATTGTATCAGGCCGTTGAGCTTTCGTCCCGTTATATTTCCGGGCGTTGTCACCCGGACAAAGCGATTGATGTCATTGACGAAGCCGGCGCCCGGGTGCGATTGAAGAATATGACTCCGCCCCCGGATTTAGCTGAATTTGAAGCCAAGATCGAAAAACTGCAGGAAGAAAAGGACGAGGCGGTTCGAAATGCCGATTATGAACGGGCTGCGGCCCTGCGCGATGATATCCAGCAGATTCTGGACAAGAAAGCGCAGATTCAACGGCAATGGCAGGAAACCAACCGCGAGACTGTTGGTGAAGTCGATGCCGAAGTGGTTGCCGAGGTTGTCAGCAAGATGACGGGCGTGCCGTTGACCCGATTGGAAAAGGAAGAAGCCCAGAAACTGCTCGAACTGGAAGCCGAACTTCATAAGACGGTGGTGTCACAGGATGAGGCGATTAACGCCTTGGCCAAAGCGGTACGTCGAAGTCGCAGCGGTCTAAAGGACCCCAATCGGCCCATGGGCAGTTTTATTTTCATCGGCCCCAGCGGCGTCGGGAAAACCCTGCTGGCCCGTGCGATCGCAGAGTTCATGTTCGGCGATGTCGATGCAATGATCCAAATCGACATGAGTGAGTACATGGAAAAACACAATGTCAGCCGACTGGTTGGCGCCCCTCCCGGATACGTTGGCTACGAAGAGGGCGGCCAGTTGACAGAGCGTATTCGCCGGCGTCCTTATGCGGTTTTGCTTTTAGATGAGATTGAAAAGGCCCATTCGGATGTTTATAACATGCTGCTGCAGATTATGGAAGAAGGTCGGCTGACCGATTCCTTCGGTCGGCACGTTGATTTCAAGAATGTCATTTTGATTATGACCAGCAATATCGGTGCGGACCTGATCAAGAACCAGTCCGGATTTGGTTTTGGCAAGCGGTCCGAGCAGGCCAATTACGAAAAGATGAAAGAGTTGCTGGACAAGGAAATGGAACGGCATTTCCGTCCGGAATTTCTGAACCGGTTGGATTCCCAGATTGTCTTCCGTCCGCTGACCCGTGAGGACCTGAAGACGATTGTGGAATATGAACTGAACAAGGTCTTCAAGCGGCTTCTTGAACACGGCCTGCATCTGGAACTGGAAGATGCTGCGAAAGAATTCCTGATCGATAAAGGATACAATCCTGAATTTGGCGCTCGCCCGCTGCGCCGTGCGATTGAGCGGTACATTGAAGACCCGCTCTCTGAAAATCTGCTTCGCGGTCAGTTTAAGGGCAAGAGCTTAATTAAGATATCTGTGCAGGACGAGGAACACTTGCGATTCGAGGGTGTTGAAGCTCCCACTGAGTTGGATAATGACAGTGTGGTGGTGCATTCCGGTCCTACTGAAGAACACTCTCAGTAAGCGGTCATCTTAGATTCCGGAAAACGTGATTAAATAATTTAGGCAACCTCTAAAAATGTGGAAAACAAAAGCCCGGAACGACAGTGACGGGATAAAAACGCGGCATTGGCATTGTGGAATTTGAATTTTTAGAGGTGCCCTTTATATATTTGTTAAGTTTCGCACTTTTTTAAAATGTAAAGATAGGCAAACTGGCCTATAGGTTACTTTTATGATTTTTTAGCACTTTCGGGGCTTTTTCCGAAAGTGGCATTAATTCAAAACCCCCTTTTTGGTGCCGTAAAAGCCGATTTTGTACTTTTCAAAAGTGCGAAAGCTAACTATTTTTGACAGGAGATAAAATGAAAAAATTAGTAACTTTATTAATGGTTGCGGGTTTGCTTATCGGGTTGGCCATTGCAACCGAAGAAGGTGACAAAGAAGCCAAGAAAAGTGAAAAACAGAATCCCGCCCCTGTAATAAAAGGCGAGTCGGGACGTCCCGGAAGACAATCCCTTGCGGGCAGACCCGGACGTGGTTCTGTTAATCGGCAGGAGAGATATCAACAGATGCTTTCTCAGCGGGCCGAAATTCATAAACAGGCGATTGACGAACTCGAAGAAATTAAGAAGATTGCCCAGGAAGAAGGTGCAACGCGCACGGTGGAAGCGATCCAGAAAATGATCGACAAAAAGAATACGGCGTATAAAGAAGGCATCGAGAAATTTACCCGTATGCAGCGGGAGCGTGCTGAGCAGATCCGCCAACGGACCAGTGAGCCGGAATTGACACCATCTGAAAAGAAAGCGGAAAAGACAAAAGGAGCCGCTGTTCAAGAGGAACCCGTCGAATAACAAATGTTCAGAAATCAGAGCCATTCATACAAAAACGGGACCGGCGAAAAAAACGCCGCCCCGTTTTTTTGTACACTATTCGGTTCTATGCCCTAAAGGGTATAATATCAAAAAAACGGAGAGGGGGGGATTCGAACCCCCGGTACTCTTACGAGCACACTGGTTTTCGAAACCAGCTCGATAAGCCGCTCCGACACCTCTCCGGGTTATGGGATGCGTCATACTACAGGAATTACCGCTTCAAGTCAAAAAGGAATTCACCTAATGCGTCATATTTGGCTATAATGCTCCGCTTTCGGAGGCGGTGAAATAAAGGATGCGGGAAGAAAAATATTTTTTTCGTCGAATTATTCTATTTGCCGTAATTGTATTTTATACTTTGTAAGAGGCGAAAAAATCCATAAGCTTAAAAGGTTCATATGCCGCCGAGGTGTAAAAATAACGGTCTTGTCAATTTTTATCGGCCGTGTTGGAATGCTTGTGAAAGGGGCCCGCCGGGGCGGGAAAGGGAAGGTCTCCAAAACGCTCTCATCATATACAAAATACATCTTTCCCGCCTCCTCCTCCAGAAATGGGATATTGAAACCGGCTGGTGTACTACCAGCTGGTTTTTTAATACGCAGGTTTTCTGTTTCCCATTTACGCTTATGATTTACGATTTGCCTTTCCGGCCAAAAACTCAAGCATCTTTCTTGACCTGAAACTCCGGATCGTGTACTCTTTAGGCCTTGAAATGAACTTTATCCCGACATTGATTTGCTTGGAATATTTTGATGGTTCAGAACTTGGATTGGGAAATTAAACATGGATATTCTTCCTGCGATTGACCTGATTGACGGCAAGTGCGTGCGTCTGGTTCAGGGCGAATACAGCCGTAAGATCACCTATAAAGACGATCCGG
Source organism: Phycisphaerae bacterium (assembly GCA_029858345.1). GTDB lineage: Bacteria > Planctomycetota > Phycisphaerae > Sedimentisphaerales > Anaerohalosphaeraceae > 4572-13. The sequence goes on from JAOUFG010000074.1 coordinate 12,786, forward strand.
TGGCTCAGGCAAAGGAGTTTTTCGATGCCGGGGCGACGTGGCTGCATGTGGTCGATTTGGACGGGGCGAAACTCGGTAAACCCATCAATGCCGATGTGGTGGCTGAAATTGCCAGACAGGTACCGATGAAGATCGAACTGGGCGGCGGCATTCGTGATGAGGCGGCGATTACAGCGATGCTGAATGCGGGTGTTACCCGGCTGATTCTTGGCAGCAGCGCGGTCAAACAGTTTGACTGGTTTACCGAAATGGCTCAAGAATATCCCAACCGGCTGGTGTTGGGATTGGATGCACGGGGCAGTAATCTCGCAACCGAGGGCTGGCTGGATCAGGGTTCGCTAAGTGTCCTGGAGTTCGCAAAAAAGGCGGCAGATTTGCCGCTGGCGGCGATCGTCTATACTGATATCAGCAAGGACGGGATGCTCGCCGGACCGAATATCGAGCGTACCCAACAATTGGTCGAGACGGTTGATTTGCCCATTGTTGCCGCAGGGGGCGTTACCACCGTCGAAGACGTCAAAACCCTCAAAACCGCCGGCGTTGCCGGAGCCATCATCGGCCGGGCACTCTACGAAGGCACCATCACGCTGACCGATGCCCTTGGTGCTGTAAAATAGGATGGATCAAATACTCCAGCATTTAGACATTTCTTATAGCCGGTCACGACGGGCGAAGAACCTGCGGATTACGATTGCCCCGACGCAGGCGATTACCGTGACGGTCCCCGTCAACACTTCGCTTGAACGTGCAAAAGAATTTGTGCAATCCAGGCAATCGTGGATCCAAAAGCATCTGACAAAGATGCGGCAGATGGAAACGCTTGAGGCCGAACAGCCGCAGTTGTCGCGGGATGAACTCATGAAGGCACAGGACGCGTTATTTGCGAGGTTGGAGTGGTTTTCGGACAAATACGATCTGCCGTATCGCAGGGCCGCTTTCCGCTGTCAGAAAACAAAGTGGGGCAGTTGTTCGGGTCAAAACAACATCAGCTTAAACATCAACATCGCCTTTCTGCCCAAACACCTGCAGGATTATATCCTGCTCCACGAACTGTGCCACATCCGCCACAAAAACCACAGTAAACGCTTTTGGTCACAGTTGGACAACTACTGCGGCACCAACGCCAAAGCCCTGGCCAGAGAACTCAAAAGCCACCGCATGCAAATGTAGTGTCTACATTCTTCCGGGTGGCACGGTCAAGCGGTGCTTGGCCGTGGCTTGCGGGACAAATCTCAATGACGACCCATTCTCATCCATTCCTTAGGCAGGCCAGCACAATGCGGATTTTGTTGTAGTCGGTTTTTCCGTTGAGGTGGTCGAAAATAAGTTTGAGTTGTTTGGTCCCGACTCCCTGAATGGCTTGCTGGATTTCCTGGACCGTTTTCGAATTGACCCAAGGCGTCGGATCGTCAACCCCTTCTTCTTGGATATATTCGCACAAATACTGCACGGTGGTGGATTTGGCACGGTTGATTACGGGGGCGACCTGTTGAATCGAGCGGCCCTGTGCGAACAATTCAAATGCTCTTCCTTTGGCGAGGTTGGGTTTTTTACGTCCAAGGCCGAAATTCGATAATGCCGGTGCTGCGTCCACGTCCATGTCAAGGGCGTGTTTTTCGCAATACTTACGGATGATCGTCAGGACGGCCCGGCCGTACTGCTGCCGCTTCTGGACGCCGATGCCTTTGACGCCCATCAGTTTGGGTGTTCGCTTGAAATAGTGTTATATTTCAAGGAACTTTTTGGATTTGTCCGATAACAGTGGCATGGTTTAACTGTTTTTTTAGGAGTACTTACCATGCCAGCAAAACTGATTGACCAAACG